>JBBJMR010000042.1:0-38123 GCA_037720395.1 Polyangiaceae bacterium
ACCAACTCCGAGGGCATCTGGACGTTCGAGAACAACCTGGCCCACAGCGGCGCCGCCGGGATCTTCGTCTGGCAGAACACCTCGTTCAACCACGTCATCCGCAACTTCGAATCGTACAACAATCGGCTGGGCATCATGCACGGCGCCTACGGCAACTCGTACACCTACGTCGGCCGATATCATTACAACTCACCGGTGGAGGTCGAGGCCACCAGCGGCAACAGCAATGGCGTGGTCTTCGACTCCATCACCTGCGACGCCGCAGGCGCACAGTACGCGGTCCTGTCCCACGACTCGCCCATCCCCTCGGGCGACAGCAACAAGTGGCTGCGCTGCAGCTTCGAGAACTACACCGAGACTGGGCTGCGCCTCTACAGCAGCATGCCCGACTACAACATCGAGAAGCGGTTCAAGCGCGCCGACCTCATCGCCTGCACCTTCGACGATGAACCGTTCGTGGTGCTCGCTCTACTGGACGCCGCCGCCGGGCGACCGGCGCCTCTACATCCCGCAGACGCAGGTCTCTCCTTCTAGAACGCCGCGGCGACCGAGCGCCGGGCCCACGCCAGCGCGGCCTCCGGCAGACGAGCACGGAGCCAACGCGCGCCGCCAGCGAGGCGGGTGCTACAGACGCGCCCGCGTGGCGCCTGTTGCATGCAACACCGAACCGGCGGCGCGCAGACGCGCCAGAGGCCGGTTCGCGCAGGAATTCGCGTTGGAGCCCGCTGGCGCACCGTTTGCGATGCGCTGGGTGGCGACGCGCCACCTTTCGGCGCGCGAGGAGAAGCGAACGCTCATGCGAACGATGAACTTGGTGACTGGCTTTCTCGTGCTCGGCGCGGCCCTGACCGGTTGCATGAAGTCGGAGTCGGACGACGATCCTGGCGATCCGACCAGCTCGGGCAACGGGGCGTCGGGCCCTGGCGCCGGCGCCGCGGGTGGCGCGGGCAATGCCGGCGCCGGCGGCAACCCGACCGCCAGCGGCGGGGGCGGCTCCGGCGGCGGCTCGACGCTCACCGCTTGCAGCACGACCCAGCTGCTCCTGGGCAACCCCTACTTCACCGGCGACCTCGAGGGCTGGAACCCCGACGGCCAGCCGCTGCTCGCCGACCCGCCGCTGCGCAACCGGCACATCGCCGTGCACGCAGACAACGTGTTCGTCGAGACGCAGTACGAGGTGTGGATGACCGAGGGCGCCAACGTCAGGCGCGTCGCCGGCGACGAATTCGATCCCGTCTACCGCTACGACCCCGCCGGGGACTGCGCCGACGTCCGATTCATCACCGCCAGCGGCGTGACCACGCTTCCCAACGGCAACGTGGTGGTCACCGACAGCATCGGCAACGGCGTGGTGGAGCTCTCGGGGCTGCCCGGCGCTTGCACCGCGAAGCCCATCGCCGGCAACGCGGTGGCCATCGAGGACGTCGACATCGGCGGCGACGTGGCCGACCCCGGCGACGTCGACGGCCCCGACGCCACCGCGAAGACGTACGGCCCCGAGCTGCCGGTCTCCGACGAGGACGGCAACATCTACTTCATCGACGGCGGCAACTCGAAGATCAAGAAGATCGCCAACGACGCCGCGCGCACGGTGACCACGCTGCACGACTTCGCCAGCGTGGACGAGGCCTCGCCGCTGGCCATGACCGCCTTTGGCGGCAAGCTCTACGTGGTCGGCGTCGAGGCGGTGAGCGACTTCCTCTGGGCCATCGGCACCGACGCGCCCGGGCAGTTCGAGGAGGTCTTCAACCAGGTCGGCACGTTCGAGGAGATCGGCACCTCCACCACCGCCACCATGAACGGGCTCACCAACGACGGCGAGGCGCTCATCGTCGGCTCGGCCAAGGGCTACATCTTCCGCCTGTCCACCAGCGGCGAGCAGCTGGCGACGCTGGCCGGCACCGGCCAGGTCGTCGACTTCCCGCCCGACCTCGACTTCGCCGCTGGCGTTCCGGCGAACGAGACGCCCATCAAGGCCATCTCCACCATCATCGGCAGCGTGGCGCGCAAGGGGAACTCCATCCTCTACGCCGGCACTGCCGCCGGCGTCGGCTTCCACGTGCTCGACATCGCCTGCGAGTAGCGAGCAGGACTCAGTCCGCGCCGCCGTACGCGCAGGCCAGCGCGTGCGCGGCGATGGCCGCGGCCAGCAGCGCGGCGGTGAGCACGTGCCGAGCACGCACCGCCGCGCGCTTGCGCAGCGCCGGATCGCGCAGCTTGAGCCCGAGCCCGCTGTGGGCCAGGAGCACGAGCAGGGCCAGCGCACCGAGGGCCAGGGCCGGCGTCCCTCCGCCGACGGCAGCCGGCGAGCCGAGCGACACCAGCGCCGTCAGCGGGTGGAGGAAGGCCATCGCCGCGGCAGCCAGCCCGATGGCCACGTGGGCGGAGAGGGTGCGCGTACCCAGCGCAGCGCGCCGCCCGTGGGCAAGGCGATGACCGAGCTGGAGCAGCACCGCGCCAAGCACCAGCGCCGCGGCCACCCATCCCGTCCAGCTGGCCAGGGACCACGACGGCACGGCGCGCGGTATATCACTCTTCTCGCGCTCGAGCGGGATACCGCGCGGCTGGCGCGGCGACGGAGCACCTGGCGCGCGGCCGCTCGTTCATGGTGCCTGGCGCGGGGCCGCGCCCGGCATGCTCGGCCAGGGCAGGACGCCGTCGTGCAGCAGCACCTGCGACTCGATCTCCGCCGCCGACGGGTCGTGCCCTGTGCCGGTGGTGGCCACGCGCTGGTAGGTGACCGCGAACGCCACCGTCGCGCCCGCGGTCGCCCCCTGAAGCGGCAGGTCGACGGTGCGCGGCTCGTCGAAGACGCGATCGTCGCCGACGAGCTGGCGCGCGGCGTGACCGGGCACCAGCAACAGCTGGCGTCCCAGCCACCGCGTCTCGCCATCCAGGACGCGCCCGGAGCGATCGCGCAGCTCGGCGCGCACCTCGAGGCGGCGAAAGAGGTCGCCGGTGGGAAAGGCATGCCCTGGCTCCGGCTGCTCCAGGGTGACCCGCAGTGCCCCGGGGACCACCTCGGGGCGCGCGCGCAGGCGGGCGCGGAGCCAGCCCGCGTCGCGAACCTCCGCGAAGGAGTGCGACCGCCGCCCCTCCCGGCGCGGCATGTGACAGTCGGCGCACGCCTGGCCGCCGCCCTCGGAGCGGGCGTGCTCGCGCACGGTGGTCTGCATGAGCTGCGCGTCTCCGTCGCCGCCGGCGCCAGGAAAGGCGAACTCGTGGCAGCCCTGGCAGGCGCCCGCCCCTGCGAATGCCGCGCTGCGGCGCAAGGGGTGTGGCGCCGGGCCGGCGCCCGCGAGAGGAGGCGCCGCGAGCACCGAACCCTCCTCGGTCACATGGCAGGTGACGCAGGCCACGCCGGCGAGGGCCGCGGGCGTGAGCGAGGCATCCTCCGGATCGGCCTCGGGCGCGTGGCAGCCGCGACAGAACGGGCTCGGCTCCTTGGCCAGGGCACGCCGGTAGGCGCCGTCACTGGCCGCGCGGGCATGCAGCGATCCCCGCCACTCGGCCGCCTGATCGGCGTGACAGCCCACGCAGCCGGCGTTCGTGGCCACGGCAGCGTCGCCCCGCGCGCGGTACGGCGCCGGCATCGGCGGCTCGGCGCCCGCCTCGACCAGGGCGGGGACGGTGGCGGCCGCATCGAGGCGAAGCGGCGACGCCCCACCCACCGGCGCCTCCCGGTCGCTGCACGCGGTCAGCGCGCAGAGCACGAGGAGCACCGGCGGCGGGGCGCGCATGGGCGCACATTGGAGCACGCCGTCGCCGATCGCGCCGGGGCGCACGCTCTGCGCCCCGACGCCCGGCGTCACGACCTCAGTTGCAGCTCTACCCGCAGATGCTGGCCACCTCGTTCACGCACTGCGAGTCCCAGCCGGTGGAGCAGCAGTACGAGTCGGCGGCGCAGATCTGGCCGACGCACGCATCGCAGGACGAGGAGAGCTTGGCGCCCGTCACGCACTTGCTGTGCACGCAGCCGCTCGGCTGGCCGCAGGTGATGCCGCACACGCTCTTGACCTCGCCGACGCACACCGAATCCCACTTGTTGTTGCAGCAGTACGAATCCGCGTCGCAGATCTGGCCGACGCAGGTGTTGCAGTTGTCGGTGAGCTTGGTGCCGGTCGAGCACATGTCGTGCGCGCAGCTGCCGCCGCCGCCGCTGCCGCTCGAGCTGCTGGAGCTGGAGCTGGAGCTGGAGCTGCTCGAGGAGCTCGAGGAGCTCGAGCCGCCGCCGGAGCCACCGCCGCCGCCGCCCGGCCCGCCGTAGAGCGAGGACGCGCCCTGCTTGTCCTTGACGGTCAGCACCAGGTCACCGGCCTGGTCACCGTTGCACTGGGGGTAGTGCATCACCGACTCGGAGTCGTAGGTGGTGAGCGGACGCCAGCTGTTGTCCTCGAAGCAGGTGCCCGCCTCCGGGCGGGTGTGCTCGTGGCGGAAACCGAGAGAGTGGCCGAGCTCGTGCCGCAGCACGCCGGCCAGCGTCCAGACGCCGAGGTTGCCGAAGGCCTGGGAGTCGATGAG
Organism: Polyangiaceae bacterium; assembly: GCA_037720395.1. Taxonomy (GTDB): domain Bacteria; phylum Myxococcota_A; class Polyangia; order Polyangiales; family Polyangiaceae; genus JBBJMR01. The sequence goes on from JBBJMR010000042.1 coordinate 4,522, forward strand.
CACGTTGCGCGTGGAGCGCGACTGGTTCGGGAAGAAGGCGCGCGCCACGTAGCTCTGCCCGCTGGTCGGGCGGACGTCGAACACGACGTTGTTGTTGGAGGCCGTACAGCTGGCGTCCTGACCGCTCTGGTAGACGAAGTTCACGTTCGCCGCCGCCTCCCAGGCGCCGGTGGCGGTGTTCATGGCGGTGACCACCTTGCTGTAGTTGCTTCCGAAGGTGGTGCTGACGCAGTAGGTGATGTTCACCTTCTGCGCATCGCCCATTTGGCGTCGACCCCGCCCGACTGGGCGTCGATGAGCGCGCCCGGCTGCACGTGGTTGACGAAGAACTCGTGCAGCTCCCGCTCGGTCTCCACCGGCGTGTCGCCGTCGACGATCCACACGCCGCTTTCCGCCTCCCGGTAGACGGTCGGCAGCCACTCCGCGAAGGTGATCCCGTAGGTCTCCACCTGCTCGAGCTCGTCCTGCGGCGGCGCCTCGGCGGAACAGCCGACGGCAGCCGACGCGGCGATGAGACCGGACCCGATGATGGTGGCCAGGACGCGACGGTTGACCTGCATGGCAGCGCTCCCTTTCCCTGTCGAATTGCGCGAGACGCACGCGCGGGGGCGCCCGACCTGCTCAGGCCGGCCGCTGCCCTTTGCCGCCAGGCGTCATGAACGGCCCCTCCCCAGGTGACCATCCGACGCCGGCGAAGCTCCGCGCGACGACTCGCAGACGGATCGATGTGCGGTCGCCATTTGAAGCATAGGGGGCCAGATGGCCAAGCTCGATTATCGGAATGGTCCTGCCGTTCTGATCGATGCTGTGCGGCCGCGTCGCACGTTGCCCACACGCCGCCACCGTCCGCCGCGGCGAATTGCACGTCCACGGTAGGAACGGGTGACGGTGGGCCCCGCACCGCGCACGAGCACGTTCAGGGACGCACATCCTCTCTCGTGCAGGATCCGCTGATCGAGTAGGCTGCGCGGCCATGCGCCGATACGTCGCTCTCCATACGATCACTTTGGCCCTGACCCTCGCCGGCGCCGCCGCCGCGCAAAGTCCGCCCCCGCGCCACGCCGGGCTGGACGGCCCGGCGCGCAAGGCGCCGACGCTCCGCAGCGCCGAAGCGCGGAACCAGTCTGCGCGCGTCGCCACGCGCGACGAGGTGCGCGGCCAGCCCTCGCTGGTGGGGGGCGGCCGGGCGATCCCCTCGCCGCGGCCCGGCACCGCAAGGACCACCGAGCACGCGCGCGCGCACCTCGACGCGCACGCCGAGCTGTACGGCCTCGACACCGGCGCGCTGGCAACCGTCGAGGTGCGCGCGGTGCACGACGTCGGACGCGGTCCGGTGATCGTCACCTTCCGTCAGCGCGTCGACGGCGTGGAGGTGTTCCACGACGACACCAAGGTGCTCATGCGCCGCGATGGCTCGCTGGTGGCCATCGGCGGCCACCCGCACGCCGAGGCCGCCTCCGGGCGCATCAAGGGTGCCTTCACCCTGGCGCCGGTGCAGGCCGTGGCCGGCGCCACCCTCGATCTGCACGGCGTGCAGCTCTCGCCGCAGTCGCTGCGCGCGGTGGCCCAGCCCGACGGCAGCCAGTGGCAGCGCTTCGAGCTGACCACGCCGGCGTCGGCGCAGGCGTCGGGCCTGCGCTTCACGCGGCCGGCGCGCCTGCGGCCGGTGCTCTTCCCCATGGCCACCCAGCTGGTGCCCGCGTTCTACGTGGAGCTCTTCACCCAGACGGCCGACGGCGCGCCGCCGAGCACCTTCGCCTGGGTGCTCGCCGCCGACGATGGCCGCATCCTCTACCGCGCCAACCTCACCGCCAACGAGACGTTCAACTACCGCGTCTGGGCAGAGACGGCCGGCGACAAGCGCCCGCTCGACGGCCCGACCACAGACTTCACCCCGCACCCCACCGGCCTGCCCGACGGCAGCACGCCCACCTTCATCGCGCCGAACCTGGTGAGCATCGACGGCTTCAACGTGCACGCCGACCCGTGGCTGCCCGATGCCGCCACCGAGACCAACGGCAACAACGTCGACGCCTACACCGACCACGACGACAACGACTTCGACGCCGGCGACCTGCGCGCCACGGTGACCTCACCGAACACCTTCGATCGCACCTACGATGTCAACGCCGAGCCGCTGGCATCGGCCGAGCAGAGCATGGCTGCGGTGACCGAGCTCTTCTACGTCACCAACTGGCTGCACGACTACTGGTACGACTCCGGCTTCGACGAGGTCGCCGGCAACGCCCAGGCCGACAACTACAACCGCGGCGGCGAGCAGGGCGACCCGCTGCAGGCCCAGGCGCAGGACGCGGTCGAGAACGGCGAGTTGAACAACGCCAACATGTCGACCCCGGCCGACGGCGAGTCGCCGGTGATGCAGGTCTACCTGTGGAGCGGCGTCAGCGCGCGCACGCTGCACGTCGAGCCGCTGGGCCTCGACCTGGACACGGGCACCCCCGCCTTCGGCCCCGACAACTTCTCCATCAGCGGCGAGGTGGTGCTGGCCGATGACGGCACGGCTCCGACGCAGGACGCCTGCCAGCCGATCGTCAACGCGGTAGCCGGCAAGATCGCCCTCATCCAGCGCGGCAGCTGCGGCTTCGAGTCCAAGGCGCTCACCGCCCAGGCGGCCGGCGCCATCGGCGTCATCCTCTACAACAACGCCGCCGGCCCGGCTCCGCAGATGGGCAGCGGCGGGCTCGGCGGTGTGACCATCCCCGTGCTCAGCGTCAGCGACGTCGACGGCGCCGCCCTGATCGCGGCGCTGGCCAATGGCCCGGTCACCGCCACCCTGCAGCGCACCACCGGCGTGCAGCGCGACGGCGACCTGGACAACCACCTCATCGCCCACGAGTGGGGCCACTACCTGCACCACCGCCTCGTCTCCTGCGGGCAGCTGCAGTGCGGCGAGATGAGCGAGGGCTGGGGCGACTTCGTGGCCCTGACCATGATGCTCCGCGAGAGCGACGACCTGCAGGGGGCGTTCCCCTTCTCGTACTACGCGGGCGGCGGCATGACCGACGCCGCGTACTACGGCATCCGACGCATGCCCTACTCCGTCGACCTGACCAAGAACTCGCTGACCTTCATCCACATGCAGGCCGGCGAGCCGCTGCCCGCCACCGCCCCGTACATCGTCGTCGCCCCCGACAACGAGGAGGAGCACAACAGCGGCGAGATCTGGACCACCATGCTCTTCGAGGGCTACGTGCGACTCCTGCAGGAGTCGAAGGGCGCCAACCCCAAGTACACCTTCGCCGAGGCGCGCCGCCGCATGGCCGACTACGTGGTGGCGGGCATGAAGCTGGCGCCGGCGGAGACGACGATCATCGAGCAGCGTGACGCCATCCTGGCCGCGGCCTTCGCCGACGACGAGGAGGACGCCCTGCTCCTGGCCCAGGGCTTCGCCGCCCGCGGCGCGGGATCCTGCGCGGTCGGCCCGCCGCGCGACACCACCGACAACCTGGGCATCGTCGAGGACTACGACCTGGCACCGCGCATCACCCTCGGCGAGCCGACCATCGACGACTCCGTCTACTCGTGCGACGACGACGGCGTCCTCGACGAGAACGAGATCGGCAAGCTGACCATCGAGGTCACCAACAACGGCCTGGTGGCCACGGCCAACACGTCCATCACCGTGGCCTCGGCCAGCGGAGGCCTGACCTTCCCGGGGGGCGACACGATGGTGCTCGGCGCGCTGGAGCCGTTCGAGACGGCGCTGGTGACCCTGGACGTGATGATCGATCCCAGCGTCGACCTCTCCACGGGCGCGGACGTGACCGCCACCGTCAGCGATGCCACGGCCTGCGAGCCGACCGTCGAGGCCGTCGGCCTCTACCGCGTCGACTTCGACAGCGTGGAGACCGCCGCCACGGTCGACGACTTCGAGGCCAACGTGGACGTCTGGACGCCGGAGGGCGACAACCCCGACGACGTCTGGCACAAGGAGCAGATCGAAGGCACCATCGACCACGTCTGGCACGGCCTCGACATCTCCGGCATCAGCGACAACTCGCTGGTCTCGCCGGTGGTCACCGTCGGCCCGGGCAACCTCGGCCTCGCCTTCACCCACCGCTTCAAGTTCGAGACCACCCCGGACGTCTTCTGGGACGGCGGCGTGCTGGAGTTCCGCATCGACGGCGGCGCCTGGACCGACGTGGCCACCATCGTCGATCCCGGGTACGCAGGCATCATCGGCGACGGGCCCGACGGCGCCAGCAATCCGCTGGAGGGCCGCCAGGGCTTCGTCGGCCAGAACGCGGCGTGGCCGGCCACCGACGTGGTGACCCTGGACCTCGGAGCCAGCTTCGCCGGACAGAACGTCGAGATTCGCTTCCGCATCGGCAGCGACGAGGCGAGCGCCGACTTCGGCTGGGAGGTCGACGACGTGGCCTTCACCGGCATCGTCGGCACCCCCTTCCCGACGGTCGTCGCCGACGCCACCGTGTGCGTGCCGGCCAATCCCCCCGTCGCCGACGCCGGCCCCGACGCCAGCGTCGTCGAGCTCACCGAGGCCACCCTCGACGCCAGCGGCAGCAGCGATCCCGACAATGACCCGCTGACCTTCGCCTGGGTGCAGACCGGCGGGCCGGACGTGGTGCTGTCGGCGGACGACGCCGCCGTTGTCACCTTCACCGCACCCGACGTGGACGCGGACACGGTGCTGACCTTCGAGGTCACCGTCACCGCCGTCGACGGCACGGACACCGACACGGTGGCCATCACCGTCACCCCGCAGGGCGGCTCGAGCAGCTCCAGCGGCGTGGGCGGCGGAAGCGCCAGCAGCGGGGTTGGCGGCGACGCCGGCGCCACCACGGGCGCGGGCAAACCGTTCGACGACGACTTCGGCGGCCTCGCCGCCGAGGGCGACGGCTGCGGGTGCCGCACGGTTCCGACGGCGCCGGGCAGCACCGGTGCCGCCGCCGGGCTGGCGCTGGCGCTCCTCGCCGTGCGCCGTCGCCGCCGCCGCTGAGGTGCAGGCGGGCGCCGTCGCTCCGGCGATCGCGCCCGCCGCATGACCCCCGGGGCGCGTCCACTCAGGCGGCCGCGCTGGGTCGGCTGCACCAGCGTTACCCGAAGATCACGCTCGAGCTCGACGCCTCGGCGCGCCGCAGCGATGCGGCGTGAGCACCCTCGCGACGCGGCCGGACAAGGGCGCAGAGCGCGGTCAGGTCGAGCGCGACCGCGAGGGCCACACCAGGAGACCGTGGGCGCCGAGTGATCCGCCATCCAGACGAGCGTCAGGCGGCGGCCGGGTCGCCGCGCGTTGCCTCGTCCTCGCGGCGCTTGCGCGCCAGGCCCGCCTCGCGGTCGTAGCGCAGGAAACCGGGGAGCGCAGCGGCGAGCAGGCCGGCGCCGAGCACGCAGGCCACGCCACCGGAGACCACCGAGGTGCGCAGCCCGACCAGGCTGGCCACCAGCCCGGCCTCGGCGTTGCCGAGATAGGGGCCGGTCAGATAGCTGACCATCTCGATGCTCGCCAGCCGCCCCGGTGGAGCATCAGGCTGAACGCAGCGTAGACGACGCCGACCAGCCCGACGCAGGCCCACGCCAGCTGCGCGCCGAGGAGACGGTCCGCCCAGGTCGGCGGCGGCCGGGACTCCGAGGGCGGATCCATCGGCCCGGTTCTAGCCGAGCGCGCGCGCTGCAGCACCTGCGGAGCCCGGTGCGGGCGGGTGCGGCGGCCCGTCCGCAGGCGCGCCCGGATTCTTCCGGTGTTTCCACGCAATGGCCTGGTACGCCGCGTGCTGTAGCCTCCGTCACCATCGTCGCGCCAGCCACCTGGCCGACATCGCTGTCCACGGAGGACCACGCCGGATGCTCGCTCGCAGAACGTTGAGTCGAATCATGCTGCTGGCGGCGCTCGCCGGCTGTTCGGCGAGCTCCGGCGGCCCGACGGCCGCCGCGCGCGACGCCGCCGCCGCGCCCGTGCCGAGCGCGACCCCCATCGCCGACGCGGCCCCGGACGCCGAGGCCGTGGCGCGCGCGCACCATGCGCTCGACCGCCTCGGCTTCGGAGCGCGGCCTGGCGAGGCGGAGCGGGTGGCGCGCGAGGGCGTCGACGCCTGGATCGCGCGGCAGATGCAGCCGGCGACGCTCCCGGACGCCCAGCTCGAGGAGGCATTGCGCGCCCTGCCCTCTCTGTCGATGTCCATGAAGGAGCTGATCACGGCCTACCCGAAGCCGAAGCCCATGCCAGCAAAGCCCGACGGCGCCGCCGAGGGGGACGACGCCAAGGGCAGGAAGCCGGCCGCACCCGCGGCGCCGAGCAAGGCGAAAAAGGCCAAGGCGCGCCCCGGCGAGCTGGACATGGACCGCATAGAGAAGCCCGGCGTGCCGGCGGCGAAGGAGGACGCCGGAAAGAAACCGCGCCAGATCCTGGCCGACCTGTCGGCGCAGAAGGTGATGCGCGCCGTGCAGAGCGAGCGGCAGCTGCAGGAGGTGCTGGTCGACTTCTGGTTCAACCATTTCAACGTCTTCGCGCGCAAGAGCCAGCAGACGCTGTACACGCTCGGCGACTACGAGCGCACCGCCATCCGACCCAACGTCTTCGGCAAGTTCCGGGACCTGCTCGGCGCCACCGCGCAGCACCCGGCGATGCTCTTCTACCTCGACAACTACCGCAGCGCCGCCGAGCAGGGCGCGACCGCCGGCGCCGGCGCGGGAAAGAAGCCAGCGAAGGCCAAGGCGCGGGGGCTGAACGAGAACTACGGCCGCGAGCTGCTGGAGCTGCACACCGTCGGCGTCGACGGCGGCTACAGTCAGGACGACGTGCGCCAGGCGGCGCGCGCCCTCACCGGCTGGACGGTGAACGAGCCCGCCGCCGACCCGGCCTTCGTCTTCCGGCCGGCGATGCACGACACCGGTGCCAAGACCGTGCTCGGCACCGCGCTCGATCGCGGGGGCAAGGGCGACGGCGAGCAGCTGCTGGACCTCCTGGCCCGGCGCCCGGAGACGGCGCGCTTCGTGGCCAGGAAGCTCGCGCAGCGCTTCGTGAGCGACGCGCCGCCGCAGCCGCTCGTCGATCGGCTGGCGGAGACCTTCACCCGCACCGACGGCGACCTGCGCGCCGTGTACACCGCGCTCTTCGCCTCGCCGGAGATGTGGGCCCCCGAGGCGCGCACCGCCAAGACCCGGAAGCCCTTCGAGCTGGCGGCCTCGGCGCTGCGCGCCACCGGCGCCAGCTACGACGGCTCGCCGCAGCTCGTCGGCCGCATCGAGCGCCTCGGCGAGCCGCTCTACCGATGCCAGCCACCCACCGGCTACAAGGACACCGCCGACGCCTGGGTGAGCACCGGCGCGCTGGTGTCGCGCATCAACTTCGGGATCGATCTGGCCGCCGGGAAGATCCAGGGTGTGAAGATGGACACCAGGCCGCTCGCCGGCAGTGCCTCGCTCGACGACAGCGAGGCGCTGGTCGACGCCCTGTCCGCGGCGCTGCTCCACCGGGCGCCGAGCGCCGGCACGCGCGCCACCATCCTGGCCGCGCTGAAGAAGGACGACGCGGTCGACTACCAGGAGCCTTCGCCCACGCAGCTCCCCCAGGCGGTGGGGCTGCTCCTCGGTTCGCCGGAGTTCCAGAAGCGATGAGCACCATGAACCTCTCCCGTCGTTCGTTCCTCGGCCTGTCCGCGCTCGGCGTCGCCTCCCTGGGCGGCGTGGGCCTCGCGTTCGCCAAGCCGCCGGCAGCCGGCGCCGGCAAGCGCAAGGTGCTGTGCGTGATCTTCCAGCGCGGCGCCGTCGACGGCCTGTCGATGGTCGTGCCCTGGGCCGACAAGGCCTACTACGCGGCGCGCCCGTCGATCGCCATCGGTGCGCCGGGCTCGGGCAAGGACGCGGCCATCAAGCTCGACGAGCGCTTCGGCCTGCACCCCGCGCTGGACGGGCTGATGCCGCACTGGTCGAGCGGCAAGCTGGCCCTCGTCCACGCGGTGGGGTCGCCGCTGGCCACACGCTCGCACTTCGACGCCCAGGACTACGTCGAGTCCGGCACGCCCGGCGTGAAGAGCACCGAGGACGGCTTCCTGAACCGCGCGCTCGAGGCGGCCGGCGAGCGCGAGCAGTCGCCGGTGCGCGCCATCGGGCTGTCGCCGAACCTGCCGCGCATCCTGTCCGGCGGCGCGGCGGCCGTGGCCTTCGCCAGTATCCAGGAGTTCCGCGTCGCCGGCGGCAAGGGCACGGCCCCGAGCACGGCGAGGAGCTTCGAGGAGATGTACGCCTCCGCCGTGGACGAGGCGCTACGCACCACCGCCGCCTCGACCTTCGACGCCGTGCAGCGCATCTCGTCCATCAAGCCGGGCAGCTACCCGGAGCAGAACGGCGCGAAGTACCCGGGCTCACCGCTGGGCAAGCGCCTGCGCCAGATGTCGCAGCTCATCCAGGCCGACGCCGGTGTGGAGGTGCTGGTCACCGACTGCGGCGGCTGGGACACGCACGCCGCGCAGGGCAGCGCCAAGGGACAGCTGGCCACGCGGCTGCGCGACCTCGGCGACTCGGTCGGCGCCTTCGCCACCGACCTCAAGGACCGCCTCGACGACGTGTGCGTGGTCACCGTGACCGAGTTCGGGCGCACCGTGAAGGAGAATGGCACCGGCGGCACCGACCACGGGCACGGCTCGGTGATGATGGTGCTCGGCGGCAAGACGCGCGGGCGCAAGGTGCACGCGCGCTGGAAGGGGTTGGCGGAGGGGGAGCTGTTCGAGGGGCGCGACCTGGCGGTGACCACCGATCACCGGGCGGTGTTCGGCGAGGTGCTGCGCGGGCACCTCGGGGTGCAGGACCTGGCGGGGGTGTTCCCGGGGTTCAGCGCGGCAGAGCGCCTCGGCATCTATGGCTGAGCGGAGGTGGGCGCCTCCTCGACCTGCGTGAGGGAGCGGAGCTCACCGACGAGGTCCATCACGCGCTCACGCCCGAGCGACGATGACGATGGCGCCCAGCAGCCCGGCCCGCGTCGCGGCGACGTTGTTGCCGACCCGCTGGGCGAAGACCGGGCCGAACACGGCCACGGGGGACAACGCCCCGGCGGGCGGCGGCCCGAGAGTCGCCGCGGTGTGGTCGTCGACGAACTCGATCGTGAAGCCGGCCGCCTCGAGCTGTGCGCCGTAGTCCTCCGCGGACTCGACGAACGACGAGCGCTCGTCCTCGGCCCAGGGCAGCGGGTAGGGCAGGTCGCCCGGACCGGTCCGCATCTGCTCGTAGATCGCGAACCGCCCCGACGGGGCCAGGACGCGATGCACCTCCGCGAAGACCGGTGTCTTGTCGGGGATGTTCATCCCCACGTGGACCATGACGGCTGCGTCGAACGAGCCGTCCTCGAAGGGCAGTGACTCGCCGGGTGCGGTCACGAAGCTGGCCCGGTCGCTGAGACCGACGCGCGCCGTCAGGTCGGTGGCGGCGTCGACGAACTCGGGTGTGAGGTCGATCCCGGTCACCTTGGCCCCGGCCATGGCGGCCAGGCGCGAGGTGCCACCGATGCCACTGCCCACGTCCAGCAGACGCAGCCCCGGACCGACGTCGAGAAGGCCGAGGAGGTGCTTCGTTGCCGCTGCGCCGCCGGCATGCAGCTGGTCCACCGGCAAGAGGTCTCCGGCTACGAGACGGTTCACGTCCGTGCCCGCCTCGGTGAGGACCACCAGGATCGCATCGCTCAGGTTCCCCTGGCCGTAGTGGCCGCGGACCAGTTCTCGAACGTCCATCACACCCACCTCCACACGGCACGCTAGCCCCGCGACCTGGGCCGCACCACGCCTTGTAGTAGCTAGCCCCTCAGGGTCGTTCAGGGCCAACTGGCCCGGATCAACCTCCGCCGGCAGAGGGTCGCCGCGCACGCCGTGGGCTCGTCGACGCGGTGGGGTGACGGGGGGGGGCGCACAGCGGGGCGCGTGGGGGCTCAGAAGTACACGGTCGCTCGTCCCATCACCGTGAGCGGCCAGCCCGGCGCGAAGTGGATCTCCTCCACGGGAGCGGGCTCGCCCTGGAGCCGCGACTCCGTGGCGAACTGCACCTCCTTCCAGTCCGCGTCGAAGAGGTTCTGCGCGTCGACGGCGAGCTCCACCGGCCCGATCCGTTGGCCGATCTGGGCATCCACGACCGTCCAGCCCTCCGCCACGATCGAGCCGTCCTGCGTGGCGGGGCGCTCGGCGATGTTGCGCTTGCGCACGGAGCCGAAGGTGCCGAAGGGAGGCGAAGCCGACGCCTGCGGTGAGTGTCCGCGTCGGGGCCAGGGCGACGGAGCCGGCGTTCCCGGCGTTGGACCGATACACCGCCTTCGAGAAGGTCGCGTCCGCGTCGGCGAAGAAGGTGCGCCCCATGTAGAGCCGCGCGCCCAGCTCCACGCCGGTGCGCGTGGTCGCGTCGCTCGGCTCCGTCGTGCCGACGTCACCGACGTAGACCTGCTCGCTGTCGAGATCGAGGCGGAAGGCGGCGGCGGTGAGGGTGAGCGGCTTGATCGGTCGCGTGCGCACGCCGACCTCGTAGCCGGTCGCCGGCACGAGCAGGTTGGCGCGCGCGTCGCTGCGGGTGGCGCCTCGCGCGTCGTTGGAGTGGAAGCCACGCCCGAAGTCGAGATAGAAATCGAGCTCCCGCAGCGGCGAGAGGATCAACGCCGCCTTGGGCGAGACGAGCGTCGAGCCTTGCGTGCCGCCGCGATCGTCTCCGACGACGGTCGGATCGGCGAGCCGGTCCTCGACGCTGACATCGGCGCGGTCGACTCGCACCCCGGCGCGGAGGGCGAGCCAGCGGGCGAAGCGGGCCTCCTCGTCGATGAAGAAGCCGACGCCCGTCTGCACGATGCGCGCGTCCACGGTGGTCGAGAGGCGCTCGCGCCCCACGTCCCGGTAGAGCGCGTTGTCGATCGAGTCGGCGCGGACCTGCGTGCCCACCGTCGTCTCGAGGCGGACGGGCCCGAGGTGGTGGTGGAAGCGGGTCCGCGCGTCGACGCCGATGGTCCCGCGATCATCGGTCTGCTCGATCATGTCCCCGTTCACCGGGTCCTCGAGGAAGAAGGTGAAGTCGCTGTAGAGGCGCCAGCTGTACTTGATGGCGTACGCGATGAGCTCGTACGTCGCTCCCGGGCTCCGCGCCTCGACGCGCACGGAGCCGGCGTGCCGCTGTGTCGCGCCGCCCTCGTCCGGGTTCAAGGTGCCGAAGCGATCGAGCCTGCCCGCCTCGACCTCCCGGTTGGGGATCTGTCCGGACGCGTTCCACCGGCCGGAGTAGCTCATCCACGTCAGCGAGAGCGCGCTGTTCTGGGTGAGGTCGTGGGTGACACGGGCGAAGCCATTGAAGCGACGGAGCTCCTCGGCGCTCTCGAACGGACCATCCTGCGCGTACGCCTCCCCGGCCATCACGAAGCGCCAGTCGTCGCCCAGCTCGCGCGAGACGATCCCGAGGCCGCGGACGATGCCGTACTGCCCGGCGGTGAAGGATGCCTGGCTCTCGTCGAAGTGGTCCGCGATCTTCATGTTCACGGCGCCTGCCGTGGCGAAGTCGCCGAACTGGGCGTAGTAGGGCCCCTTGTAGGCGTCGATCGCCGAGACCAGCTCCGGGATCAGGAAGTGCAGATCGGCGTAGCCCTGACCGTGCCCGTGGCTCACGGCGTTGACGGGGATGCCGTCCACGTAGAGCGCCAGGTCGGTGCCATGATCGATGTCGAACCCGCGCAGGAAGTACTGGTTCGCCTTTCCGCCGCCCGCGTGCTGCACGGCGAAGAGCCCGGGCGTGACCTCGACGATGTCGGCGGGCCGCCGGCGCGATCGGAGCTTGAGCTCGCCGCCCGTGACCGTGAGCGCGGAGGCTGCGCTCGGCGTTCGCTCGCCGGTGATGGTGACCGTCGCCGGCTCGGTCGCGTCCGGGGCGGGGTGCGTGTGATCCGCAGGCGTGCCCGGGGGGTGCTCGTGCGCGGCTGAAGGATCGGGCACCCCGGGCGCGGAGGGGTCGGCTGGCGGCGCCTCCTGCTGGTCGTCGGCCAGCGCCGCGGCGGGCGCCGCGCAGAGCAGACAGGACACCGCGAGGGTCCGGAGGAGGATCACCGCTCGGCCCGTAGCACGAATCGCATGGCACGTGCTACGTGGGTTCCTGGCCATCGGATCGGGAGAGCTACGCGTGGTGTGCGGCGCTGGTCGCCTTGCCCACCGCGACGCGGGCGTGCTCGCGATGGTGGCCACCGAGCAGCTTCGCGTCGCCGGCGACGCCGCAGCGCAGAAGGCCCGCCGCCGCATCGCCCGCGACCCGGCTCGACACGCGGAGCTCGCCTGGCGCTTCGTCCGCTGGGCCCTGGTCCGCGAGCCCAGCGCCGCCACCGCGGTGGCGTCGGCGTTCGCGCGCGCGTCGCGGCGGGTCGCCGACGCGGCGCGCGCCGACGAGCGCACCGCCACACCGGCGGACGCGGCGGCATGGAGCCACCACGGCCGCCTCGCCTCCGCGGAGCTCGCCGCGACCAAGCGCCGCGCCCTCGCGGAGATCGTGGCGCCCTGCGCCGAGGCCCTCCTCTGCGCTGCGCCCCCTCGGCTCTCGGGAGCGTGAGTGAATCAAGCGTATTCGGCGGCGGTGGCCGGGAGGAGCGCGCCCGCGCGCCGGGGCTGAGGTTGCGTGCGCTAGGATGCGGCGATGCGGAGCGCTTCCTCGAGAGCGATGTCGTGGGCGCTCGCGGCGTGCGCCGCGGGCTGCAGCGCGAGCCCGCTGGCGCCCGAGATCTCGCCGCCGCGCGCGACGGTCGCCGCCACGGCGCCGCCGCCGAGCGCGACCGCGAGCGTGCCCCCGGCTGCCACGGCCCCGGCTCCGACCTCGGCGACGAGCTCGAGTGCGGCCGCGGCGCCCGAGCCCGGGAAGGTGCCCAAGGTCGACCTGATGGGGATCTGGGGAAGCGACGCCACGCACATCTGGGTCGTCGGCGACAAGGGCACGATCCTCCGGGGCGACGGCGCGACGTGGACGCAGGTGCCGAGCCCGACGACCGCGAAGCTGAGATCGGTGACCGGCACCGACGCGACCCACGCGTGGGCCGCCGGCGAGCACACGATCCTCGCCTGGGACGGGACGGGCTGGCAGGTCGCGAAGCAGGATGTCCCCGACGAGCTCGTCGCGATCCTGGCGATGGACGCGTCGCACGTCTTCACCATCGGTCGCGGCGGCTCGATCTGGATGTGGGACGGCGCCACGTGGACGATGCAGCACTCGAAGGGGCACGAGCTCCTCGCGATCACCGGCGAGGACCTCGCGCACCTCTATGCCGTCGGGGACAACGCGCTCCTCATGCGGTTCGACGACAAGGGCAAGACGTGGAAGAAGCTGAAGTCGCCGCCCTCCTATCGCCCCCAGGTGAGCGACGACGGGAGGATCACGGACCGCGACGAGCACGCGTTCTTCACGCGCGCCTACGTCCGCAAGGGACACATGTTCCTGTCCAACAGCGCGGGGTACGTGATCGAGGGCAAGCCGGGCGGCGCCTGGAAGATCTCCGTTCCCGGAAACCCGTCGGATGAACTGAGCGTCTACGGGTTCTGGGGCACCGACCCCGGGCGGATGTGGTTCGTCACGAACGAGCTCATCGCCTGGCGCCGGAGCGTCGGACCGTGGCTCACTTGCGGCTCGCCATTGTTCTCCGCGGTGTGGGGCACCGACGAACGGAACGTCTGGGCCGTCGGTTCGGACGGGCTGGTCGTGAAGCTCGACGATGGAGTCCTGATTCCCGGCGAGATCTGCAGTCTGCCCGAGGGCGGGCTGTGGACGTTCAAGCATTGACGACGAGACGCGCAGCACGGTCCTGCGAAGGCCCGCCGCTCCGGGTAGGCGCTGGCCCAGGCAAGCTCTGGATGGCCAGAGCGGTTCAAAGTAGCGGCGTCAGCAGCCGGTGACCGTCGGCCGTCACCTCGAGCGTGCACGCGCAGAGGACACCGCGTTCGCCGTCTTCGGCGACCGCGGTCCACTGGTCGTCGCCGATGCGAATCCCTGCCGTTCCGCGCTTCACGATGGCGTGCAAATTCAGCACCCACCCCTGCTCCAAGCGCACGCCCCTTCCGGCCTTGCCGTATCCAGGGATTTGCGGGTCTTGCAGCATCGCCTTGCCCATACCGTATCCGACGTACTCGCGGACGACCGCGAGGCCTGCCTCCTCTACCGCGCCCTGGATCGCCGCGCTCAGGTGGCCGACGCGACTGCCCGGCAGAACGACGGCGAGCGCGCGCTCCAGTGCGCGCCGGCCCGTGGCCAGCAGCTCCCGGTCGGCGGCGGAAGGCTCGCCGACCGGGAACGTCCACCCCTGCGCCGCGAACGCGGCGCCGGACCTGACGGTGTACTGAATCTTCACCAGATCACCTGCGACCAGCGTCCGGCCGGAAGGCGGCGCGTGCACGATCTCGTCGTTCACGGAGACTGCGGCCACCGCCGGGAACCCGCCGTACCCGAGCATCGCGGGCTCGAGCGCCAGCGGTCGGCTCTCGCGAACGAGCCGCTCCGCCACGCTGGCAGTGGTCGCGCCCGGCGCCAGCGACCTGCCGACAGCGGCCACGATCGAAGAGACCATGGGCCCGATGCGCCGCGCCTCCACCAGGATCTCCGCTTCCGAGTGCGTCGCGACGCGCGCGGCCACCTGGCGTACCCGGGCGGCGTCGTGCGCGGTGCCCACCGGAGACACAGGGCTGCTCCCCCCGTCCGCACCGGTTCCGTCGCCATCCTTGCGGCAGCCCAGCAGTGCCGCGAGCCAGCTCACCCCGAGGATCGACGCGGATCGTCGTGAGATCGTGCGTGTCGCCTCCGGCGCCTCGTCATCCATGGACCTTTGGTGGTGGTACACCAATGATCACCCGGACAGCGGGTGAAGCGAGCGGAGGTCGACGCCGGGAAGGGCCAACCGGGTGCCGCGACCACGGCCACGCGCGACGAGCTGGCTCAGCGCGCGTGGCCGCCGCGCTCGGGCAGGGTGTTGCGGTCCTCACGCGCCGGCACGGCCAAAAGTCGGAAGGAGCTCCGTCGCTCCGGAAGCTGGCCGCGGCTTCGCGACTTTCGCGTCGGTCGCCGGTAGATCCCGCCAGCATCCAGGAGCGTCAACGGCGGCCAGCTCATCAAGGTGAAGGCTCGGATCATCGAGGAGGGCGAGACCGCGTTCACCGGTAGCATCCCCGGCGAGAACCTCGTCGCCCAGCACGATGCCAAGGCCGGGGGAAGCGCCAGCGGGCTTGCCACGCTGGCGGAGAACAGCGCGAAGGCCAAGGCGGGGGGAGGGCTCGAGCAATGGGAGATGATCTGACCCCGGCGAGGAGCACGACGTGAGCTGGGACATCGCGATCCTCGCCGTCATCGAGCTCGATGCTGCACGGAAGGAGGCGTGGTCCAAGCTGCGCTTCGATGCTTCGCGATACGATGATTCGCCGGCCGACGTGCAGACGCCGGGCGCGCCGCCGGCATCGTTCGACGAGATTGTCGAGGACCTGCGGAGCCGCGCCAACGATGGCCCGCTCGGAGTGCGAGCGGCGAAGGACAAGATCGAGCTCGCGGTGGTGCTATCCAGGCACGACTTCCAGTACCGCGGACCCCGCCTGGCCACCGCCTTCCGCGACGGCGCGGACCTCGGGGGCAAGGGCCGCGTGGATTTCGTGGGCTTCCACACCAGCGACGCCTTCCGGTCCTATGCCATCGGGCCAGACGTCACCAGCATGCGCGACGTCGACGCCTCGGAGCACGAGCGCATGCTCGTCCACGCCGCAGTTCCGCTGGCTCGAGGCGGTCAGAGAGGGCGGCCGGGCTGCCATGCCGGCGTTCCGCTGGCCGCGACCAGGGGCCGGGGCACGGGGTGCGTCGGCTCTCCCTTCGTCGTGTGCTGGGGATCACCCTGCGGGATGCCAGACCGAGGCGCACCCGCATCGAAACGGTGCCAACGATTGGTTGTCCGCGCGGCATTAGCGTCGGAGCTCGTCGCCGGAGGCGCGGCGCCTCGAGCGGACTCGGACCGCCCGGCTACATCCGGCTGCGTGGCACGGGCCGTGCTCCGGGGGCACAGGCGATGGCGATGGTGACGATGATGACGATCCGGCTCCCGAAGTCGGCATGGGCCGCGTCACGGGTGACGCGCGGCATGGTCACGCGGCGTCGCGCTGCTGTCCGGGGCTGCAGCCGCCCCGGCGCCGCCTGAACTCGAACCGAACCCGGAGGCTCAGCTCATGTGGAAGCTCACGCGCTGATCGCACTGGTGCTGCTGGTCGTCGGCTGTGGCGACGCAGGCGACATGACGAACCTCGACGCTCAGTCCGACGCGGTCAAGAAGGCGGGGATCACGGTCAGCGGCCGCAAGGTCCTGCGCAACAACCACCGGTTCATCTCGCGTGGCGTGATCTTCGAAGGGTTCCAGTTCCCCAAGGACGCCATGGAGGCCTGCGAGCCGGCTCCCGGGAAGGAGAAGGACCAGGACTTCTGCACTCGCCACCTCGACGCGATGGAGTACCTGCTGCACGGCGATGCGCTGGATCGCGCGAAGCAGAACTGGAAGGCCAACACCGTTCGCTTCAATGTGAACCAGGCGCTACTTGACCCGACCTCGGCGCTGCACGACAAGAAGGACGGCAACGACAAGCAGTGGGGCGTGAAGTACCTCCAGCTCCTCGACGACGCCGTCCAGGCCGCTCGCGCCAAGAAATTCGTCGTCATCATCGCCCTCTTTTCCGGGCGGCTCGACCGGGCCGACAAGGTCTATGTCGACGGCAAGAGCCTGAACCAGCTCAATGATGACACCGGGATGGCCACTGCGCGCACCAAGCGCGCGATGGAGACGCTCGCCAAGAGGTTCAAGAACGACAAGGAGGTGCTGCTCGAGGTCTTCAACGAGCCGTACGGCAAGGAGCCGATCTACGTCAACGGCGGCGAGAAGGACGGAAAGACCTACGTCGGGATGAAGCAGATCGTCGCGGCGGCCCGGGACGAAGGGGTGAAGACTCCGATCATCGTGCAGGGCAACGGCGCCTACATCACCGACTACCTGATCGACCACCTGGGCGACGACAACATCATCTACTCCTCGCACTGGTTCCTGAAGGACGGCGATCCCCAGGGCGGCCACAGCCTGTTCGACAAGGCGTTCGGCAATGCGGCGGAGCGGGTGCCGGTGATCATCACCGCGTGGGACGCGACCCCGAAAATCAAGGAGGGCAAGGAAGGCAAACCCGACACGAACACCTGGTGCAAGAACGACAAGCGCGGAATCAAGCTGCCCAAGGTCTTCATCAAGTACGTGCGCAACCGCAACCTCGGCCTGACGGGCTTCGCCTTCGATGTTCCCGGATCCATCACCAAGGACTTCCAGAAGCTCCAGGACCAGCCGACCAGCCTGGGCGCGACGTGCGAGGACAGCGGCCATGCCGGTGAGCTCGTCAAGTCGCTCTTCGAAAACTACGAGAACCGGGGGGACGACAAGGCCACCGAGAAGACGGTCGAAGGCCCCGACGACGACGGCGACGCGCTCGATGACACCGATGACCCGGATGACATCGGGAACGTGGACGGCAGCCCCACCTACGATTCAGACAACGACGTCTGGCGAGCGTACTACGGCGCCTCCACCTTCAAAGGGTTGAGCCCCTCGGACCCCGAGAGCATGCGCTTGAACCCCCTCGTCTTCGATCACAAGTTCTACCTCCAACGGTACCCGGACCTTGCCAACGCCGCCGCCGCCAGCTCCATGACCAACCGGGATTTCGCGGAGAAGCACTGGAAAGACAACGGCATCGCGGAAGGCCGCATGGGCTCCCCGACCTGGGACCCGATCTACTATGCGGCCGCTCATCCCGATGTCGCCGCCGCGTTCGGCACCAGCTACTACAGCATGCTGAACCACTTCCTGAATGGCGGCCGTCAGGCTGGCTACCGGGCCTCGGCGGCCTTCGACCCGGCCTACTATTACAATCGCTACGCCGACCTCCAGACAGCGATCGGCTGGAACCCGGCAGTTCTCCTCGACCACTTCGTCCTCTACGGCTTGAACGAGGGCCGGCAGGCGTCGGCCGAGCTCGCACCCGCCTGGTATCTGGGGACCAGCCCCGGCGTGGAGGCGTCGCTCGAGAAGGCGAACTACCACGGCGCCATCATCCACTTCTTCAGGGATGGGCAGCCCGCGGGGTGGCCCGGCAGCCACCCCTGAGGCTGCCCGCGAGACGCACGCGACATGTGGTGCCCCACCCACGTGCCCGCCCCCGACCGCCCCGTTGTCGGCTTCCGCGCGTCGGCGGCGCCGAGCTAGCATGATGCGCCCGGGCGCTCTTGCGCTCTCGGGATGCCCATCCAGATGTGTGCGCAGAAAAAACACGGCGACGCCCGCACATTCTCGGCCGACCTCGGGCGTGGCCTCGCCGGTGCCTTGATCTTCGCGGCGCCGCTGCACATGACCATGGAGGTCTGGGAGCACGGCGTGGTCCTTGGTGGCGCCCGCATGGCGGTGCTCGTCGCGGCCACCCTACCCCTGTTGTTTGGGCTCTCCGTGCACACCGGCTTCGAGCCGAATGAGCACCGCTGGCAGGACGTCCTCGACGCCTGCATCGCCTTTGGGATGGGCTTGCTGGCCTCGGCCCTGATGCTCGCGCTCTTCGGCGTGCTCGACGGCTCGCTCGCGCTGGGCGGCGTCGTCAGCACCCTCGCCCTGAGCGCGGTGCCGGCATCGATCGGGGCCATCGTCGCCAACAAGCAGCTGGGCGTCCGCCGAGGCCGAGATCACGGCGGAGACGAGGACGAGCATCCAGGCTACGCGCAGGAGCTGTTCTTGATGGCCGCTGGTGCGCTTTACCTCTCCATCCAGGTCGCGCCGACCGAGGAGATCATGCTCATTGCGCATCGCATGTCGTCCTGGCACGCCGTGCTGCTGGTGCTCGTTTCGCTGGTGGCGTTGCACGTCCTCGTCTATCAGGTGGGCTTCGCCGGCCAAGAAGAACCACCGGGCTACGCCGGCTTCGCTCTCACGTTCCTCCACTTCACCGTCGCCGGCTACGGCGTGGCCCTGGCCATCGCCGGCCTACAGGTATGGGCTTTCCGGCACGGCGCCGGGGCCAGCATCGCCGAGACGGTCAAGATGAGCGTTGTCCTCGGCTTCCCAGCCTCCCTTGGCGCGGCAACCGCGCGCCTCTTGGTGTGAGGAGCGTGCCCATGTCGCATTCTGGTCAGCCGAAGAAGGAAGACGCGCAGAAGCGACGTCTGGAGGCGATCGCCGGGATTGCTGGCGCGCTCCTGACCCTGGCCGTGTTGGGCGTGCTCGTGCACGATGCCATCGTCCATCGAGGTCGCCCCCCGCTCATCGTCGTACAGCCGAGCGAAACGCATGCTCGGGGTGGCAATCATCAGGTCACGGTGATCGCTCGCAACGAGGGGGACGAGACCGCGGCCCAGGTGGTCATCGAGGGAACGCTGCGCAAGAACGGCACCGCGATCGAGACCGTGGAGCTGACGTTCGAGTACCTTTCTCCGCGCTCCGAGCAACGCGGCGGGCTGGTGTTCGCGAATGACCCCGCCCAGAACGACCTCGAGCTACGCCCCAAGAGTTACGTCGTGCCTTGAGTGCCGGAGCGTAGGTATGTCCTCGAGAACGACAAGGGCGGCGCCGGGACGCCGATCCTCGGCCGTAACCACTGCGGTCTGTCCGGTGGGCGTGCGTTCGGGTATGCCGCCGGCGAGATGGTCTTCTCCCCGACCGGAGAGCTCCTCCAGATGACCCGCAGGTCGGGGCACTACCGGCCGGCCGTCAAGAACCTCGAGCGCGCGCGGGAGTACCTGCGCAAGTGCGGCCTGCTCTCCTCGCGCGGCGTCGAGCTCATCGAGAGCACCCCATGACCGAGGACACGCCCGCGAGCCTGCTCGCCGAGATGGACGCCTTCGCCGACGCCTGGAACGGTGAGGAGCGCCCGGACTGGGAGGCGGAGTTCGGCGACCGCGTCTGCGCGCTCGACCCGCTCGAGCTGTTCCGGTACGTCTTCCACGTCTTCGGCGACGCGCCACTCTCCTTCTACCTGAAGATCCTGCGCTTCGCGTGGAAGGACGTGCCGTACCGGGTCTGGCTCCACGTCCTGTCGGACATCGCCGGCGAGCTGCGCCACATCTACTTCTTCCTCTGGTTCGCCTCCGAATCGCTCGCGCTCGACGTGCATCGCCTCCCGGTCCTGCACCCCAACGTCCAGACCGAGCTCGGCAAGGAGACGTTCCGCGACGGCGGCCCGCACCCCGTGTCGGAGCGCCTGCGCGAACGGATGGGCGACGACTTCGACTACGAGTCCATGTGGGATCGTCTCGCCGGCGAGGGCGCCCCGATGCGCGTCGTGCCCCCGGGAGAGCCGGACCGCCACTCCATCGTCTTTTGATGCGCGCGACGGGTACGTGGAGACGAAGGTCCTCCTCACCCGCGTGGCCACGTACGAGGTCGCGGCAGGCCCGTCGAGTGCGAGGACCAGCGGCTCGATCCGGCGCAGGGTAGTCGACGGGGCGCCCTTTCCTCACCGATTGCTGCGTCCCTCCGCGCCTTCTGCGCATGGTCGCCACGGGGCATCGTCAGGCGAGGCTCATTCGTTGGTGCACATCCCGTTCTTGCACACACTCTTGTCGGGCGTCAGGCATTTGCATGCGCTCTCGCCGCACCTCTTGCGATAAGCGCCCGTCGCCTGGTCGAAGCTCGCGGTGCTGCGGTTCTTGTTGATATGGGCGGCGTAACAAATTTGGGGAAAGCCGCATATCGTCGGATGCAGGGCGCAGTCGGCATTCGTTTCGCACGCCGCCACCTTGCGCGCTTCCTCCAACACGGCCTCGTACAGTTCCCGACAAGGACCCGCGGATGGAGCGGTCGGGGCCGTGGCCGCAGCGGAGGGAGCCGCTGACACGGCGCTGGAGCCGTTGCCGGTCGCCGCCGCCGGGCCATCCGGCCTCGCATCGGGTGTGGTCTGGCATGCGACCACGAACGGAACGAAGCCAGCAACGGACGACACGCCGCCGGCCATTGCGCGGAACGCCGAGTGGACATGCCGCTTCATCGCGACCGGTCGTAGCTCACCCAGCCTGCGAGACGCAAGGCTTGCCGGGCCGTGTCGAGGTCGAACGTGACGTTGCTGCACGACTCGCCCGTTGGATCGTCCCGCCCTTGCAGTACGCGGCCTCCACGGTCCGGTCGATGCGCAGCTCGTTGCGCAACTGCGCCTCGGTGGGCGCGGTGTGGTCGACCTTTGCGGCTGAGGCGCCGCAGGGCAAAGCGATGCGCGGCCAGAGCCTCGACACATCGGCGATGGAAAGCGCGCAACCGCCTGCGACCGGACCCGTAGGGGGATGCCGTCGTCGGTCGAACGACCGTGGCGTCCAACGACACCTGCGATCGACGCGATCACGGCGACCGGACGCGCGCTCGCGCTTCACTGGCCCGCGGGACGGCCGCGCGCTCGTGGTAGCGTCGCGGCGATACGCCAGCACGAGCAAGAGGATCCCAGGAGGGCGAACCGATGAGAGCCGTATCTCTGTGTGCCTTCGTCTGTCTGTGCTCCTGCTCGACTGCATCGACCCCCGCGGCCTCACCCGACCCGCAGCCGGCGCTGCGTGGCCCGATGCAGATGCTCGCGTTCTACGTGGGTGACTGGTCGTGCACGGGGAAGCAGTTCGGCACGCCGGACTCGAAGGAGGAGACCTGGACGGCGCGCATCGAGGTCCGCCCCGAGGTTGGCGGCGGCGCCGTCTCGGTGCACATGTTCGGCCCCGCCAGCAACCTCACCGCGGAGCTCAAAGGCTACGATACCGCCAAGAAGAAGTGGTTCCACCTGTGGATGGATCGCGAGGGCGCGTGGGGATCGTTCAGCTCCCCCGGATTCGACGGGGCCCGCATGATCTCGGTCAACGACGACCCCGCGACCGGCGGCAAGGAGCGAGCGGTGTTCAGCAAGCTCAGCGAGACCCGATACTCGCATCGCGTGGAGGTCGACGAGGGCAACGGGTTCAAGCCAGTTTGGGAGAAGGTGTGCAACAAGACCGGAGACGGCAAGTAGGGCGGCGGGCGTCACCGCCACGCGAACGCAGGTGCATGGTGTCCTCCAGCGCGTTGTGCCCGAGCCAGTAGAAGCCGTACCGCTCGAAGGCGTCGACCCGGCACCTGGGGATGCGCGTTCGCTCGAACGGCGTCGCGGCCGGCTCCTTGCACAGCGGTCGGTCGCTGAGCGGCGGACGCAGCAGCGATACTAGATGGCGCCGCGATGGACTGCTTGCGGCGCTGCGCCTCCTTGGCCGTGGAGTCCAGCCTGAGAAGTGGCGCGCGCGTAGCGGGGCGCGAGGCCGGGCCGGGATCGATGGATCCGCTCTCGGAAGCGCGCTACGCGGGCGCCCATGAGCTCGTTCCACCGCGTCTGCCCCGTGTTGCCCGTGCGCCGCGTCGACACGGCCCTCGCGCACTATCGGAAACTGGGTTTCGTGGGTGAGGCCTACCCCGACGCCAAGGAGGTCTCCTCCGAGGAGGGACCGATCTATGGCTTCATCCGGCGCGGCGCGGTGGAGCTCCATCTCGCGCGGGTGGGCGAGGTCGATCCGACGACCAACATGTCGGCTTGCTACCTCTACGTGGACGACGCCGATGCGCTCTTCCAGGAGTGGGAGGCGGCGGGGGCCGAGGGGCGCTTCGTCGCACCCGTGGACACACCCTACGGGCTGCGCGAGCTGGCGCACGTCGATCCGGACGGCAACCTCCTCCGGGTCGGCTCCGAGCTCCGCCGGCCGTGACGACCAGGCGCATCTTCGCAGCCCATGGCGGGCAGCCGCGCGCGGGTTCGACGCCGCGCCCTCGTGCCGCGCTCGCCACGTTACCGACGGCGAGGCCGCCCTGGTTGTGCGTCGGGCCATGAGGCCGTCGAAATTGTGCTCGTGCATCGAGCCCGGATCCTGGAGCAGAGAGCGCTGGTCGCCGTCGAGCGGCCCGTCGATCGGTGCCGACAACCGGCCGTTGGCAGCCAGTGGCTGCGTCATCGCATCAGGCGCGGTCGAGGTGATTCCCAACCCGAGCTGCGCGCTCGTGAACGAAGGGCCGTTCGCGTGGATGCATCGCCAGCGGCGGGCTTCACGGGAGCCGTGTCCAGGGGACGACGCTGGTATGGAAGCTGCCCACACAGAAGCCATGAGATGGCCGCTTGTCATGTGCTTGCTCCTGGCTTCGGCCGGCGGATGCGACGACGACCCCTGCGTCTTCTACGACTACCGCGACCCGACAGTCGAGCCCGCCCAGCCGTGCCTCGACGTGAGCGTACGGCAGGATGACTCGTGCTACAGCCCCGAGGAGGGTCAGGAGGATGGCCCGCGACCCGTCTTCGTCTTCACGGTCAGCAACGGCTGCGAGGAGACCTTCGTCCTCTCCGGAGAGGTCGGCTCGAGGGGCGGGTCGGCGATCGACGCGCCCGACATCATCATCGAGCCCGGCGGCAGCGACACGTTCCACGCCTACGGCGGAGAGGGTGACGGCTTCCAGACGCAGGACGGAGACACCGCGCAGGTGTCGTTTCCGGCGACCCTGGGCGCGGTGGACCTGGTCATCAGCGCGGCGGCCTTCGGCGCTCGAGAGTAGGAGCGCGGGCAATCGTCGCGCTTGCGTACGGGGGCGCCGGTCGCCTCCGTCGCGATGCACTGCGCGGTGGCGCACGCCTCGACCATCATCGCATCCACGATGCGGTTGACGTAGTCGTACGCGTCGACGAGCCAGCCGCGCTGCGTCGGGCGCGGCAGGTAGAAGCCCAGCCGAGGAGACGCTCACTCCCGGGCGTGGAGCGGCAGGCACACCCCTCCTCCGGCTCCGATTGCCCGACGGGCGCGTGGATGGAGGCTGGTATGTTCTCTGGAGGTGACGCGAACGAAAAGTGAACGACAGGGAAGCGTCTCCGCGCCTGCCGCAGAGGAAGCGATCCATGCACTGGAAGTCCGCTCCTGGCGCGGTCGTCATCTGTTCGGCGTGCTCAGCGTGCTCGGCGTCTGCGGTCCGATCGCCGCTGCGATCCTGCTCTTCGGGCGTTCTGCTGGTCGGGACGTCACCGGCGCGGCCACTCTCTCCCTGATCGGCGGCGCGGTCTTCGCGGGGCTCGCCTGGGCAGCGCACCGGAGTCGACGTCGCGAGCTCCGGATCCTGAAGCGGGGCGTGCTACGGCGACTGGTCGTCGCGCGCGACGGCGTGGAGATCGCGTTCCCGCTCACCGTCCACGCCGCGGAGATCGAGCTCCGGTTCGGGCGCGTTCCGAGCTGGGTCTTCGTCCTGCAGGTCGTCTCGCGCGAAGGCGGGGGCATCGTTCTTCGTGAAACGCGCGGAGCGCTCCAGGACCGCATCGCCGATTGGTCCACGTCTCGACCCCTCGATCCCGACCACCCGGGGCCGGAGTACGAGCTGTTCGGCGCGGGAAAGCTGGAGGACCTGAGACGACGGATCGAGCGCATCAACGAGACCGTCTTGCGCGAGGAGGGGTCGCTGCCACCAGGTCACTTCTGACATGCTGATCCACGTGGTCGCCTGCTTTGCCAATCGGTCGAGCAGCGCCGCGTCGAACCCCGCACTGTACTCGGTGCTCTCGACGATCGTCACCCATCCGTTCCTCGATGCCGGCGGGACCGCCACGGCGAAGCATGTCTGCTCGTCGTGCGTCCATACCGCGCGCTTCGTCCATCGCAAGCCGACCTGCTTCGCGCCACGATCGGTCCACAGATCGTGCACCAGGTCGGCGATCTTGGTTCGCGTGAATCGCAGGTTCTCCTTCACCACCGCGTGAACGCAGTCGGATCCCACGTGCTGGAGGGTATCGCGAGCGGGGGTAAGCAGGTTTCGAGGGGTTCCTCGAGGAGCTGACCTTGCTCGTGCTCGCCGAGGACTGAAAGCGTCCTAGACTGGCGCCATGGGGTCGGCGCCCGCGGAGATTCGTGCCTTGTCGCGGTGGCAGCTGATGGCGCTCTTCGCGGCGCTGGCGGGGCCATCGGCGTGCGCCGCGCCGCCCTCGGCGCCTGCGCCGCCGGCGGTGTCGTCTGTCGCCGAGGCGGACGCTGTGGCCGCCAGCGACGCCGCCATGGCCCCGCCCACGCCCGGCGAGACCGCGGTCGGCGACGCCGCGATGCCAGGCGATGGCGCCGCCGCGTCAGCGCGGCCCGAGCGACGGCCTCCGCCCCGTCGAGCGCTGCCCGCCAACCAGGCGATGGCGGCCCGCCCGCTGTCTGCGCCATCCACATCACCCACGTCGTCGAGGCCCGGATCTCTCGCGGACCGGGCCCCGATTGGCCTTCGCGGCAAGAAGCCAGGGCCAGGCTCTCGCCGGAGGTGCGCGCGCAGTGGGACGGCCGCGACCACGCCCTCTCGCATGTGCGCTGCGGCTACGCAGTAACCATGAACGGCAAACGCTACCGCTACGTCCACATCGCCGCGTCCCAGGTCAGCGGGCATGGCGAGCTCGATGCGGCGCTCTGCCATCAGGTGGCCGAGATGCAGAAGGTGCAGGCCCAGCTGGTGCAGAGCACCCGGCTCTGCAGCGACGCGCACGCCGGCGCCTACTGGGGCTTCGACCTCGTCGAGGAGCCCTGACCGCCAGAAGGGTGCTCGCGCCCGAGTCCGAGGGAACCTCGACGCCCGCCACGCATGCTTGCGCGCCTTTCTCGCGGCCATGCGGGAGGCCGGCTATGGCGCGGCCGCTGCCTCGCGTTGAAGATCCGGTGCCGCGCGACTTGGCGTGCCTCGCGCCGAACGCGATCTGGAGCCGGACCGCGCCGAGCTGCTGCTCGACTGCGAGCACGTCCGCGCCACCGAGGATTGAGGACCGAGGACCGAGGGCCGCCGCAAGCGCAGGCTCGGCGCACCCGGGTGCCGCGCGGAAGGCCGCGTGCTGATCGGCGCGGACACGCTGGTTTTCGAGGCGGCGCCATCGGCCATCCGCGAGGCGCTTAGCTCGAGTGGTAGGCGAAGCCTGTCAGCGAGGGGTGCGCGGTAGAAGCGTCAACGGTCGCCGCCGGCACTACCCCCGTCCTCGACCTCGCGCCAGATGGAGATGTGCCGCGTCTCGGGCAGGAAGAGCGCGCCGACCACGAAGGTGACCGCGGCCACGCCCATCGGCCAGTACAGCCCGGCGTAGATGTTGCCGGTGCTGGCCACGATGGCCGTGCCGATGAGCGGCGTCAGCCCGCCGAAGACGCCGTTGCCGAGGTGGTACGGCAAGGACAGCGACGTGTAGCGGATCTTTGCCGGGAAGAGCTCGACCAGGAAGGCGGCGATGGGGCCGTAGACCATGGTCACGTAGAGGACCTGCACGAAGATGAGCAGGCAGAGGAGCACCGGATTGAGCGGGTTGGAGACGGCCACCATGGCCCGGTAGATGGGGATGTAGGTGAGCACCGCCAGCAGGTTGCCGAGGAGCATGATCTTCTTGCGCCCCACCCGGTCGGAGAGCGCGCCGAAGACGACGAAGAAGGGCGCCCCGGCGAGGAGCGCCACGGCGACGATGACGTTCGACGTCAGCAGGTCGAGCTTGAGCGAGTTCTGCAGGAAGTAGAGCGCGTAGAACTGGCCGGTGTACCAGACGACCCCTTGCCCCGCGGTGGCCCCGAAGAGCGCCAGCATCATCAGCTTCCAGTTGCGACCGCTGCCCAGGCTGTCCTTGATCGGCGAGGTCGACGCCTTGCCGGACTCCTTGAGCTTGATGAAGAGCGGTGACTCCTTGAGGCGCAGCCGGATGTAGAGCGACAGCGCCACCAGCAGCACCGACAACAGGAACGGGATGCGCCAGGCCCAGCTGCGCAGCGCCTCCTCGCCGAGCACCAGGCGCACCAGGAGGATGGTGCCCAGCGAGAGGAAGAGGCCGGCGGTGGCGGTGACCTGGATGAAGCTGGTGTAGAAGCCGCGGCGCGCGTCGGGCACGTGCTCGGCGACGTAGATGGCGGCGCCTCCGTACTCACCGCCGAGGGCCAGGCCCTGGACCAGGCGCAGCAGGAGCAGCAGCACCGGGGCGGCGGTGCCGATGGCCTCGTACGAAGGCACCAGCCCGATGGCCGCCGTGCCTCCACCCATGATCAGCAGGGTGAGCAGGAAGGCGTACTTGCGCCCCACCAGGTCGCCGATGCGCCCGAAGACGATGGCCCCGAACGGCCGCACCAGGAAGCCGGTGGCGAAGGTGGCCAGCGTGGAGAGGAACGCGGCGGTGGGGTTGTCCTTCGGGAAGAAATGCCCCGCCAGGATCGTGGCCAGGCTGCCGAATATGTAGAAGTCGTACCACTCGATGACCGTCCCGGCGGCGGACGCTCCGATGACGTGCCAGAGGTCACGGCGCGGAGCCTGCGGCGATAGGTCGCCGGGGTCCCGGCGCCCTGTGACGCCGGCGGCGGTGGTCATCTACGAGCGGAGTCGACGACGCTCAGCCGACGATGCGCATCGGCGGCTTCAGCGGCAGCGGCGGCTTGGCGCCTGGCGACGACGGCTGCGACGGCATCGACTTGGGCGCGTTGGTGTCGCCCTCGAGCGCGCTGATGGCGGCGAAGAGGCGATCCGTCCCGTAATCGAGCGCGGCCTCGCGCTGGAAGAGGTGCGAGATCTTGATGAGCTTGAGCGAGGTCTGCTTGCCGAGATCGATCTCGCGCTCCAGGAAGGCCTCGAAGGAGCCGTATCCCTTGGCGAGGTACAGCTCCTGCTGCTGGATCTCGATGAGCACCTGGCCGATGTCGTAGAAGCCCTTTTCGAAGCGCTTCCGGAAATTGCGGATCTTCTGCACCTGGTTGTGCAGCTCGGCGACCTTGGCCTTGATCTCCTCGGCACCGCTCGGCACCCGGATGGTGGCGCGGGCGCTGCCCGGAGGAGCCGGCTCGGCGGCGCGAGCGCGCGCCTCGGCGGCGTGCTTGGCGGCGTGGCGCGCGGCCCAGGGGGCGGCGCCGCGCAGGCCGAGCTTGCGCTTCACCGGCAGGCCGGCTTGCGACTTGTCGTCCTTGACGACGGGCGCGGGGGGCGGAGCCGAGGGGCGGCTCGCCGAGGCGGTGGCCTTGGCGGCGGGCTTCGCGGGCGGCTTGCTCTTGGTCGATCCGGAGGAGGTCTTTTTCACGGCCGCGGCAGCTTTCTTCGCGTTCTTTTGCTTGTTGGAATTCGCCATGTTGCTGCGTCCCCGCTCTCTCGTGGATCAGCGGCGCGGGCGGGCACCGAACGGCCCGCAGCGCGTCGCCATACCAAAATTATGCCGAAGCCGTCCACCAACTTCGAAGTATTGAGCAATGTTGCGGCTCGGCGCCAGCCAGCGGCCGGGCTCGTGGGGCGGGTTGTGCATGTAAAAGTCAAGTATTTTCAACTGTTTCGTCGGCGCGTCGGACCGCTCGAACCGGCGAGCCGCAGGTGCCCCACGTCCCAGCGTGGTAGTAGAGGAGAATCATGACACTGCCGGGGTCCCACCGCACCTTTTGCGCGAAACGGGCCGTCCCGGGCCGCCGATCGTGACCGACGCCCCTTCGTCCGAGCCCTCGCCGCGGGCGGTCCGAGCCGGAGACGGCCAGGCCGGTGGGCGGCTGGCGGTGGTCGTCAACGGCAACGCCAAGAGCGTCACCAGCGAGGTCATCGAGACGCTCGATCAGATCCTCGACGGCGGCGACCTCTTCGTGTCGCGGCGCGTGGAGGAGAGCGAGGGCATCGCCCGGACCCTCGTCGACCGCGGCTACGACACCATCCTGACCGGTGGCGGTGACGGGACGTTCACCGTCGTGGTGACCGCGGTGATCAAGGAGGCCCGCCGGCGCCAGGTGCCCCTGCCGCGCTTCGGCCTGCTGCGGCTGGGCACCGGCAACTCGCTGGCCTGGGTGCTCGGTGCCGGCGAGGCGGGCCAGCGCGGGGCCAGCGCGCGCCGCGCCCTGGCGGCGGACCTGGCGCGCCTGCGCGCCGACGCCGGCAGTCGGCTGCTGCGCCTCATCGACGCCG
Organism: Polyangiaceae bacterium; assembly: GCA_037720395.1. Taxonomy (GTDB): domain Bacteria; phylum Myxococcota_A; class Polyangia; order Polyangiales; family Polyangiaceae; genus JBBJMR01. The sequence goes on from JBBJMR010000042.1 coordinate 33,413, forward strand.
AGGGGATGATCTCGCCCTTCTGCGGCTTCGGCATCGATGCTGCGACGCTCCGGGACTACGGCGCGGTCAAGGCCAAGCTGGCCAAGGGCCCGCTCAAGCGCTTCGCGCCGGGGCTGCTCTCGTACGCCATCGCCGCCACCACGCGCACCATCCCCACCTACCTCTTCCGCAAGACGGGCCATTGCCGCGTCATCAACGAGGGCAGTGACGCGGTGCGCGTCGGCGAGAAGGGTGCCATCGTCGGCGCACCCATCCGCCGAGGTTCGGTGATCTACGAGGGCCCGGCGACCATCTGCTCGGTCTCCACCATCCCCTATTATGGCTTCGGCCTGCGCATGTTCCCGTACGCCGAGGAGCGGCCCGGCCGCTTCCACCTGCGCGTCTCCACCGCCGGCCCGTACACCTTCCTCCGCAACCTGCCGGAGATCTGGCGCGGCGAGTACGACGATCTGACGCGCGTCTTCGACTACCTGGCCGACGACGTGACCCTGGAGATGGACCCGCCGGAGAGTTTCCAGATCGGCGGTGACATCCGCGGCGAGCGCTCGCGGGTACGTGTCCGCATCACCGAGCCGGTCCGCATCGTCGACTTCTACGCGCCGCCTCGCGGCTAGCTCTGGTAACGAGTTCCCGTGGCTCGCGAGCGCGTGGTCGAGCCCAAGGGCAGCCAGGGCGCCATGCGCATGGCCGAGCTGAGCATGCGCAGCGGCGTGCCGCGCGAGACCATCCACTTCTACCTGCGCGAGGGCCTGCTGCCGCGGCCGCCTCCTGGCCATCCGCCGGCTGCGCGAGGAGAAGTACCTGCCGCTGGCGGTCATCAAGCGCCTCCTCGACTCCTCCGCCGCAGCCCAGGACGTGAACACGCTGGCCGAGGTGCTCCACATCCTGCCCGCCGCCGGCGCCGAGGCGCGCGAGCCGTCCGCGCGCGCGCTGCGTGAGGCGCTGGCGCGCCGCCTGCTCGGCCCGCCGCGCGACGAAGGCGTGGCCGCCTCGGAGCCTGCCGAGCGGCGCGTGCTGGCCATCGTCGACGAGGCGCTGGCGCTCGATGGCGACGCGCGCGACCTGACGCTCGATGACCTGGCAGCGTGCGCGGGCGCGCTGGAGTCGCTGGTCGGTCGCGAGGCAGCGCTGTTCTTCGACCGGGTGTTCGAGTCCTCGGACATCGCCTCGACGATCACTGCGCTGCGCGCCGGTCGCGGCACGGTGGCGCGCTTCGTCACCGCCTTCCGCGACCTCATGCTCCGGCGCATCGTCGACGACCTGCTGGTGTCCATCGAGCGCGGCCCGGAGCTGGTGGTGCGCACCGCCACCGTGCCGCTCTCCGCCGAGGCCGAGCGCGCGCTCGGCTTGCCGGAGCGCCGGCGTGCCCTGGTCGACGGGGCGAGCGGCGGTGAGGTGGCCGCGCTGGAGCGCCTCGTCTGGCACCTCTTCTCCACCGGCGCGGCTGCGGAGATCGCCACCCTGCCGCCGCAGGCACTGGCGCGCTGCGACGCGCGCGTGCGCGTGCTCGCCGCTTACTCGGCGTACGAGGCGGCGAGGAGCGCGCCCGGCATGGAGGCGCTCGAGGCCACGCTCGAGGAGGCGCGCGGGTTTGCCCTGGGCCGCATCCTCCGCGGTGAGGCCTCGCTGGCGCGGGGTCTCAAGCGACCCGGCGCCGGTTTCCTGGAGCGGGCGGTGCCCGGGCTGCACGGGCTGCTCGGCGCCGACCCGGACCGGGATCGAGAGCCGGTGGCGCGGGTGCTGGGGTGGTTCCACCGTGCGCGCGTGGAGCTGGCCCTGCCGCCGGTCCTCGGACGCACCGAGCGCGCCCTGGCCGGGCTGCGCCGCGCCGTCCAGCTCAGCAACGACGCGGAGATCGACGCCGCGGCGCGGGCGCGGGTGGTCGCCAACGTGCACCTGCTCCTCGCCCGGCACCTGAGCGCGAAGGGCGACGAGGCAGGCGCAGCGCGCGAGCTCGATGCCGTGGCCGCCATCGACGGCCACGGCGCGTTCGGCGACGCGGTGCAGAAGGAGCGCGCGATGCGCGCGGGCGCCGCTCTACCGCACTAGGGGCGAGGGTCAGTCATAATACTCGTTGCCCAGGTGGGTGATGAGGTCTTCGCCCATCATCCAGCGCATGGTGTTCTTGAGCTTCATCGACTGGATGAAGAGGTCGTGCTCCGGGTACAGCTCCGGCGCGGTCATCGGGCTCTTCCAGTAGAAGCTCAGCCACTCCTGGGTGCCGCGCATGCCGGCGCGGTGTGCCAGATCCATGAGCAGCGCCAGGTCGAGGACGATGGGCGCGGCGAGGATGGAGTCGCGGCAGAGGAAGTCGATCTTCATCTGCATCGGGTAGCCGAGCCAGCCGACGATATCGATGTTGTCCCAGCCCTCCTTGGCGTCGCCGCGGGGCGGGTAGTACTCGATGCGCACCTTGTGGAAGATCTTGCCGTACAGCTCCTTGTGGATCTGCGGCTGCAGGATGTACTCGAGCACGCCGAGCTTGGAGACCTCCTTGGACTTGAAGGAGTCGGGGTCGTCGAGCACCTCGCCGTCGCGGTTGCCGAGGATGTTCGTCGAGAACCAGCCGGCGATGCCGAGCATGCGCGCCTTGAGGCCCGGGGCGATGACCGTCTTCATCAGCGTCTGCCCGGTCTTGAAGTCCTTGCCGGCGATGGGCACCTCGTTCTGCTTGGCCAGCTCCCAAGCGGCCGGGAAGTCGACGGTCAGGTTCGGTGCGCCGTTGGCGAAGGGGACGCGCTCCTTCAGGCAGGCCCAGGCGTAGATCTGCGAGTTGGAGATGCCGGGGTCGTCGGCGAGCAGGCCCTTCTCGAAGGAGGCGATGGACTCGTGCACGCCTCCGGCGTTGGCAGAGGCCGGGAAGTAGACCTCCGTCGAGCCACACCACACGGCCACGGCGCGCGCGCACTCCTTTTCCTTCATGAAGCGGCGGATGTCCTCGCGGATCTGCTCCACCATGTCCGCCTTGTTCTTCCCCTTCTTGAGGTGGGTGCCGTGGAGGCGCTTCACGTACTCGGGGTAGAAGACGGCCGGCATGGGGGAGATCTTGCCGAGCTCGTCCTTGACCGCCTCGAGGTGGTGGGCGTCGAGCACGGCGGCGTGCTTGGCGGCCTCGTAGGCGTTGTCGGGGAAGAGGTCCCAGCCGCCGAACTCGAGCTGATCGAGGCTGGCCAGGGGCAGGAAGTCCAAGATGCGCGGCGTGCGGTTGTCGGTCCGCTTGCCGAGGCGGATGGTGCCGAGCTGGGTCAGCGAGCCGATGGGCGTGCCCAGCCCGCGCCGCGCCAGCATCACGCCGGCGATGGTGGTGGTGGCCACGGCACCGAGGCCGGGGAGGAGCACGGCCAGCTTGCCCTCGGGCTTGTCGATCTTCTTGGGCTGCTTCACGAGGCAAGCCGTAGCACGCCAGCCGCGCCGCTGCCGGCCTGGAGGCTGCGTCGGCAGGCCCCGCGGCGGGCGAAGCACGGTGCCAGCGGCGAAGAAACTGCGCGCCGTGCTTGGACGCGCGGCGCGCCTTCGTTAAGAAGTGCATCCATGGCTGCGCCCGCGGTCCTCGCCATCGATCAGGGCACGACGAGCGTGCGCGCCACCGTGCTCGATGCGCGCCTGCGCGCCGTGGCCACCGCCGCCGAGAGCGTGCCGCGCAGCTTTCCGCGCCCGGGCTGGGTGACCTCGACGCGCGCGAGGTCGTCGCCGCCACCGAGCGCGTGGCCGCCGAGGCGGTGCGCAGTGCGCGCAGCCTTCGCGACGTGGCGGTGGTCGGCATGGGCATCGCCAACCAGGGCGAGACGGTGGTGCTCTGGGACCGCAAGACCGGCGAGCCGCTCGCCCCCGCGGTGGTCTGGCAGTGCCGGCGCACCGAGGATGCGTGCGTGCGCCTGCGTGGCGATGCCGACCTGGCGGCGCGCGTGCGCCAGCGCACCGGCCTGCCCATCGACGCCTACTTCTCGGCCACCAAGCTCGCCTGGTTGCTGGACAACGTGCCCGGCGCCCGCGAGCGCGCCGCGCGTGGCGAGCTCTGCGCGGGGACGCTCGACAGCTACACCGTGGCCAGGCTCACCGGCGGCAAGGTCTTCGTCACCGATCCCTCCACGGCCTGCCGCACCCAGCTCGCCGATCTCGAGACCGGTCGCTTCGCGGACGAGCTGTGCCAGGTCTTCCAGGTACACCGCGACCTGCTGGCGGAGGTGGTGGCCAGCGACGCCGACGTCGGCGACGTGGTGCTCGGCGGTGTGCGCGCCCCGCTGCTGGCACTGCTCTGTGACCAGCCCTCGGCGCTGCTCGGCAGCGGGTGCCTGCGCACCGGCGACGTGAAGTGCACCTACGGGACCGGCGCGTTCCTCCAGGTCAACGCCGGGGCGACCGTGCCCCCGAGGACGACGACGGCTCCTGCGCTCGGTGGCCTGGGAGCTCGACGGCGCGCGCACCTGGTTGCTGGAGGGCAGCGTGCTCGCCGCCGGGGACGTGCTCACCTGGCTCCGCGACGGCCTGGGCATGCTCGGGCGGCCCGACGAGATCGAGGAGGTGCTGGCGCGCACGCCGGACAGCGGCGGCGTGCTCTTCGCGCCCGCGCTCACCGGGCTCGGCGCGCCGCGCTGGGTCGGTGACGCGCGCGGCACCATCCTCGGCCTCGATCGAGGTACGCGGCGCGAGCACGTGGTGCGCGCGGCGCTGGAGGGGATCGCCCACCAGGTCACCGACGTGTTCGAGCTCG
>JBBJMR010000246.1:0-13483 GCA_037720395.1 Polyangiaceae bacterium
AGAGTACCGGTTCTGCGGACCGCGTCTTGACGGCGACGTCGCCGCCGTGGTGTGGTGACGTCGGACATCCGACTACGCGGCAGTCCCGGCCGCACCCCGAACAGATGCGTAGTAACCGCTCGTCGGACCGCACCCTTGCGATGTGCGCGCCCGTGCGGTGGGCGACTCACCTCTTCGGTAAGTCCTCGCCCTGTCCCGTCCTGATATCGGCATGGAAGTCGTGGTCTCGTGGGGCATGGGATCACGACGAGGGTTGGCGGCTATCCAGGCTGAGCTCCTGGGCCGCGCGTCCGGGCCAGGGCGGCGTTACTCGGCCGAGCTGAGGGAGCGCATCGTCGCGTTGCTCAAAGGCGTATTCGATGCGCGCGAGGTGGGGCACATGTCACTGTGGGGACGGAGCCGTGAAGTACCCCAGACGCGCGTCCCTGGGCGGCCTGACGATGACGCGCTCGTGTTGGCGAGCGCCGTTGTTGAAGCTGGAGGGCCCCTCGTCGCGCCATCGCCACCGACACCGTAGCCGCCTGGGACGCGCAATGTGGGCGAGGTGGCCACCCTCTGCAGCAAGACCTGCAACTGAGCGTCATCGGAAGAGCAGGGTGGTCGTCCACCTGGACGCCGCCCTGCCTCGTTCCGCTGCGCGCCGCCCCGTCGAGTTGACGGACGCGGCGTGCAGTGGGATCCATCGGGGCATGTCCAGCGCCGACGTTCTCCAGCACAACGGAGCCAGCGCCGTCGCCCACGGGCGACCGGCCATCCACGTCGCCTCCATCGACGAGCTCGTGGGGGCGCACCCCGACACGCTCCGCAGCGTCTACGGCCGTGGCAAGCCCTGCGACCCGGCGGAGCTCGGCGATCGGCCCACCGGGCGGTTGCTCACGCTCGAGATGGGCAGCGAGGCCTTCATGGTGCTGAGACCTTTGGTGCGCGCCCTGGCCGGAGGCCTGTCGCCCTGGCAGGGCAAGGTCTTCGATCACGGCGGCAACGCCGGGCAGAACGTGGTCTTCGGCCGCCACGTCGCGCGCTTCCGCACCGAGCGCGCCGAGAGCTTGATCGACGGAGAGCCGACGCTGGCCCTGCTCTACGACTCGCCGGCCTTCGGCAACCCCTGGCCGCTGCGCGCCGTGCGCGACGAGCTGCGCTCGGTGGCACCGGGTATCGCCATCGGCCCGGCCATCTTCCCGCTGGGCGGTACGCCGCGGGTGGTGCTCTGGTTCGGGCTCGGCGTGCGCTGAGCGCGCATCCGCCGCCGTCACTCCACTGCGCCGCGAAGATCCCCTCAGAAGCAAACGCCGGGGCCGCAGTTGCTCCCCAGGCAGATGGCCACCTGGAGCGCCGCCTGGCTATCGAGGCACTGGAAGAAGCACAGGCCCGGGTTGCCGCCGCCGATGCAACCCACGAAGCACGTCACGTCGTCGATGCAGTCCGGGTCGGTGAAGCAACCGATGAGCTCGTCGCAGCAGGTCTGCGCCACGCAGTCGCCGCACTCGGTGCCATCGGAGGGACAGAGCGTGGCCTGGCCGCAGACGCCGGCGTTGCACTCGCCGCTGCAGCACTCGCCGCCGTCGTTGCAGGCGAACCCATCCGGCGCGCAATCTCCGGCACAGACGCCGTTGCTGCAGGTCTGGCTGCAGCACTCGGCGAACCCCTGACAGGGCGCCCCGTCGGCCTTGCAGTCCGGCTGGCAGACGCCGCCGGTGCAGTCGCCGCTGCAGCACTGGGGATCGGCGGCGCACGGCTGGCCGGGGTCGAGGCACATGCCGCACGTCTCGCCGCAGCTCCCGAAGGCCAGGTCGACGCAGAGGCCGTCCCACTCCACGTTGCAGCAGAAGGGGTCGGCGGAGCAGATCTGGGCGACGCAGGGGGAGCAGCCCGGATCGAGCGGGTCGCCGATGTCGCAGACACCGTGCGAGCACGGGTCGCCGTCGCAGACGCCGCCGTTGCAGGCTTTGCTGCAGCAGTCGTCGTCGAGGTTGCAGTCCTGGCCGGGGGACAGGCAGGCCTGGGTGCAGATGCCGCCGTTGCAGAAGCTGGAGCAGCAGTCGGCGCCGCTGCCGCAACCGCCGGTGTTCGGCGTGCACGGCGTGTCGCAGACGCCGCCCACGCAGGTGCCGCTGCAGCAGTCGCCGTTGTCGGCACAGACGCCCCCGTCCGGCGTGCAGGCGCTGCAGCGCTGGCCGCACACCTCCCCCACGAGGTCGACGCACGCCGGCGACCAGAAGCCCTGGCAGCACCCGGGAATCTCGCGACAGACCGCCGAGGTGCAGTCGTCGCAGCGCGGCGCCAGCGGCGGGCCGACGTCGCACGGGTCGTGCGAGCAGGCCTCGCCGCCGCAGGTGCCGCCCTCGCAGAGCTGGCTGCAGCAATCGGCGGCGGCGTCGCAGGGCGTGCCGTTGGGCGCGCACCCGCCACAGACGCCGCCCGCGCAGACCTGGTTGCAGCACTGCTCGGCGGCACTGCAGCCCCCGCCGTCGGGCACGCAGCCGCCCTCACCGCAGACGCCATCCTGGCAGGAGAAGGAGCAGCACTGCTCGGGGAGATCGCACGGCAGCCCGTTGTCCAGGCAGGTCACGCTGCTGCACGTCCCGGCGACGCAGCTGCCGGCGCCGCACTGCTCCGTCTCCGCGCAGGCCTGACCCTCGCCGACGCACGTGCCGCCACAGAGGCCGCCCTGACACTGGTTGCCGCAGCACTGGCTGGGATGGGTGCAGCCCTGGCCGTCTCCGAAGCAGGCCACGCCGCCGCAGACGCCGGAGTCGCAGCTGCCGCTGCAGCAGGTGGTGTCGACGGCGCAAGGGAGGCCGTCCATCTGGCAGCCCGGCGCGCCTCCTCCGCCGGTGCTCCCGTCGGCTTCGAACAGCTCGGCGCGCGCGCCGCAGCCGAGCAAGATCAAGGACGCGGCCAGCGCCGCGAGGCGAGCGATTCCGTTGGAACGAGGAAGCACGGCGGGCAGCGTACACCTGCCGCCGGCGCCGTCGCGCTCTGCGGGTGCCGCATCTGCCGGATCCGTGCGCGCGCGCCGCCGGCTCGGCTGGCGCGTTCCTGGCGTGCTTGTGGGCCCGCGCTGGCCCGTGCGAGCATCTTCGCCCCTCGTGTGTCTCCGAATTTTCCCCGGCAGGAGGACGGCGCCGTGATCAGCGGCATGGTCTTCGTCGCCATCGAGCAGCACCTACGCGACGCCGGCGACGGCGCCTTGGCCGCGGAGTGCTTCCCGGTCCACGGGCAGTACATCGCGCTCGGGGAGTACCCGGAGCTGGATGTCCTGGAGATCGCTGGCCGCATCAGCCGCGCGCCCGTAGACCCGGCCACCGCCGCCTTCGCTGGCGACGGCCTGCGCCACCGACCGCTGGTCGACGTTCTGCGCGCGCTCGGCGAGGCCGTGCCCCGGGTGGTGTCGCGCATCGCGCCGGCGCTCTTGCCGCGCGCCGACGGGTTCCAGGCGCTCCTGGCGCAGCTCGAGCGTGGGGAGCAGATGCTCGGTCGCGGTCTGCTGCCGGACGTGGAGGTGCGGCGACGGCCCGGGGGGCTGGTGGCGGTCGTCGACCGCAGCCCGGCGGGGCTGTGTCGCTTCACCGAGGGGATGCTGCTCGGGCACGCGACGCTGCTCTCCGACTCCGTCGCCTTCCGCCACTCCAGCTGCCGCAGCCGCGGGGACGCCGACTGCACGCTGGTGGTGCGCTTCCTCCGCGCCGAAACGACGGTCAGCGCGCGCCCGCCCGCGCGCCGCCGTGACGACTGAGGCGCGCCGGGGCATTTCAGGCGCCTTGGTGCCCGGCCGCCTCGATAGTTGCTAAGCTCGCGGGAGTGTCGTTGAAGATCGACCAGGACCACGGGCGCTTCCGGCAGATCGTCCGCGGTCGCATCCGCCAGAACCTGCGCAAGTACATCTCGCAGGGCGAGCTCGTCGGTCGCAAGGGCAAGGACCTGGTGTCCATCCCCATCCCGCAGATCGACATTCCCCGCTTCCGCTTCGGGGACAAGCAGCGCGGCGGCGTGGGCCAAGGCCAGGGCGACGTCGGCGACCCGCTCGGCGGCGACGAGCAGCAGCCCGGACAGGGGCAGGCGGGCAGCGACGCCGGCGAGCACATGGTCGAGGTCGACGTGACCCTCGACGAGCTGGCGGCCATCCTGGGCGAGGAGCTGGAGCTCCCGGACATCGAGGACAAGGGCAAGAGCAAGGTCTCCAGCGCGCACGATCGCTACTCGGGCATCCGCCGCGTCGGCCCGGAGTCGCTGCGCCACTTCAAGCGCACCTACCGCGAGGCGCTCAAGCGCATGATCGCCAGCGGCACCTTCCGCCCCGACCGGCCGATGGTGGTGCCGGTGCCCGACGACCGCCGCTATCGCTCCTGGAAGACGATCACCGAGCCGGTGGCCAACGCGGTCATCATCTACATGATGGATGTCTCCGGCTCCATGGGCGACGAGCAGAAGGAGATCGTGCGCATCGAGTCCTTCTGGATCGATGCCTGGCTGACCAAGCAATACAAGGGCCTGGAGTCGCGCTTCATCATCCACGACGCCATCGCCCGCGAGGTCGACCGCGACACCTTCTTCCACACCCGCGAGTCGGGCGGGACGATGATCTCCAGCGCCTACAAGCTGTGCGCGCAGATGATCGACAACGACTACCCGGCGGCGGAGTGGAACATCTACCCGTTTCACTTCTCCGACGGCGACAACTGGTCGATGGACGACACCCTGGCCTGCGTGGAGCTGCTCAAGACCCAGCTGCTGCCGAAGTCGAACATGTTCGCCTACGGCCAGGTGGAGAGCCCCTACGGCTCCGGTCAGTTCATCAAGGACCTCAAGGAGCACTTCGCCGCCGACGAGCGGGTGGTGGTCAGCGAGATCCGCGACAAGGACGCCATCGTCGGCAGCATCAAAGAGTTCCTCGGCAAGGGGAAGTGATGAGCAAGTTCGCCCTGAAGACGGCGTTGCCCAGCTACCTGGCCGTCGAGAAGGAGAGGATCGAGGCCATCGCCAAGGGCTTCGGGCTCGACTTCTTCCCGACGGTCTTCGAGATGTTGACCTACGAACAGATGAACGAGATCGCCGCCTATGGCGGCTTCCCCAGTCGCTACCCGCACTGGCGCTTCGGGATGGAATACGAGCAGCTCGCCAAGAGCTACGAGTACGGCCTGTCGAAGATCTACGAGATGGTCATCAACAACAACCCCTCGTACGCCTACCTGCTGGAGGGCAACTCGGTCACCGATCAGAAGCTGGTCATGTGCCACGTGTTCGGGCACGTCGACTTCTTCAAGAACAACTTCTGCTTCCGGGTCACCGACCTGGACCAGAAAGGATCGATCATCGATCCGGTGCGTGCTCGACGTCCGCAAGGCTACGACCCGGACCGGCGCTGGATCGACAAGATGGCCAACCACGGTTCGCGGATCTCCCGCCACATCGAGCGCTGGGGGATCAACCGCGTGGAGAGCTTCATCGACCAGTGCCTGTCGCTGGAGAACCTCATCGACCCCTGGGCGCCGTTCACTCCCAAGGCGCCGCCGCGCGACGAGCGAGCCGAGGAGGAGGAGCCCGAGAGCGAGGTCCCCAAGCTGGCCGCCAAGGAGTACATGGACTCCTTCATCAACCCCGAGGAGTACCTCGTCGAGCAGAAGCGAGTGCGCAAGGAGCGCAAGCAGGAGCGCAAGGTGCCGGAGGCGCCGGAGCGCGACGTGCTCAAGTTCCTGCTCGACCACGCGCCGCTGGAGCGCTGGGAGCGGGACGTGCTCGAGGTCATCCGCGAGGAGGCCTACTACTTCGTGCCGCAGATGCAGACGAAGATCATGAACGAAGGTTGGGCCTGCGTTAATGGTGCCACATACGTATTCACGGATCGTGGAATGGTGCCAATGCGCGATCTCGTCAACCGCAATGGCGGTGAGGTCTGCGACGGCTCGGAGCGAAGGGTCGTCTACGATCGCCACGTGATCCGCAATCACGACTCGCGCGTCGTGCATACCCGGCGCGGCCTGCGTCTGGAGGGGTCGGACAACCATCGTCTCCTCCTCGCCGACGGCGTGACCTGGAAGCGCCTTGACCAGCTGCAGGTCGGCGACAAGCTCGAGGTCTCCGGTGGCCGCGAGATGTGGGGACGCGAGGAACAGTCGTTGGCATGGTGGCAGCCAGCCACGGCGGGCGGGCTGCAGGGCGCGGCCGACCGGATCGGTGTCTCGCTGTCCACCGTGCTCCGGCATCGCGCGGGTCGGACGGTGCGCTCGAGCGCGGCGGTGGCGGCGGAGTCGGAGGTTTACGACGCCGAGCTGATGCATGCGGCCATGCACGCCAAGGCTCGCATTCTCCCCGGAAAGCGTCGCGCGGTGAGGATCCCCGCCGTGGTCACCAAGGAGCTCGGTGCCTTCCTCGGCTACCTGGTCGGCGACGGGCACATCTCGCGCGCAAAGCGACACCTGGGGTTGACCACGGCTGACGAGCCGCAAGCGTCCGCATTTGTCGACCTTGCCCGCCACCTGTTCGACCTCCCTGCGGTGCTGAAGTGGGACGATGGTCGCTGGCGCGTGCTTCTCCACTCCGAGACGGTGTCCGACTTCCTCGTCGAGGCCATCGGAATGACCACCGGGCCGAGTGCACGCGAAAAGCGCATCCCGGACGTCATCCTGCGCTCGCCGGAGCCGGTGGTGCGAGCGTTTCTGCAGGCGTACTTCGACTGCGACGGCTACGCCGGCAAGCAGGGCGTCATCCTCTCCACCACCAGCGACGCACTCGCCGAGCAGGTGCAGCTGTTGCTCCTGAACTACGGCATCCTCAGCCGTCGCCGGAAGCAGAAGGACGGCTGCTGGCATGTCCACATTGCCGGTGCGTCGGCGCGCACCTTCTGCGGCAAGGTGGGGTTTGGCCTGGCGCGCAAGAAGGAGGAGCTGGAGAGGTACCTGCTGGAGCGCCGCTGGTTCAAGGAAGAGCGCTGGCAGGACGAGGTCGTGTCCATCGAGGTGGGGCGTTGCGACGTCTACGACATCTCGGTGCAGGAGACGCACCGCTACGCGGCCGGTGGTTTCATCAACCACAACTCGTACTGGCACTCCAAGCTCATGACCTCGGCGGTCCTCGATGCCTCGGAGATCGTCGACTACGCCGACGCCAACGCCGGGGTCATGGCCACCTCGCCGGGCCGCCTCAACCCGTACAAGATCGGCGTCGAGCTCTACCGGTACATCGAGGACCGCTGGAACAAGGGTCGCTTCGGGCGCGAGTGGGAGGAGTGCAACGACCTCGACGCCAAGAAGAACTGGGACATGCACCTCGGCAAGGGTCGGGAGAAGATCTTCCAGGTGCGCGCCCTCTACAACGACGTCACCTTCATCGACGAGTTTTTGACGCCGGAGTTCTGCGTGGACATGAAGATGTACACCTTCGGCTTCTCCGGCCGGAACGATCGCTTCGAGATCGAGAGCCGTGACTTCAAGGAGGTGAAGGAGAAGATGCTCTTCCAGCTCACCAACTTCGGCAACCCGTACATCCGCGTCATCGACGCCAACTACGGCAACCGTGGCGAGCTGCTCCTCGAGCACCAGCACGCCGGCATGGACCTGCGGCCCGACTACGCGCGCGAGACGCTCTCGGCGCTGGTGCGCGTCTGGAAGCGGCCGGTGGCGGTGGCCACCAAGGCCGAGAACAAGCCGGTGCTGCTGCGCTACGACGGCAAGGAACACGCATCGACGCCGTACAAGGTGTGAGCGGCGAGTCGCCCCGCCCCAGCAAGCGCGCCGCGGCGCTGCAGATCGCCGGCGCCGCGCTGGTCATGGCCGGCTGGTACCTGCTCTTCGCCCTCGGCGGCCTGGGGGACCGGCTGGAGTCGCGCTCCCCGGCGCTGGGCATCGCCGCCCAGATCGGCGGCAACGCGCTGTGTGCGCTGCTGGTGGTCTTTGCCGGGCTGCGCCTCAGCCGGCAGCGCTGGAGGGACATCGGCCTCGGCCGCGCCCCGCTGCTTCCGACCCTGGGCTGGGGGTTGCTGGGCCTGCTCGCCGTATACATCTCGCAGGCGGTCATCGTCGGTGCCCTCCTCGGCAGCGGCCTGCTCGCCTGGCTCCCCGCGCTGGACGTGACCGGTCACCTGAATGACAAGAAGCGCCTCGCCGAGCAGTTCAACGTGTTGCCGCTGGCCTCGGTGGTGCCGCTGGCCCTGGTGGTCGGGCTGTACGAGGAGATCCTCTTCCGTGGCTTCTTGCTCTCGCGGATCGGCGTCCTGTTCGACGTCGATCCCATCGCCCCCGCGGAGCCAGCGTCGCGGGGGCAGCGCCGGCGCGTGGCCCTGGCGGTCCTGGTGACGGCGCTCGTCTTCGGCGCCGGCCACGCCTACCAGGGCGGTCTCGGCGTGGCCCAGACGGCCATCGCCGGGCTCGGCCTCGGTGCGCTGGTGGCCATGCGCCGCTCGCTGTGGCCGGCGATCGTGGCCCACGCCTGCATCGACATCATCGGCCTGCTGGCGGCGCGCTTCCTCTTGCCGCTGGCCGACAAGCTCCCGACATGATGCGCGCCGCGGGCCAGGCGCCGTCGCAGCGCGCGCCGGAGGCGGGGTTGCCGGCTCCGACACGGCGTGCTGGTCTGGCCGCCGCGATGTCCCGGCTGCCGGCCATGTGGACGACCATCGCCGCCATCGCGGTCGCCGGCGTCATCGGCCTCTACGCCTCCGGTCGCACCCTGGTGCCGATGGGGCTGGTGCGCTTCACGGTGATGCTCGCGGCGCTGGTGGGGATCAGCATCTTCTACCGGCGCACCAGGCGCAGCGCGCGCATCGCCGACGCCGCCGAGGCTTGCGGTCAGCTCATCGCCTTCACCGCCGCCGCATCGATCCTGAGCTATGCGGTCACCGCCACCGCCGCGCCGGCCCTGGATGCCGCCTTTGCCCGCGCCGACCTGGCCATCGGCTTCGAGTGGGCGCGCTGGACGGCCGCCGTTCGTGCCCGCCCCCTGCTCTCGCGCGCGCTCTTCGTGGCCTACGAGTCGCTGCTGCCGCAGATGATCGGCCTGACCCTGATCTCGGGCCTCTTCTCGCGGCGCCGTGCCGAGGTCTTCCTGTGGGCGGTCGTCGTCTCCGGGCTGATCACCATCGTGCTCTCCGGCTTCTTCCCGGCGCTGGGCAACGACCCCGAGGCGCCGCACGCGCCGCACTTCATCGCCCTGCGCGCCGGCGGCCTGCCGCACATGGACCTGGCCGACTCCTACGGCCTCATCTCCTTCCCCTCGTACCACACGGTCCTCGCCATCCTGCTCGGCTGGGGCGCGCGGCCCCAGGGTCACGTGAGGCTGCGCCCGGTGTTCGCCGCCTCCTGCATCGTCAACGGGGCCATGGTGGTCTCGGTGCTCTCCGAAGGCGGGCACTACCTGGTCGACGCCATCGCCGGCGCGGCCATCGCCGCGGTGACCATCGTCCTGGTGGAGCGCTGGGACCGCGGTCGCCCCCGGTGAGTGAGCGCGTGAAGGGAGGGCCCGCCCGGAATTCGAGCGGACCCTCCTCGCTTCAACGGACCGCGGTCACCACGCCGGCGCCCACGGTCTTGCCGCCCTCGCGCATGGCGAAGCGCATCCCCGCCTCCACGCCGATGGGGCGCTTGAGCAGGAACGAGATGCGCGCCCGGTCTCCCGGGTTCACCAGGGCGGCGTCGCCGACGTCGACGGTGCCGGTCACGTCCGTGGTCCCGAAGAAGAACTGGGGAGCGTATCCGGTGCCGAACGGCGTGTGGCGGCCGCCCTCCTTGCTGGAGAGCACGTAGACCTCGGCCTCACCGGCGGCGTGCGGGCGCACGGCCCCGGGTGCAGAGATCACCTGTCCGCGGACCACCTCGTCGCGGGCCACCCCGCGCAGAAGCAGCCCGACGTTCTCGCCGGCGCGGGCCTCCAGCCGATCCGTGTGGAACGACTGGATGCCCGTGACCACCACGGCGCGCGGTCGCGCGTCGTCGTCGACGAGGCCGACGATCTCCACCGTGGCGCCCTTGGGCAGGGTGCCGCGCTGGACGCGGCCGGTGACCACCGTGCCGCGTCCCTCGATGGTGAAGACGTCCTCGACCGGCATCAGGAACGGCGAGCCGTAGTCCCGCTGCGGATCGGGGATGTTGGCGTCGAGCGCGTCCACCAGGGCGCGGATGCACTCGGTGCGCGCGTCGGGCCGCCTCGGCCATGGCCGCGAGCGCCGCCAGTGCCGAGCCGCGGACCACGGCGACATCGTTGTAGCCGTGCGCCGCCAGCAGCTCCTCGGTCTCCATGACCACCAGCTCGAGCAGCTCGGCATCGGCCACGTCGGTCTTGTTGACGAAGACCACCAGGTGCTCGACGCCGACCTGCCGCGCGAGAAGGACGTGCTCCATCGTCTGCGGCTGCGGCCCCTGGGCGCCGTCGACGAGGACGATGGCGCCGTCCATCTGGGAGGCGCCGGTGATCATGTTCTTGATGAAGTCGGCGTGCCCCGGGCAGTCGACGTGCGCGTAGTGTCGAGCCTTCGACTCGTACTCCACGTGCGCGAGGTTGATGGTGATGCCGCGCACGCGCTCCTCGGGGGCGCTGTCGATCTGCTCGAAGCCCATCGGCTTGCCGCCGTGGAGGGCCGCCATCACCTGCGTGATGGCGCTGGTGAGGGTGGTCTTGCCGTGGTCGACATGTCCGATGGTCCCGACGTTGACGTGCAGCTTGCCCATCTGTTGTTCCTCCGTGTTCCTTGAAATGACGAAACCCCCTCGGGCCGTGGCCGGAGGGGGTTTCGCGGGTCGATCCTGCTGGGTTGGATCAGCGCGCGTGGTCCTCACTCTCCGGGCGTGCAGCGACGTCGGACGAGTCGTCCGAGGCCAGTGACGCTGAGGAGAGTGACGAGGAGCACACGGCTGGAAACGCCACGGACGCGGCAGACGCGGCGGCCTGACGGACGAGCGCCCTCTCGCGTGACGAACGCGGCACTCCGGTGTCGGTATACTCGGCGCCGTGCATCAGCGGCGCGCCACCCGTGGTCTCCTGGCGCCGGCCCCGGCGCCGGCGCTGGCGCTGGCGCTGGCGCTGACAGCCGCGGGCGGCTGCGGCGGTGGCGAGGAGCCGGCCTTCCAGTCGCCCCCGGTCGATCAGCCGGCGGGGTGGAGCGACGAGCTCGCCCTGCCCGAGGCCATCGACGAAAACCCCGATCCGCGCATCGTCGAGATCCAGCTCGAGGCCCGCCCGGCCTCGGTGGAGCTCTTGCCCGGCAAGCCCACCGAGATGTGGACCTACAACGGCGGGCTACCGGGTCCACTCATCCGCGCCCGCGTCGGTGACCGCCTCATCGTCCACTTCGTCAACTCGCTCCCCGAGCCGACGACCATCCACTGGCATGGCCTGCGCATCCAGGCCTCGATGGATGGCACGCCAGGGCACTCGCAGCCCGAGGTCCCGCCGGGCGGGACCTTCGAGTACGACTTCGTGCTCCCCGACGCCGGCTTCTACTGGTACCACCCGCACGTCGACTCCGCGCACCAGCTCGGCGCGGGGCTCTACGGGCCGATCCTGGTGACCGACGACGACGAGCCGGACCTCGGCGACGAGCTGCTGCTGGTGCTCGCCGACGTCTCGCTCGAGGAAGACGGCTCGCTGCAGGCTCCGGACGTCGGCGGGCCGCTGGCCACCCTCTTCGGACGCGAGGGAACGGCGCTGGTCGTCAACGGCCGCATTCGCCCCACGTTGCGCGCGCGGCCGGGGCTGGCGCAGCGCTGGCGCGTGGTGAACGCGGCGCGCAGCCGGTACTACCAGCTGGAGCTGGCCGGACACACCTTCGCGCGAATCGGCGGCGATGGAGGTCTGTCGCAATCACCGAAGATGATGGGCAGGCCGATGCTCACACCCGGACAGCGCGCCGACCTGGTGGTGGTGCCGCAGGCCGGCGAGGAGCCGCTGGTCCTCCGCTGGCTGCCCTTCGACCGAGGCTATGGGTCCACCGAGTACCGCCCCGTCGAGGAGGTGATGGCCATCGAGCTCGAGGGCGACCCTGGTCAGCCGCCGCCGCAGCCTCCCGCGGTCGGGCGCGAGATCGAGCCCGTCGACACGAGCGGCGCCGAGGAGCTGGACATCGCCCTGACCCTGAACCCCGACCTGGAGGTCATCGAGCTGGGCATCAACGGCGTCCCTTCCTGGGCTGCCGAGCCGCTGGAGGCGGCCATCGGCGACACCCAGATCTGGCACCTGACCAACGACATGGAATGGTCGCACCCCTTCCATCTGCACGGCTTCTTCTTCCAGGAGCTCGGCCCGGGCGGTCAGCCGGCGCTGCCGCTCGAATGGCGCGACACGCTGGACGTTCCGTACCACGGCAAGGCTTCGTTCGTGGTGCGCTACGACGATCGCCCGGGGATGTGGATGTTCCACTGCCACATCCTGGATCACGCCGACGCGGGGATGATGGGGATGCTGCACCTCGGCGTGCGCTGAGGGGCGAGCGCCGCGGCATGGCGCCGCGGCGTCATTGCGGGCGCGCCTAGTAGTCGTCGTAGCCGCCATCGTCGTAGCCGCCATCGTCGTAGCCGCCATCGTCGTAGCCGCCATCGTCACCGGCATCGTTGGAGTCGCCGCCGTCCGCGCAGCGCGTCGACCGCCGCAACGCCGGCGCGGACGAACCTCGTCCTGGGGTCCACCCCGGCGATGCTAACGTCCTCGTGTGACCGTGCTGCGCGACGCATCGATCCTGGGAACGGCCTGCGCCGCCGCGGCGTTCGCCCTGGTCGCGTGTGCGCCTGCGCCACCGCAGCCCGAGGTACGGTCGTACACGCACCCACCTCTGAACGTGGTGACCGCCGCTCGGTCACCGAGCACGCCGCCGCTCGACGCCGGCGCGCCACCCGCGGACGCCGCCCCCGGCGGGTCCGGCTCGAGCGTGCCTCTGGACGCCGCGCCGACGCAGGTCGCCGCCGAGTCGCCGCCCCCCACCGTGGCGCGCGGCAATGGCACCCCGGCTGACAAGCTCCTCGCCGAGGGCGATGCGCTCTTCGCGCGCGGCGACTGGGCGGCCGCCGAGAAGGCGTACAAGAAGGCGTCCGCGCTGGAGCCCAGGGACCCGGCGGGGATCGTCGGCCAGGTGCGCGCGCGGCTCGGGCGGGAGGGCGCACCGGTCGAGTTCGCCGCGGCGCCGAAGAGTTCGGTCCTCGCCGCGGCGGTGCGCGACCTCGGTCGAGCGGTCAAACTCGACGATCGCTATGCGCCTGCGCACCTCGAGCTCGGTCGCGCCCAGCTCGTCCTCGGCAAGGCGAACGAGGCCATGGCCTCGCTGCGGCGGGCGGTGGAGCTCGCGCCCGGCGATCCGGAGGCGCACACCGCGCTCGGGGTCGGCCTGGTGGCCCAGGGGCAGCTCGACGCAGCCGTCCCCGCGCTGACGCGTGCCGCCGAGCTCGCGCCCGGCGATGCGGCGCGCCAGACGAACCTCGGCGCGGCGTTGCTGCTCAAGGGACGCACGGCGGAGGCCATCCGGGCCTTCGAGCGGGCCGCGCGCATCGCTCCGCGCGACGCGCGC
>JBBJMR010000043.1:0-38090 GCA_037720395.1 Polyangiaceae bacterium
GCAATGCAGGCGCCGAGCCAGCCGACAACTGGCCGAGGAGCTGTCCGAAAAGGCCGAGCCGACCGGTTTCGCGAGGGCGTCGGCCCACCATGCAAGACGCTGCGCTGCGCAGGATCTTGCGTAGGCCATCGGCCTGTCGGGCCCAAGGAGCTACGCAAGGCCGTGCGTGGTGCCGATCGGCTCAAGGCGCTGGATCGGGGCGCCGCACGGCGAGGACCTTCATCCGATGGACGAGGGTGCGAAGCGGCATGCCGAGGCGGCGCGCCGTGTGGGTCTGGTTCCAGGGCATTGTGCTGCAATGCCAGACGGAGTACTCGGCCTCGATGGCCTCCATGGCCCCACGGTAGTCCGAGGGGACAGCCGCGAGATCGATGGCGGCCGCCGGAGCCAGCACGTCGCTGTCAGCGCGTGCGCGGACGTGAAGGGCCCGCAGTCTCTCCGGCAGGTCGTCCATGGTGATGCGCGGGGAGTCGGCGACAGCCACGGCACGCTCGAGCACGTTTCGCAGCTCGCGGATGTTGCCCGGCCACGCATAGGCCTCGAGGATCCCCATGACGTCCGGATCCAGCGTCGGCGCTGGGTCCATGTCGGCAGCGGCCTGAACGGAAGCTCGCTCACGAGATCGGCAATGTCCTCCCTGCGTTCGCGCAAGGAGGCAGCTCGAGCGTGACCGCGTTCAGCCGGTAGAGGAGGTCCTGGCGGAAGGCGCCGGCCTGCACCATGGCGTCCAGGTCGCGATGGGTGGCGGCGACGATCCTGACATCCGACGCGATCTCCCTGGTGGAGCCGACCCGGGTGAAGGTCTTCGACTCCAGCACTCGCAACAGGGCTGCCTGGATCGGGGCCGGGCCGATCTCGTCCAGGAAGACGTTGCCGCCGAGCGCCGCTTCGAAGACGCCCTGGGTGCGCTGGTTCGCGCCGGTGAACGCACCGCGCTCGTGACCGAAGAGGATGCTCTCGGCGAGTGGAGCAGGGATCGCCGCGCAGTTCACGGAGAGGAAGGGCCGTCGCGACGCGGGCTTGCGTCGTGCACCGTGCGCGCCAGCACTTCCTTGCCGCTCCCGGTCTCGCCGAGGATCAACACCGGGACGCTGGCGCGCGCGACCCGCACCGCCGTCTCCAGGACCTCCCGCATCGACTGGCTTCGAGCACCGCCTCGATGAGGGGCCGATCCTCCCGCTCGAACGCCGCGCCGCTCGCCCTCGCCGGCAACGCCGATCGGCTGATCGGTGGTGGTCCGTCGAAGCACCTCCCACGCGCTGCCGAGCAGCTCCTCGGACGAAGCGCCCGCGTCCGGGTAGGCGGCGATGCCGGCGACGAAGCCCCGTCGGGCGTCTGCTTGGCCATGGCGGAGGCGAGACGTGCGCGGATGTCGGCGGCGCTCTGCTCCGGCGAGAGGATCTCGAGCACCCCTGCCGCGTACTGCCCGACCCGATCGATGGGGCGCAAGAACGCTCGCAACAAGGGGAGCACCTCGCGCGGCGAATCGCTGCGGCTCGACAGACGCACCATGGCGACACCGACCCCTCGGCGCAGGTACCGCGCGCGCGTGATCGTCGTCCAGCCACACGACAAAACGATCGTGCGGTGCGATCTCCCGGGGACCGAGCGTCGACGCCGACAGCACCCCACGCACACGGCACCTGGGGATCACCTCGTCGCCGTGGATCAGCTCGGCCTGTTCGACCCGCTCGCCGCGAAGGTGGGTGCCGTTGGTGGACCCCAGATCCTCGACGGAAGCGCCGGCGGCACCGCCGATGAAGCGGGCGTGCTGCCGCAGCTGGTGTCGGCCACGACCACATCGGACGGAGCGGCGCGGCCGACGACGACGGGCAGGCCCGGCGACAGGGGACCACCACGCTCCCGTCGCCCCACTCGACCATCAGGCAGGTGCTGGTGGCGGTCCGGGGCCGCACTCGCAGCACGTCACCGCTCAGCTTCTCGGTGTCGCGATCGTCGCCGGTCATGCTCGGATGCCGGAGCGTAGCCGAGCCATGGGCGCGGCTGCACGGGGATCGGGCCGCATGGTAACTTCGCGGGTGCGCCCGGATGACCCACGACGGCACGCTCTTCGGCCTCGACGATCGATTCGTGCTCGTGGCCGAAGTCGGCTCCGGCTCGATGGGTACGGTCTATCGCGCCCAGGACACGGCGACCCGGCAAGACCGTGGCCATCAAGCGGCTGAAGTCGATCGATCCCGAGGATGTCCGGCGGTTCGAGCGTGAGTTCGCGATCACCAGCAAGCTGCGGCACCCGGCCATCGTCGCCTGCTGGGAGGCGGGCAAGACCGCGGACGGCGCCTGCTACATCGTCATGGAGTGGCTCGAAGGCGAGAGCCTGCGGGCGCGCCTTCGCCGCGCCGAGCTGACGCTCGACGAGACGCTGGCGCTCGCGCTGCGGCTCGGCGCCGGGCTGGCCCACGCGCACGAGCCGGCATCGTGCACCGTGACGTCAAGCCCGCGAACGTGTTCCTCGAAGGCGAGCGCGCCGACCGCGCCAAGCTGGTCGACTTCGGGATCGCACGGCACGTCGCCGCCGGTGAGACGCTGACGCGGACGGGGGACCTCGTCGGAACGCCCGGGTACGTGTCACCGGAGCAGATCCGCGGTGGGCGCGTCGACCAACGCTCGGACGTCTACGCGCTCGGTTGCCTCCTGTTCCGATGCCTCACCGGGCGCGCGGTCTTCGAGGACGATAGTGTGCTCGAGATGCTGGTCCGCGTGAGCCGCGACCGCGCGCCGGCGCTCTCGGAGGTGCGCACGGCCTACCGGCGAAGTTGACCGGCCTGGTCGACAGGATGCTCGAGCGAGGCCGGTGGACCGACCCGCCGACACCGCCGAGGTGCTGCGAACGCTCGAGGCGCTGGTGCGATCGGCGACGGCATCACGCCTGGGCGCAGCGGGCCGGGTCGACTTCTCGGCCACCTGCGCGCCGCAACGCGCCAGCCACTCGGCGCGCGGCGATGCCGACGATGCCTCGGAAGTCGCGGGCGACTGCGCTGGTAGCGAACACGCCGGCGGCGGCGCCCGCGTCTCGGTGCGGGTGAGGCTCGGCGCTCCAGCAACCCGGCCGGCGTGCCGTTGCTGGCATGAACATGACCATTACGGCGCCGTCCGCGACCGCTTCGACCGAGCCGGCAGATGGCGATGGCCCGGCGGGTTCGTCCGCCGATCATAGGCGGCGGTGCTCAGCCGGCGTGGGGCTCGATTCGACTCGGCGCACGCGCGGCTGCGCCCGTGGCATGAGCGCACGCGCGCGGCCTGCTCGGCCTCGGCGAGCGAGCATCTCTGGCTGGCGTTGCTGTCGAGCCCAGGTGACGACGCCAAGCGGCAGCAGCGCGAAGCGTCGATTCGCGCCCAGCAACTCACGGCCTTCGAGCGCGCCGTCCTCGACGCCGCGGAGCCTGCTGGCCGCACCGGCGGATACGCCAAGGCAAACCGCGCGCTGAGCAGGTCGCCGAGCATCATTCGGTCGGCTCTGGCTGGTGCTGGCTCGTCTGCGCACACAGATGAACGATGGGCGGGCGCCAACGCGGCCATCGACCGTGCATCGATCGGTCCCTGGGCCGTCGCGGCCCTCGTCGAGCGCGCCTATGTGGAGCGAGTTCTTCGACGTGGCGGGCGCGCCGCGGCGAGGCTCGTGCCGACAAGCGGCCCGACGCAGTCGATTGTGTCGCATTCCTGGCCGGCGCGCCGCGCTCGATGGCGACTGCACAAGCATGGATGCCTATGCGCGCCGATGGATCGACGCGGACCCCGACGACCCCAGGGCGCACGAGATGCTGGCATTCGCGCTCGCTGCCCGCGGCGACACGGACGGGCCGTGCGCGAAGCGTCAGACGAAGTGGCCGACTCCGAGGAGCCCGACCGGGCAGCCGCACGGCTGCGTGACTCGGTGATGCCGAGTCGCTGCGCGGCCGGTTCGACAAGGCCCTGGCCCATGCGCAGTATCGACCGCCTGGGTGCGGACGCCCCGCTCATGAAACGCCTGTCCGCGTCGTTCACCTTGCTCGTCGTGGCAAGCGAGACGGAGGACCGGCGCCTGGTGGCCGGGATCTCGTCGCGATCCTGGAGCGAGCCTCGGCGGCGACGCCCCCCACGCCCTCCGAGGCAGCGCACTTCCTGCTGTTCGTGAGCGCGAACGCATCCCGAGCACGCTGCCCGCTGGGATAAGGTCCGCGCGGTCGCATTCGCGCGTTGACGAATACGTCGCTGCCCAGGGCTCGAACGTGCGGCCGTTCCGCGTGCTGCCCTGATCGTCGGCTACGCGTCGGGCGCAGCGAGCGAGGAGCGCATGAAGGCGCCTACGCCGCGCTGCCACGATACGATGCTCCCGCCGCCCGGGATGGCGGGCGACGACGATCTGGTGATCGGCACGGTACTCACTGCCAATGGTGAGCGGGAGCGTGGATTCGCTACCTGCGCAATGCGACGCGTTCCTGTCTGGTGCTCGAGAACCCGCTGGTGGTGGCTCGCGGGCTCGGGGTGATGGGCGAGCTGCACGAGGCGGCCAGCGAGGACAGTCCGCTCGCGGGGCGTACGCGGAGGTGCTCGCTCGATGGGCAGCGCGACGCCTGCTCGAGGACCGTCGAGGCCGCCAGGGCCGGCCTCAGGCGCATGGCCGCGAAGCGCGCGGCGCCGGGGATGCGCTCGAGACGGGGCCCGGCGGAGCGCGCTCCTCTTGTCCCCCGACGCCCGCGCGGCATGCTCGCATCGTGAGCGCATCTCCTCGCGCGTTCGGGGTCGCGCTGGCGATGATCCTCCCTGGGTGCTCGGGCGACCTCTTCCACTCCACCGAGTGGGACGCACGATAGAACCGACCCCGGCGGCCCGAGCTGCGCGACACCATCCGCCGGCCTCGACCGGCCGGCGCGGGCGCAACCGGCCCGGCAGCCTGGCGGGGCCGACCTCCCGCGGGCTGCTCGACCGCCTCCTGAACGGCAGCGAGACCACGTCGACTGCAGCGGCGGAACCTGCTCGCCCTGCGTCCATGGCAGGATCTGCACGACCGACGACGATTGCGTGATCGGGATCTGCACCGAAGGAAAGTGCGGCGCGGTCTGCACCTCCGCCCCGGCGTTCCTTCCCCAGAAGACGTTCACGGTGGGCACGTATCCGCGCTCGGTGACGGCCGCCGACCTCGACGGCGACGGCAAGGTCGACCTCGCCGCCGCCAATCAAGCCACCGACGACGTCAGCGTGCTGCTCGGCAACGGCGACGGCACCCTCCAGGCGGCGGTCGCCTACCCCGTCGACTATCCATACGCCGTGATCCATGGCGACTTCGACGCCGACGGTCAGCGCGACCTCGCCACCGCCTATTACACCGGCAATAGCGTGAGCGTGCTGCTCGGCAATGGCGACGGCACCTTCCCGGAAGCGGTCGAGTCCGCTTCGGGCGGGAATGCGTACTCGGTGGCGGCTGGAGACCTCGACGGCGACGGGAAGCTCGACCTCGCCGTCGGCAGCGACGGCATCTTCGCCGTGAGCGTGTTGCTCGGCAACGGCGACGGCACCTTCCAGGCGCCGGTGGACTACCCCGTCGGCATGGGCGTACCGATCTCGGTGACCCTCGGCGACTTCGACGGCGACGGCCACCTCGACCTCGCCACCGCCAACCAGATCACCAGCGACGCGACCGTGCTCCTCGGCGCCGGCGACGGCACCTTCCAGGCCGTGGCGAAGCTTGCGGCCGGCGCGAACGCGTCCTCCGTCACCAGCGGCGACTTCGACGGCGACGGCCACCTCGACCTCGCGATCACCGACAGCAGCGCCAGCGGCAGTGTGCGCCTTTCGCTCGGGGACGGCACCGGCGCGTTCCTGGCAGCCCTCGCCTCTCCCGCCGGCGCCAACCCGACCTCGGTGACCCCCGCCGACTTCAACGGCGACGGCCGCCTCGACCTTGCGGTCGCCAACTCCGGCGGCGGCGTGAGCGTGCTGCTCGGCACCGGCCTCGGCACGTTCCAGCCCGTGGCCGAATTCGCTGTCGGAGCGAATCCGTACGCGGTGACCGTCGCCGACTTCAACGGCGACGGCCGGGTGGACATCGCGAGCGCCAACTTCGCCAGCAACGACGTGAGCGTGCTCCTCGACGCGTGCCAGTGACGGTCCATCCACCCATCCGGCAGGATCCGGCGCAGCGACGATGATCTGCAGGCGGGTGCGCATCCGCCCGCCCTCGAGGCTCTCCCTCGTCGATTTCTCGGCTGGCGGACCGCGCGGCCCGCCATGGCGGCCGCCACCCGACCTCGCGTGCAAGCTCGCGAGATCCCGACCGCACCGCACCGGCATGCCATTCGCACCGACGCCCCGGCTTGGACCTCGTCGTATCCGCACCTGGCGCACGCTCGGGTCCCTCGCGAATGACCTCTCCGATCGAGGATGCTAGGAGTTGCTCATGGTCGCCGACGCCACCCCCCGGCTGCTCACGCGCGCCGAGTACGACCGGATGGCCGAGCTCGGGTTCTTCGCGAACGAGCGCGTCGAGCTGATCCACGGGACGGTCGTCCGGATGGCGCCCATCGGAACCGGCCACTGCGACGTCGTCGACGTCTGCAACGAGCTGCTCGTCTTGCGGCTGGCCGGTCGAGCGACCGTCCGCATCCAGGCGCCGTTCCTCGCCCACGACGACTCGGAGCCCGAGCCCGACGTGGTGGTCGCTCCGCGCAGACGGTACTCGGATCGGCACCCGGACCAGGCGTTTCTGGTGATCGAGGTTGCCGAGTCGTCCCTGGCATACGACAGGCACACCAAGGCGCGGCTCTACGCGGCCTCCGGTGTCCGCGAATACTGGATCATCGACGTGCTCGGCCGTGCCGTGGAGGTCCACCGGCAGCCCGGCAGCGATCGCTACGCCGTCCACCACCGGGTCACCGCGGGCGCCGTCCATCCCGAGGCGTTTCCCGACGTCGAGCTCTCCCTCGCCGAGCTCTTTCCCTGAGTCCGCGAAGTAGCCGCCGACGAGCGCCGCGCGCTTCGCCGCTGCCGCGAGGGCGCACGCGGAACATGCTCATCCGCTTGCACAACGCCGACGTAGCGCCGGTCGGCCTGTCACCACTGACGAGGCGCGCCAGCATCGGCGAGCGCACCACTTCTCGGCGCCCGCGGATCTGCTGCCTCAGCCCTCCGCCTTCGTGAGCGCGATGGCGCCCTTGAGTGTGCCGCCGAGCCGCTCGACGCTGCCTCGCCCCCAGTAGTGCAGAAACAGGACTCGAGGCTCTTCCTGGGTCATGTGGTGGTGGATGGCGACCACGTGCACTCCGCCAGCCCGGAGCGCCTTGAGCACCGGCTGCAGCTCGTCCTCGGTCACCGCGAAATCGCCGTCGACGACTGCGTTGTCGTCGGCGCCGGCAAAGGCCGCCCAGGTGTTGACGCCCATCGCCTTGCCCACCTTGCAGCCGCACGCTGCCTGCGTGGCGGCGCGCCCGACCACCACCTTGACCATCCCGTCCTTGGCCGTCCCCTTGCGTCCCACCGCCGCCTCGACCTTGGCGACATCGATGGAGCTCTTGGCGGCCAGGGGCGGCGCCTCGCCGAAGCGATCCTTGGGCTGCGGTGACTTCGTTCGTACCGCCTTCATCGCGTCCAGCGCAGCGCGCACGCCTTTGCCGAGCGCGTCGAGCTTCCCTTCACCGCCGATGTGCATGAAATAGACGTGCGGTTTGTCGAAGAAGAAATGGTTGTGCAGCGCCGTGACCTGTAGACCGCTGCCCAGCGCGGCGCTCATGACGTCGCTGACCTCGTCCTCGAACAGGACCAGGTCGCCCATCACCATCGCTTCGACGCCCGGCTTCTCACCGGGCTGGAAGCCCGCCCACGAGGTGAGACCCATGAACGGAGGCATCGTCCAGCCGTCGATCTCGACCTTGGCCTCCGTGCGAGGATGGGAGACCTTTGCTACACCTTCGGCGACCTCCGGCTTGATGCCCGTCTCCTTCTCGACGAGCGCCGGGTCGATGGCCGTTTTGCCGGGTGGCTTCGCGCTCTGACCGGGCGACGGCGAGGGCGACGTCGAGGGCGTGGCCGCGTGCCCCGAGTCGGCGGGCTCGGGCGACGTGGTCGGATCTTGCGTACAGCCGAACAGCGTGGTGGCCGCGACCAGTGCGACAACCGGATATCGAGATGCTTGGCGAACCATGGTTCGTCCTTCCCGTTCAGAGCGGCTGTCACTTCGGCGCGCCCAGGTCCGGTCCACCGATGAGCGCAGGGTCGCCGCCGAACCGCTTCCGGTTGGCGATCACGATGAGAGCCAACCCCACCACCACGGCGATGTCAACGATGTTGAAGACCGGCCACCGTTCGAGGTGCAAGAAGTCGATCACGTACCCGCGAACGATCCGGTCCGCGACGTTCCCGAACGCTCCACCCACCGCGAACGCGTACCCCACCTGTTCGAGCAGGGTGGCGCGGCGCTGTTGCCGCCACCACAGGCCCAGCGCGAGGAGCACGGCGCTGGCGAGCACGGCGAGGACCACGGGATTGGCGTCGGATCCCCAGGCTCGTGTCAGGCTGAACGCCGTGTCGTGGTTGGACGAGGCGTCGCGGCCATGGTCGCCACCTGCGCGCGGCCGCGTCAGCCGTGGAACACGTGAGACGAGACGATGCGCCCGTCTCGGCAAACGAGCACCTCGGCCACGACATACGGCGGGTCCGGCGGGCAGATGCGCTCGTATTCCATGAACACACGCTCGTGGCTCGCGGTCAGGTGAAGCGGCTCGTAACGGAGCGCAGGCAGCCGATCCATCGCGTCGCGCCACCAAGCACGAAGCGCCGACTTGCCGCGAATCTCGCCGTTGGTCTCCGGCTTCTGCACCCTGAGCTTGGGACTCGTGTGCACGGCGTCGTCGGCGTGCAGCGCGAGCAATGCCTCCAGATCGCGCCCATTGAATGCGGCCAGCCAAGCGCGCGCAATCGCGTAGAGCGGCGACTGTGCAGGGGAAGGCGTCTTCACGCCCGGGTCCTAGCACAATGCCGATCGCGACGTGACCTCGTCGGATCTTCGACTCTCACATCATTTCGTTCGCTCATCCAGCGTCGCGAGCAAGAGTGGAAGCACGGCGCGATCCTTCGGGCGGTTCGCGCGAGCCTTCACGGCGATGAGGCGCGGCAGGTCCAGGACACGCACCACGTGGCCCTCGATATCCAGGTCCACGCTGTCGGCGTGGATCTCGTCATATCCTTCGCCGACCCCGAGCTCGCAGAGAACATCGAGCTTGCCGGCGTCCGTTTGCAGGTTCAGGTGCCCGCCGCCGAGCAGCGGCTCGCGCGTGGGTGGCAGCTTCCGGTTGGCTAGATCCAACCTGTGGTAAGCCCCGTGGGCGAGGAGCCAGGCAAGCAACCGGTCCACGTTGGCGTCCGACCTGCGGTGAACGATATCGAGGTCGAAGGTGACCGCCGGCGCGCCCAGCAGCACGGCGGCGGTCATGCCAACCACGATGTACTCGACACCTGCCGTGCTCAACCCGTCGATGATGCGAACGCTCCCGTGGTCAATCGACACGACGCGCTCGCTCGAGCGACTCTGCCAGCGCACATGCTGTCCGCAGCCGCTCGGCCGGGCGCCCGGCCAGCGCGTCCCGGATCTGCGATCGATCGACGTCCCGAACGGCGTCGACGAGATCCGGATCCTGCTCTGCCCAGCGGCGCACGAGTGGACCCACCAGGGGATCCTTCCGCACCGCATCGCCCAGAGGCTGGAAGTACGCAGCCAGCGTCGCGGCGTCGTAGGAAGGCGCACCCATCACCAGCGAGCTTACCGCCCGATGCAGCCCAGGCCAAGACGCGCTCGCTCGATGTGATCGCGCGACCGCGACCCGCGCTGGTGACGCCCCGGAGAGGGTGGCGCGACACCGTCGGGCCGCCCGCGTGACAGCGCCGGCGAAGCGCGTGACGCTCGTCTCGCCGGACGAAAGTCGAGGAGCGTCGGCGCGTGGAACAGGCCGTGCAAACGCGCCGGGCAAGAGGCACGCATGAGACTCTGCCCATCGCCCCGAAGCGGCCGCATCGCCGCAGCCTTGATCCTTTCCGCTGGATCGAGCGGATGCGCCGCCGAAACTCCGCCGGCTGGGGAGCGCGCGCGCGAGGGAGCTGCCGCGGTCGAGAACGGCACCCTAGACACGGGCAACGTGCAACGCGAGGTCCCCTACATCACCTTCCCGGACGGAGGCTCCTGCTCCGGCGTCCTGGTCACGCCCGGATGGGTGGTCACCGCGAACCACTGCCTGATGGACAAGGCCGTGGGCCCCGCGTGTGGGGGCGCGGTCAACCTCTACAGCGGGCCCGACGGTCGCACGCAGCCGATAAGCATCAGCTTCCACAACACGCCGTTCCTCAGCGCCCCGATGGCCTTCAACTACGTGCCCGGCGGCGCGCGCACGGCGGCGGTCCGCCTCGCGCGGCGCATCGACGAGTGCTCGCAGCACGATGCGGCCCGCGACATCGCGCTCGTGCCGCTGCCCCGCCTCGTGCCCTCGTCCATCGCCTTGCCGCGGCATCCCGCGGCCCTGGACGGAGGGGGCGGATGCGAGCCAGGGGATGGCTTCAACGGGACCATCGTCGGCTGGCACGCTGGCAACCGCCGCTACGCCTGGTCCAGCGGCTGGGACGCGGACGAGGAAGGGACGGACGAGTACCTCTACAAGAACTCGTGGTCGCTCGGGTGGGACTACTACGGGGCCGAAGGAGGCGACTCCGGCGGCCCGCTCTACTCCGACGACGGCCGCCTCTGCGGCGTCGCGAGCCGCCATCACGTGCCGATCGCCGAATGGTTCTGGGCGGCGCTGCAGACCGAGTATCCGGCGCTCGACGACAGCACCAATGGGCGCTTCCTCTCGGACCTCATCGTCGACAAGTCGGGACGCTTCTTGGGCGAGTGCCCGGGCGGGGGCTCGGGCGTCGACAGCGACGGCGACTTCATCCCCGACGATTGCGACAACTGCAAGCTCGTGCCCAACCCCGATCAGGCCGACGGGGACTTCGACGGGCGGGGGGACATCTGCGACAACTGCATCACCACGCCCAACTCCGATCAGAAGAACTCGAACCTCGCCGCGGAGGTCGAGGCGGTGGGCGCGCCGCCTCCGTCGATCCCGCCTTCGGACGGCCACCTGACCACGAATTACCCCGGGGATCGGTGCGACTTCCAGCCGATCACCAGTACACCAAGCCCTTCCTCGGCGAGATCCTCCCGTCCGATCCGGTCGCGGCCGCCTATCGGGCCGAGGACGACGCCTACTACCTCCTCGATCGCGCCGTCGATGGACAGAATCAACCGGTGATGCGGCTCCTCCGGCTCCCGCGCGGGCTCGGCGTCGATGTCGTGGCGGAGTGGCCGCGCACGGGCATCTTCGATCGCTACGCACTCACCTCGGGCGACGGCGGCTCGCTGGTGGTGTCGGCGTGGGGCAACGGGCACGGCATCGCGGTGATCGGACAGGGCCCGGACGGTCTCCTCCTCGAGGCGTTCGAGGTCGGGCAGGAGCCGCTGGCGATGCCTGCGTTCAAGTCGGAGCACGGCGTCTACTTCGCGCGCGGCAACGGTCAGACCGCGTATCCGGCGGAGGCCTTGCCCTCGGCGACGTCTCCTGGACAGCCGCTGCCGGCCTCTCTGATCGGGAGCCTCTTCTGATGCGCACCGCTGCTCTACTCGCCATGGCCGTCGCGATCTGCTCCGGTTGTGAAGACCGCATGAGCTCGGCGCCGGCTGCGGCGAGACGGCCGGACCTCGAAGGCTGGCACGGCGTCGTCGGGCTCCCGGCGTCGTGCGCCGCGCGGATCTCGTCGGAGGGGTTGCCCGAGCTCCGCTGGGAGCCGTGCCGCTCGGGTCGCGTCGCCTGCGATCACCTCTCGGGGATCGAGCCATCGAGTCGGCTCGCCTTCACCCGCCCGGAACCGGCACGGAGCGTCGGCGGCGCGCCATACCTCGTCTACACGAGGGTCGCGACCGACGGCGAGGGGAGGGCGACCGAGGCGCTCCAGATCGTCCAGCGAATCGGCGGGCAAGCTCTCGCGGGGCTGTCGATGGACCTCCGGTCCGCGACGTGCGGCGCGCGTCTCGCCGTCGGCGAGGGTGGGCTCGCTCTCCTCGGGCATGCCGACGATCATCCGGACGCGACGTACGTCGGCGCTTCACCGCTCGCGGATCCCGCCGCGCTCACGGTCCGCGCGTTCACGAGCGACCAGCTCGGGCTCGGTCCTCGCGGTTTCGTCCCGCGGATCGCCGTCGGCGGGGACGAGGTCTTCCTCGAGAGCAGTGAGCCGAGCTCGCCCGCGGCCGTGGATCTCCGCGACGGCAGCCGCAGGGGCGACCGATCTGCGCCAGCCGCCGAGCTCGTCGAGGCGATCCCGGGCGGCGCCGTGGCGATCGCCACCGACGACGAGACGGGTGTGCTCGTCCTGCGGGGCGGCGGGAGCGTGGCCGGGGTCCTTCGGCCCGCGCGGTGGCGGAGCGTGACCGCGCTCGCGGTGGACCGCGCCGGGCCCTCGA
Organism: Polyangiaceae bacterium; assembly: GCA_037720395.1. Taxonomy (GTDB): domain Bacteria; phylum Myxococcota_A; class Polyangia; order Polyangiales; family Polyangiaceae; genus JBBJMR01. The sequence goes on from JBBJMR010000043.1 coordinate 12,485, forward strand.
GCATCGCGTGGGTCGAGAGCGAACCGAGCGGCGGAGGCTACCAGCGGTCGGTGCTCTGGTCGTCTCCTCTGCCGCTCGATCATCCCGGCGCCGAGAGGAGGCGCGACGCCTCGTTCGACGACGAGCTCGCCAGCGGCGGCGCCGGCCTGGTCGCCAATCGCGGCGTGGCGCTGGTGCTGGCAGGTCCGACGACCGCGTGGATGATCCGGCTCTCCGATGGCGCGACCTGGCGCGTCGAGGCCGAGCCCGGCGAGGGGTTCGTGACGCCCCTCTGGATCGACGAAGACGCGGTGTGGCTCTCCGCCGCCCCGCTCGGACCGTCGTTCAGCGCGCACGAGGCCGACATCGTGCGGATCGGGCGCGAGGCCTGGGCGCCCCGCACCTGAGCGGCATGCCGGCCTCGTCCCGTCCGCGGCCGGAACGTGGCCCGCGGCCTCGCGCTTGCTAGTCCTCCCAGGAGGGCCGGGATCATGCGGGAATGGACGGAATTGGGCGGGGTGTGCCGTTACACCGCGGCTGCGCTGATGCTGCTCGCCCTCGGCGGCTGCCGAGAAGGGGGTCGCGACGTGCACGATGCGCCCAGCGAGGCTTCGCCGGTGGTGGCACCGACGACGGAGCCAACCCCGATCGCGACCCCGACCGCCTCGCCCGAGCCCGCGGCCGAGCCCGCGGCCGAGCCGACCCGCACATCGCCCGCTCCGGCGACCGAGGCGCCACCGAAGACGGACGCGCCGCGCGCGAGCAAGCCCTCTCCAGCGAAAACTCCGACGCCCACGGCGTCGCCGATGCCGACGGCCGCGGCCGCTCCCGCACCGTCGCCGTCGCCATCGCCATCGCCATCGCCATCGCCACCGCCTCCACCAGCGCAGTCACCGCCGCCGGGCGCGACCACCGATGCTCGCTTCGCGCTCTGGATGCAGCCGGCGGCCAGCTACCGAGCCGGGCAGCAAGGCAGCGTCGAGGTCGTGCTGTCGTGCAAGGGCGACTGGCACTGCAACGAGAAGTACCCGATGAAGTTCACCTGCGACGCGCCCGTGGGCGGCGTGAGCTACCCGCAGCCGGTGGTGCGCCGCGACGCGATGTCGATCAGCGCTCAGCGCGCCACGGCGCGCATCCCGTTCGTCGCCTCGGCGGCGGGACCGGCGAGGGTCTCGGGCAAGCTGTCGTTCTCGGTGTGCACCGAGACACAGTGTGTGATGGAGACCCGACCTCTGACGGCCATCGTATCGGTGCAGTAGCGCGGCGGGTTTGCGCACCGCGCGCCCCGGTTCGCACTCGCCCCCGACTGTGCGCACGCCTTCCGGGAAACCGCGCGTCCGTATCTCGATGTTCGAGCACGCCACTTGTCGGCAGCATCCTCGGGTTCATGGCCGTGCTGCTGGCGCCGGTTGGAGCGATCTCGCAGCGACTCTGCTGGGCGTGGCTGCCCCTGGCGCTGGAGCTCGCGGTGAAGCTCGGCTGCGACCTCACTTTCTTGCTGGCCGAACGCCCGTCGTCCCGGTGACCACCTCCTTCGCGGCGCTCTCGGACTCCCTACTCCGCGCGATCGGATTGCCCCCCAGTCGGCAGGCCGCTCCTCGCGGGGGACCGCATGGGCGGGGCGCTGCCCAGTGCCGGCGCGTTCGCCGTTCGAGCCGACGCACTCTGCTAGCTTCGGCCGGTGCGGGCCCGCTTCAAGCTGAGGACCGAGGTCAACGTGGTGCCCCCAGCGCTGCGCACCAAGCACCTCGCGTGGATGCGCGCGCCCCGCAAGATGCGCCGCGCACCCGGCTCACCGTCGCGCCAGGCGCACGGCCGGGCACACAGCTTTCTTGCTGAGCAGGTGCCGCGGCCAACGATGCCGCCACCGTGAGGTCGGACGGCTCCGGCGAGCTCGTGCTCGGAGGTTGGTTCGTGGGGTCCACGACATCGACGGAATGCACGCCAGCAATGGGGGCGAGGACGTTTTGATTGCTCGCCTCGATGGCGAGGGGCAGGTCGTATCGGCACGAAGCTTCGGGACACCGGGCGCCGATCGCATGTTCCGTTTTGCGGCTGCACCCACGCGGACTGTCTTCGTGACCTACGGGGGAGCCGGGCCGCTGTGATGCCAACGCAGCGTGCTGCCGAGCGGCCAGGCGTGCTACCTTGCGTCGTGGACTCCGGGTTCCGGGAGCGCGCTGCGGCGCGCAAGCAGCGCGGTATGTGGGGTGGGGTCACCACGTCGCACGAGGAGCTCGATGAGCTCGACCTCGATTTCTGGCTGTCCGTCGATCCGGCCGAGCGCATCGCAGCCGCGTGCCTCCTGCACGAGGAAGCACGCCTCTTGAGGAACGATGCACCTTTTCCCCGACTTCAGGGATCTCCTGGAGGCGTTCGTCGCCTCGGGAGTTGAATTCGTCCTCATCGGTGGGTACGCGGTCATCTTTCACGGTCGGCCGCGCGCGACGAAGGACATCGATCTGCTCGTGGACCTCGACCCAGCCAATCTCGCACGGCTGGGCGCGGCGCTCGATGCCTACGGCGCGCCCGCGAACGTCGCGGCAGCCGCGCGGGCGCTGAAGCACGACGAGGTGGTGTACTTCGGCGTCAGCCCGCTCCGGGTGGACATTCTCGGGTCGGCCAGCGGAATCGACTTTGCCGTGGTACGGGCGCACGCCATCGTCACAAAGCTCGACGGCCTGACGGTGCGGGTGATCGCCATCGAGGACCTGATCACCAACAAGCGAGCATCGGGCAGGCAAGCGACCTCGAGGACGTTCGGGAGCTCGAGCGCATTCGAGACCACAAGCCGCACTGAGCAGCTCGTCCTCCGCCGACGCGAGGCGCGATCTCTGGACGGACACCGATGGCGGTGCCTCGGAGTGGGCGGGGCGCTGCACAGTGTCGGCGCGTTCGCCGTTCGAGCCGACGCACTCTGCTAGCTTCGGCCCGGTGCGTGCCCGCTTCAAGCTGAAGACCGAGGTCAACGTGGTGCCCCCGGCGCTGCGCACCAAGGTGCACGCCGGCATGTATACCGGCGGTGCTCTGATGTGGGCCTTCCTGCTTCTGCAGCCGCTCCTGCCTGCATGGTCCCAGCTACTGCTGGTTTCGTCTGGGGTGCTGACCTTCGCCGCGTCCGCGTGGTTCCTGCGTGCCGACGCCCGCTACCAGCGCGTCCGGGTGCGCGTCGATGGCCATCACGTGCACCTCGGCACGCACACCATCCCGCGTGCCCTCGTTCGCAGCGCGTACTTCGCGCCGGCGGCAGGCAAGGGCCTCGCCGGCGTGCGTCTGTGCGGTCACGCGGACCAGGTCGCGTACCCGGTGCCATCCCAGGCGATGGTGGCCGTGCGCAGGTCGCCGGTAACGGTGATGGGGCCAGCATCCACCTCGAAGCCGGGGGCGTTCTTGGTCGCGCATGCCTTGGCCACGCAGTCCCCGTAGGTCCCGAGCGTGGTGCAGAGGGGGATGTCGTCCTGTTCGCGGAACCCCGCGTAGGCGGCCGATCGCACCGGGACCGGCGGGCCGGCGCTGATGGCGATCACGAGGCCGTCGCGTGCGGTGCCCACGCCCCCCGCACCGCCCCCGCCACCTTGCCCACCGCTCGCGGCGCCACCTTGCATATGCAGCGACGGCCCGAAAGCTGACATGCGCGAGGGGGGCAAGGTGCACCGGCGGCACGACGGTCAAGGATGCGGGATGCGAACACTGACCTTGTTCCTGGCGTCCGGCTTCCTGGTCGGCGGCACTGCATGAGCCTGGGCCGCAGCGCTGGGTTCCGAAGTCACCGTATCGGCGTCATCGAAGACGTAGAACGTACCCGTTCGGGGCAGGCGGCGCGCCTCCGCGCCCGCCGGCCAGGTCGCGCCACCGGGCCCGATTGCGAGACCGGCGCGGCCAGCGCAGAAGACCGGCAGAAGTTGCTTACGACGACGTACGCGCGCCGCTCTCTCGACCCTGCCTGATGGCGCTCTCGTGCGGTGTTTGCCTGGCATCGAATCCCCGGCCCCGTTCACCTGGCGTTTACGCCGTACACGCCTGGGCACATCGTCGAGCACGCCGCACGGCCTAGGGTAGCCCCATGAACGAACCGTACCGGGGCCGGCCGGCATGGCGGAAGGCACTGGCGAACATCGCCGGTGTCACCGCCATCGCCGCGCTCTCGACGACCTATGGCGCCTCGGGGACGATCCATACCCGGATCGGCTCTTCCTCGAGCTGCGGCGGCGCCTCGCAGAGCGCCACCTGCGTCGGCTGCGGCTGGCAACACCGAGTCTTCGCGGTCGGCGACATGACCGGCGACGGCAAGATGGAGCTCATGGTCTACGACTTCGACGGGACGCTCTCCTGGCTCACCTCGGAGAGCGGCTACGCCTCGGCCGGCGGCAGCCGGACCATCGATCCGGACGTCACCGTGCTCTAGCGAGGACCGATGCACGAGGCGGCGGGCGTAGCGATGATACGCTCAGGCGCTCGGCGCGTCGGTGGAGGTGGCCATGCGAACCGTAGACGCAGCGTGTCTTGGGCTGGTGGGTTGGGTCCTGCTCCTCGGGTGCGGGTCGAGCGGCGACGAAACGGACGGCGCCTCGACCACGCCCTCCGGATCGGGCGCGGGTGCCAGCGGCACCGGCGCGAGCGGCAGCGGCGCGAGCGGCAGCGGCGCCAGCGGCGGCGCGGGCGCCAGCACCGGCGCGGGCGCGACGGGTGGCGGCGGAGGCGCGGTGGCATCGCCCGGCTGCGGCAAGGCGAGCCCGACGGGTGTCGACGCAGACGGATCGATCACCGTCGGCGGCGAAGCGCGCTCCTTCGTGCTGAGCGTGCCCGACAGCTACGACCCGGACACGCCGATGCCGCTGGTCTTCGCCTGGCACGGCGCCGGCGGCGAAGGCTCGCTCGCGCGTCTCTACTTCGGCGTCGAGGAGGCGTCGGGCGGCGCTGCCATCTTCGTCTACCCCGACGGCCTCGTGGTCCAGCCCCAGAACGCGTCCGGTTGGGATCTCGAGAGCGATGGAAAGGACGTCGCCCTCTTCGACGCGCTGCTCGAACAGCTGTCCAACGACTACTGCATCGATGGCGCGCGCGTCTTCGCCACTGGCCACAGCTTCGGCGGCTACATGAGCAACACGCTCGGTTGCGCGCGTAGCAGCGTGCTTCGCGCCATCGCGCCGGTGGCCGGCGGCGGGCCGTTCGGCGGCGGCTGCGATCCCGGGTCGCTCTCGGCGTGGCTCGCCCACGGCACCAACGACCCGACCGTCGACATCGCGCAAGGCGAGTCGTCGCGCGACCACTGGCTCGACCACGCCAGCTGCTCGAGCTCGTCGCAACCCGCGACGCCCGAGGGCTGCGTCGAATACGACGGCTGCTCGATGGAGCGTGTCGTCTGGTGCACGCACGACGAGGGCCACAACTGGCCCGACCTCGCCCCGGACGGCATCTGGGGCTTCTTCGCGAGCTTCTGAGACGTGGGTCAGCCGCACCCGGCGCGCGCGGCGCGGTAGACGTCGACGAGCGATGGCGAACTGGTTCATCGGCCTCCCCATCTCTGCCACCGCCTGGCTCGAGGCCCTGCCGCCGTTGCCCGAGGGCTGCCGGCGCTTCGCCGCCGGGGACCTGCACCTGGCCGCAGCGGTCGTCCCACCGGCGGCGGCGCTGCGGCTCGACCGCGTCGCGCTCTACACCTGGTCCGCGGACCGTGCGTTGTCGCTGTTCAGGATCGTCGAGTCCGCACCGCTGCCGAAGATCACGTGAGCGATGCGCCCGTGTGGCCGAGAACTGCCCGCTTCGTGCCGGGCTGAGAGGACCGGTCGCGCCGCTCGGGGAAGCGGGACCGCCTCCCGCGCTGGCGCAAGCTGGCACGTCCTGACGGTTGAATCCGGCGTGCCGACCGCGGTTCGCCGCGGATCCGCGATGTGACGGGGGGACGGCGGGCTGGCTCGAGACGTGCTCACGTGTGAGGCCATGCTCCGCTTCTTCGGTCCCATCGCCGCCATCCTCGTCACCACCACCCTCGTCGCCTGCTCCGGCACCGTCGTCGAAGGCGACGGTGGCAGCAGCGGCGACCCGACGGGCGGAGACCCCACCGGTGGCGACCCGAGCAGCACCACCGGCGGCGACCCGAGCAGCACCACCGGAGGCGATCCGACCGGCCCCAGCGGCGGCAATCCCACCAGCGGCAATTCCACCGGCGGCAACCCGGACCCCGTCACCGGCACCGCCGTGGCCCTCACCCGCGCGCAGCTGGACGTGCTCTGGGACGAGTACTGGGACGAGAACGGCGGCAGCAGCGGGAGCACCACCGGCAGCAGCGGCGGTACGCCGCTCGACCCGAACGATCTCGTCCTGCACTTCTCCGATCTCGGCGTCTCCTGCGGCTCGCCGACGGTGGACCTCGGCTGCGGCCACTGGCACGCCTACCTGGTCCTGCCCCCGGCGCTGCAGCAGGTCGGCGTCTACGACCTGGCCGACCCGGCGATCATGCAGTTCAGCGTCATCAGCGACACATTCCCCGATGACGGCACCGGCCGCTGCGGGGGTGGCAGTGGCCCCGTCGAGCCCGGGACGCTGGAGATCACAGCCATCAGCGACACCCAGGTGGACTTCGTGGTGACGGCCTCCGTGCCGTTCAGCGACCCGAGCGGGACGTACAGCGCGCCCCGCTGCCCCTGAGCCTCGGCCAGCGCGCCCTTGAGCCTCGGCCAGCGATCGCGCCTGGGCCCAGACCGGAGTCAGGGGCCGGTGACGAGCGAACTGCCATGCACCTTGACCAGGGGGTTGTTCGCCTCCTGGTAAAGGACGTCCATCGCGCCATCCGGGACGCGGCGGATGATGGTGTCGTTGTTGATCATGAACTCGGTGGCGAAGCTGAAGAGGACGCCGTTGGGGGCGAGGGCCGACTCGCCGGTGGCGAGCTCGCCCGGCGGCGGAGGATAGGTGCCCACCTGCACGGCCACGCCGTCGGCGCCGATCTCCCAGAGCGTGGGCATGTATGCGATGGTGGTGTCGTCGACGGCGACCATGAAGCCCCCCGGCTTGGCGCGGACCGTGAACCCATAGCCGTGGAGGTCGGCCGGCAATCCGACCACCTCGGCCTCGACCTCCGTCTTCACGTTGACGACGCGGTCGGTGGTGAGGACGAGACCACCGTAGCCAGCGTGGACCAGGTACTCGTTGCCGAACAACACCAGAACGATGGTGCCGTTCTTGTCGTGCCATCGCCCGAGCAGCCCCTTGCACATGTGCATCACGTCGCCGTCCGGCGAGAGCATGATCTGGATGGCTTCGCCGGGGCACGCCGCGGTGTCCACCAGCGGGTCGTCGCTGCGTCGGTCCGTCCGAGCAGCGCCACGTCATCGTGCAACCCGCGGTCCATCGCCCCCGACGCGCGAAGCTGCGGATTCCACGCGAAGCAGCCCGTCGCTGGGGTCCTGCAGCATGCCGCTTCACGCTACGCGGGGTGCCGTGTAGCGCCACCTGTAGCGCCACGTGGGCCGCGAGGTGGGCTTGCCGACGGAGGCCGAGTACGAGTACGCGGCGCGGGCCGGCACCACCACGCGCTTCCACGGCGGCGACGTGGAGGCCGTCGCCAGCAGCATCGGCTGGTTCAAGGCCAACGCGGGTCGCGGCACGCAGCCGGTCGGCGCCAAGGCGCCCAATGCATTCGGTCTGTTCGACATGAGCGGCAATGTCTACGTGTGGTGCCGCGACTTCTACGGGCCCTATCCCGCCGGTCCGGCCACCGACCCGGAGCTCACCGCATCGCCTTCGAGCGAGGACCACGCCACACCGATGCCCCGGCGTCTGCGGCCATCGCCCGCGACTTCGACCGCGCGCGCATGGCCGAGGGATACGCGCGGCTGTATCCGCAGGCCATCGAAGGGCAGCTCGGCGCGCGCCGCGGCCGTGGCCTGGCCTTGATCACCAACAACTTCTCGACCGGTGGCGCGCAGTCCAGCGCGCGGCGCCTGCTCGTCTCGCTGCGCGCGCGCGGCGTCCCGGTGCGCGCCTTCACGCTGGAGGAGCAGCGCGCCCATCCGACCGCAGGCCGCACCGCCCTGCAGGCAGCGGGCATCGAGGTGCACGCGTTGCCGCCGCCGCACCTGTGCGACGCGGCCCAGGCGGTCGCCGAGCTGCTCGAGGCGCTGGCCGCCGATCCGCCGGCGGCGGTCGTCTGCTGGAACGCGCTGGCGGAGCACAAGCTGCTCCTCGCCGACGGCCTGCTCGAGGTGCCGCTCTTCGACGTCAGCCCGGGTGACATGTACTTCGCCTCGCTGGAGCGCAGCTTCGCGCGCCGGCGCGCGGGATTGCCGTACCTCGGTCCGCGCGACTACGGCGCGCGGCTGGCGGGCGTGATCGTGAAGTACGAGGCCGAGGCGCGCCGCGCCGCGGAGATGCTCGGCGCACGCGTGCACGTGGTCCCCAACGGCGTCGACGTCGCGCCGGCAGTGGCGCGCCAGTGGCGCAGCGGGCCCCTGGTGCTCGGCACCTCGGCGCGCCTGCATCCGCACAAGCGCATCGAGGACCTGATCGACGCGCTGCGCCGGGCCGCGCCAGCATTGCCGGCGCACGTGCTGCGCGTCGCCGGCGCGCCGGACGCCGGGTGCGACGCGCACGCATCGCAGCTGCGCGAACGCGCGGCGGGGCTGCACGTCGAGTGGCTGGGCGAGGTCCAGGATCCGCGCGCCTTCCTGCACGACCTCGATGCATTCGTGTTGGTCGCCGAGCCTGCGGGGTGCCCCAACGCGTCGCTGGAGGCCATGGCCGAGGGTCTGCCGGTGCTGGCCACGGACGTCGGCGGCATGTCGGAGCAGGTCGAACACGGCGTGACCGGCTGGCTCACCGCGCCGCGCGATGTTCCGGCCCTCGCGGCGGCCATCCGCGATGCGGCGACCGATCGCGCGCGGCTGGTGCGCTTCGGCGAAGCGGGACGCATGCGCGCGCAGCGGTGCTTCGGGCTCGAGGCGATGGTCGAGAGCTACACCCGCATCCTGCTCGGTCCTGCGGGTTCCCTGCGCTGAGGCGGAGGCAGGCGTCGCCGCGCTCGAGACTGCGCGCTCGACACACGGTGGAAGCCATCGAGGATCGCCGCAACAGACTGTCGCACCGCGCCGCAGCGGCGGGGTCCGGAAGCCCGTAGCCCGCGACGCGAGCCCTGCGAACGGAGCTCGAAGCCGCGACGCCGGGGACGCAAGCCGGTCGGCGCGAAACGGAAGCCGTGCGAACCGGGTCGTCGACCACGCGTCGCGTACTTGGAGCCTTGCGCACGGATCCGGACGCTCCGATTCCGGCGCCGGATGCTCCGCGCGCCACGCGGCAGGCTGGATGCGCCGGAACCGGAAGCCTCCGGACCGAACCGGAAGCTTCGGCGGCGGGCGGGAAGGCTCCGGGACTGCCGCGGTGGGCATCCGACACGGGCAGGGGAGGTTCGTGGACTGCGCCTGGAGCTTCGGGGGCGGCGCGCGTGGCGTGCGCGGGTGCGAAACGGGGTCCGAAGAAGGCGTAGAAAGAAGCGGTCGCTCTATGGCCAGCGGCGCTGTGCCCGTTCGAGATCGAAGTTCTGCTGCAGTTGCCCGAGCGCATCGGCGGCACTCGCGATCGGACCCACGACGCCGGCGGGTTGGCTCTCTGGCGGAGCCCCCCAGCGCTCCTCGATGCGGGTCGTTGCCACTGCGGTCGATTCGCCCCCCGAGAATGAGAACGTTGCGCGCCTGCCGTGAACCACCAGGTGCACGCGTCCCTTGGCCTGCGGGTCGCCCCCGAACAGCACCGTCCGGTAGAGACCCGGGGGCGCGCTCAGCAGCCCGACGCCCAGGCTGCCTTCGGGCACGGCGCCGAAGGGAGCGGCGCGCGAGATGACGCGCCCGCTCGGCGTGACCACGCCGGCCTCCGGGCATTGGCGGCCCTGCGAGTCGCACTCCACTTGCACCTGGAAGACTGGCGGGGGATCGCCGGACTCGACGGTGATGGACCCCGTTGCCCGCGCGACACAACCCTCGGCACGGGCCCGGGCGCCCGGCGTGCCCTCGAGCTCCGCGAGCGACCGCCAGTGTGCACAGGCGCGGCGATCGTCGCCGGCCGCGGTGAAGGCACGCGCCGCCCGCACGTGCGCGCGGGTGCTCCGGGGCTCGAGCTCCGCCAAGGCGTCGACCTGGCGCAGCGCGCTCTCGCGGCGCCCGGCCATCGCCTCGGTCTGGGCCAGGAGCTCGCGCGCCAGCGCGAGATCGGGATCCAGCTCCACGAATCGGCGGGCCTCGCCGGCGGCGCGAAGGAAGTCGCCGTTCTGGATCATCGCCCGCACCCACCGTTCTCGGCGCGCGCGGCTGCCCGGCGCCAGGGCCGCCGCGTGCTCGAGCGATTCGAGCTCTTCGCGTGGCCCATACCCCAGCGCGGGTCACCCGCGGCGTGGACGACGTGCAAGCTCGGTCGCGGCCTACGCACACCGCGGACGCAACCCATCGTCGAGTCGTCCCGGGCCGCCTCCCGTTCCTCGAGGGACGGCAGCGGGCGAATTTCGGGCGCCTCTGGCCACAGCGCCACCGGGGCCCGCGGTCGACTGCCATCGGAGCGGAAGACGAAGGGGTAGACCACGGTGACGACGCCGGCGTCGGGCGGCACGGGGAAGGCGAGGGCGCGGAAGTGACGGACGACGCAGGCAACCACCTCCGCGTCCGGGAGGTCGCTCCCCGCGTCCTCGCTATGGGAGACCGCACCGCTTCGATCGATGAGGAACCGCGTCGCTACCCGCCCGGCGAGCTCGGGGTTCTTCCGCAAGCCGCGCGCGTAGCAGGCGCGAAACCGACCCGCTTGCAGACGCACCGTGCGCTGGATGGCCTCCGCCGGCAGGCGGCCCGAGACCGAGACGCTTCCCATCCGGATCTGCGGCGGGCGCGCGGTGTGCGTGTGCTGGCCGGCCTGGCTCGCCCCGGCCCCGTCGGGGAGCGGACTGCCGCTGCCGAGCGCGACCGGTCCGGTGGCTTCCGCAGTCCGACCGAACCCGTGGTCGCTCAGCTCACCGGCCTGGCGGATGGTGCGGACGATCCCGTGCTCGCGGAACATGCGCTCGTTCTCCAGAACGAGCAGCGAGGTGTGCCGCGATAGCACGTGGGCCTGCTGCGACAGCGCGACGACGCGATTGCGTGCCTCGTCACCGCCGGCGGCGTCGATCTCCGCCATCTCGCGCTCCGCCCACACACGCGGCAGCAGAGGGTTCGGGGGGCCGTCGGGCGCGAGTACCAAGGGGATGTCGATCTCCACCGGCGCGCCTTCGAGCTCGCCCGTCACCCGCACCCCGCGCGACCGATCCGGCCCGCGGAGCTTGCCGACCAGCGTGACCTGCTCCCCGAGGCGCAGGGAGGGCAGCATGGACGGGCGAACATCGACGTACCCGCTGGGCAGCTCGATGCGGGCATGTCGCAGGACGGGCTGGTCGAAGCTGCGGCGGAGCGCCTCGATGCGGCTGTCGAGCGAGCCCGCGGAGATGGCGGCGTCGTACGAGGCGCCCAGCGTGCGCGCCAGCGCACCGAGCAGCGCTTCGTCGAGCGACCTGCCCATGCCGATCAGGCGGAAGTCCGGGCGGCGCGCCTCGAGCTGCGGCTGCAGTCGAGCCGCGATGGCCGCGTGGGACAGCTCGCCGGCGCTCGGCTGACCGTCGTGGAAGACGATCAGCTGGCCGTCGTTCGTGTCCAGCTGGTCGAGACCGTCGAGGAGGGCGCCGGTCAGGTCCGAGGCCCCGCGCGGAACGAGCGCATCGAGCCAGGTGCGCAATGCCAGCCATCCGTCCGACGTGGCCGGCAACGCACCCGACCCGGGATAAGCGTCGCACGCCGAGTCGCAGGCCAGCACCGCGAACCGACCGCCCGGCGCCACCGATCGAATGGCAGCCATCGCCAGGCGAGCCTGCGCAGCAAGGGTCTCGGGCGATTCGCTGTCGCTGGCGTCGACGACGACCACCCGCTCACGCACTCCAGCGGGGGCGACACCGGCCCTCGAAAGCGACGCGGGGAGCGTGACGCGAGCCGAGAAGAACGCCTCACCGGCCTCGGCATGGACCACGGCGCGCACCTCGCCCGGGTCCGCCTCTGGAACCTCGACCACGAAGTCGCGGTCCGGGATGAAGTCCGTGGCGTCGACGGCGAGCTTGGTGCGCGCGCCCTCGCTCAGCGCGCGCGTCGCCCAGCCTGGGGTCCGCGTCTCCGCACGCTCCCCGTCTCGATCGTGGACAACCTCCACCTCGATCGAGAAGTCGTCGATGGCCGTGGCACGCTCGGGCCCCAGCGACAGAGGCAGCACGTAGCGTAGCCATCCGCCGTCGGCGACAAGGACCTCGTCGTAGGCCAGCACGACCCTGCGGCTGCCCCCAGCTGGAACTGGAAAGATGGTCATCGCCAGCTCGCTGCCGCGCTCCCACTGCAGCAGCGCAGGGTCTCGCGGGCGCACGGTGTCCTCCACGATGCCTCGGAAGATCCGAGCGGCGCGCTCGCGCTCGACGATGGCGCCCTCCACCAGGTCGCTCCCCACCCACAAGGCGAGCCGGGAAATGCTCACCCTGGGCGGCAAGGCAAAGCGATAGCGGCCCTCCAGCACCTGGGCGGTCTCGTTGCGGAACTCTTCCTCGATCTCGGTCCGAGCGAACCCATCCTGAATGACGGTGCGCACGCGATGCGAGACGAGTCGAACGCCGCCCACGACGGCGTCGCTACCGGGCACGCGCGCCATCGTCCCCAGGCCACGCGCCGGGGGCGCGCCGTCGGCCATGGGGAGGTCGTCCTCGGTCCGCACGCCGGAGACCGTCGTTGGCGCGGCGGTGGCGACCCGCTCGGGGGCCTCGGCATCGCCGGTAGCCAGGTCGTCCGCGCAGCCTGCCAGGAGCAGCACGCAGGCGCAGGCGGTCGTGCGATATGCCGCGAAGATCCGCACCCGGCTCCAGACCACGCCGGCTCGGAATTGTTCCCGCGCCCCCGCCTCCCGACTTCTTGCCGGTCAGCTCGGGTATCTCGGGCTCTGCGGACCCTGAGCTCGGACCATCCCCGGCCCACAGCGTCCACGGTCTGGATCGGATAGCCGGTCGCTGGCGCCGGACCGTTACTCGAACGACGATCGCGAGCGAGGCGGCTCCGGGAACAACGCATCCGCCTCGAGGCCCAGCGCCTTCGCCACGCGCGAGCGCATCGGCTCGACGGCTGGCGACTGCCACGCGACAACTCGCTCCAGCGTCGAACGGTCGACGTCCAGGTGCTTGCCGGCCTGCACGATCGACAACCCACGATCCAGGATGAGCGCCGCGAGCGGGTGGAGCCGTCCTGTCGGCTTGGCGAGGAACGCAACCGGGGAGTAGTCCGCCTCCACGTTCCGGAGCCGCGGCCGACGGTGAGCCTGCTCGACCCGATCCGCCTTCGCCCAGAGCTTCGTGACAGCACGGCCGCGCATGCCTCCGATGGAACCGCGGCGCGCTGCGCGGCGCCAGCGATACCGTAGCGGCCGAACGCGCTGCGCGCGCGTGTTGCCAGCCGTCGCACCCATGCACACGGCCGAGCGCGTCGAAGTTGGCTCAGTGCGCATCTGTCGCACCGAGACGGCCGCAGGCTCGACGTCGCTTGCTTCCATCGCCGCCCCGATGGTCCTACGCCTCGAGGATCACGCCACGAGGCAGATCACTCCGGAAACGCGCGCATACCACCTCGAGTCGAACGACACGCCCACCTTCTGCATGGCGGCGCGCGAACGGCGCGGACCGCGCGAATCAGGGTGCAGGCGGGGATGCCGGTGGGGACGCGAATGGTTGCGACGTCGGTGCGCCGGCCGGCCCGGGAGCCGTCCCCGGGGCCGCACGAGGCGGGTGGTTCGCCGGCGAGAACTGGAGCGGGTAGACCACGGTGACGATTCCACCTTGCGGCGGCGGAAACTCCAGCGCGGCGAACCAAGGAATCAGGCACTCCGCGACGCGCGCGTCGGTCATGGTGTTCTCCTGCACCTTCGCCGACGACACGTGGCCGTCGACGGCGATGACGAATCGCATGGCCACCCTTCCGCGCGCGCTCGGATCGCGACCGAGCGCCTCCTCGTAGCAGCTGCGGAACCTCGGGAAGGAGGAGCGCACCGTGGCCTGGATGACGGCGGGGTCCAGTCGGCCCCGCGTTGGCCGGGCCGCGCTGCCAGACGGAGCAGGCGTGATTGCGGTCCCCAAGGTCGCAGTCGGTGCCGGTGCCGGTGCCGGTTGCGGCTTCTGCGCCGGCGCCCCACCGCAACCCGCCAGGTACACGCACAGCGCCAATCTCCCCAGCGTCTCGCGCATCGACCGCCTCTACCACGGGCCCCGCGGCGGCGGTGCTGGATCGGCGCGGCGGTTGCGACAACCGACCCACGGTGGCCGTGCAGGCGGGTGGCATTGGGTGGGCCGCGATCTGCGCGGTGCGGTGAAGTCGAAGGAAACCGGTGCAAGAGCACGTATGCGTCGGACCCACGCTTCAACAAGAACGCGGTAGAGATGCCCGCCGGCGCACGAGGTGGCCATGCTCGAGGCACGCGGAGTTCTTAACAATCGCACGGGATCGGGGGAGTTACGCTGCCGCCATGTCGCTGCTCGCCAGAGTGCTGGGAAAGGGCCCCAGTGGGTTCGGATATGGGTCGACCGCGGAGGACGTGACCGAGGGGCTCTCGCTCCACGGCATGACCATGCTCGTCACCGGTTGCAACTCCGGCCTGGGCCTCGAGACCATGCGCGTGCTCGCCAAGCGCGGTGCTCGCGTGATCGGTGCAGCCCGCACCGAGGCCAAGGCCAAGGAAGCGACCGCAGGGCTTCAGGGCACCTTCGTACCCGTCGCCTGTGAGCTGTCGGATCCCGGCAGCGTGAAGGCGTGCGTGGCCAACGTGGCGTCGCTCGAATGGAAGCTCGACGCCATCATTTGCAACGCCGGCATCATGATGCTGCCGACGTTGCAGACGGCGCACGGCTACGAGCTGCAGTTCTTCACGAACCACATCGGTCACTTCATCCTGGTGACCGGCCTGCTCGATCGCCTGAGCGACGCCGGCCGGGTGGTGATGTTGAGCAGCGAGGGCCACAAGACGGCGCCGAAAGCCGGCATCGAGCTCGACAACCTGAACGGCCAGCGCGACTACGGCGATCTCAAGATGTACGGCCAGTCGAAGCTCGCCAACTTGCTTTTCGCGAAGGAGCTCTCGCGGCGCTTCGCCGGCACGAAGCGCACCGCGAACGCAGTGCATCCTGGCGTGATCGCGACCAACCTCGGTCGCCATCTCGGTCCGGTCATGCAAGCTGCCTTCCGGCTCGCGAGGCCGCTTGCGCTGAAGACCGTCGAGCAAGGCGCGGCCACCCAGGTGTACGCAGCCACGCATCCGTCCCTGCACGACGTGACGGGCGAGTACCTCGCCAGCTCCAACGTCGCAACGCCGCGCCAGGACGCCAACGATCCGGAGCTCGCGCGCAAGCTCTGGGATGCCTCGGAGAAGATCGCCGCGGAAGTGACCGCCACGAGCTGACGGTCGCACCTTCCTGGACTACTCCGGCAAGAAGCCGCACATCGTGGACCCTGCGACCGGAGAGGTTCGAGAGGTCGAGCTCTTCGTGATGTGGCGTGTGGTCCGACGTTCGGATGCTGCGGGACGGTGTTCTTCGTGCCGGGCTGAGACCGACGACGGCCTGGGTCCTTTTCTTTCCCCGCGTCGGATGGACTAGGCTTGGGAAGACATGGTTTTCAGCTCTCAGGGTGAGTTCGAGGTCCAGGTCGCCGACGTTCTCCTGCGCGTCGATCGGATCTGCGACGAGCGGTCGAACGACCAACCGCTCGCCTCGGCACGGCGGTCCCTCGCGCTCCTCGCAGCGCGCTTCAAGAAGAGCGAAAAGATCGGTCCTCGCGATCGACTGACCCTCTCGACCTCGCTCGGGACGATCCGGCAGGCGATGGGCAGCGATTCGACGCTGGAGGAGCGCCTCTTCGACATCGAGGACTACGTGGACCTCCACCTCCTGCTCGAACCGGACAAGTAGGCGGCACTTCCAACCCCGTCCGGGAGGCGCGACTCGAACCGCTGACGCAGTTCCTTTTTGCGCGTCGGATCCTCGACGCGGGGTGATCCTGTGGATCGTGGGAGCGGCACGGTACGACGGCGGGGCGGGAGCGCGCGGAAGACGGGATCGCGCGGCGCCCGGGAGCCCGGGGATCGCTGTCGGTGGCGGCATTCTGAAGCGTGGACCCTGACGCAGGACAACGGACGGGGTGCGTCACCGGGTGCGCACTCGTCCTTGCGGTCCGAGGCAGCAGTGGAACGGATCCGTACTCGCAGGCAAGGCGCGCGAGGCCGAGGCGAGCCATGTGATTGGAGTCGGACAGCGGCCCGTCCGACTCGGTCCATCCCGAGCATCGACCGCCGCTCGGTGCACGCGACTCAACGCGCAGGCGGCGACGTTCTTCGGCGGCGTGCGGAAAGCGAGTCCTGCAGATTGGCGACGCCGGGATGACATGGATCGGCGGACAAGCCTCCAGGCAGCAGCCGCAGGTCATGCACCGCGACAGCGGCCTACCCGGTGAGGAGGCCGGAGAGGCATCGGAGCCTCCAGGTGGGTCGCCCGCGGCCGCCGGCGGGTGTATGGATGCTCCGCGCCCGATGCCGCGAAACCCTCTTCACCCGGCCCTCCCCGCGCTTCTGGCAGGCCTCTGCGGCTGCGCCATCCGGTCGGCCGCCGCGCCGCAGAACGGAGTGCCCTTCGCGGCGGAGGCGACCCTCGAGACGGCCCCGGGCATGGCGGAGGCTCTGCTGACCACCTGGACGCTCGTCGCTGCATCGCACGACCTGCCGTCCTCGATTGCCATCTCCGATGTTTCGGCCACCACCGCGGGGTCTCGCCACTCGTTCGTGGTGCATGGCTCCACGCAGTTCGAGGCGCTGGTGCGCTGCCTGGCGATCACGCGCGCCGCCATCTCGCGCTCGGTGAGCACCCGCGGTGACGCGGCCCGCGAAGAGCTCGAGGCAGAGCGCGCCCGCCTCGCGGCCGAGCTTGCGTCGCTGGACGAGAGCCTGCGCGAGCTCGCGGTGGAGGAGAGCGTGCAAGTGAGCACGGTCGCCGTGGAGCTGGGGTTGGTCAGGGTCCAGCGTCCCATCCTGGAACGCATCCGAGGGCCGGAGGACCTCGCCGGCGAGGAGCCGCCGATGCTGCGAATGGCGGCGCATCGCGTGCGGGAAGCGAGCCGGGACACCGCGGCTCTGCAAGACGAAGGATTCGGCCCCAGGCATCCGCACGTCGTCCTGGCCCAGCGGCGCACTGAGGAAGCGCGGGCGCGCTTCGAGTCCCAGCGCGAAGCCGAGGTCCGATGGCTTCGAGCCAAGGAGGACGCGCTGACGCGCGCGCGGCCACGGGGAGGCCCGGGCGAGGCCCGTCTCGTCCTGCTCAAGGTGCTGCTCGACGAGCTCGAGCGGCCCGGGCTCGGTCCGGAGAGCCCCGTCGTGAGTGAGCTCCCCCTGACGCTTCGGTTGATCGCACGCGAGGTGGGGCGCGCTCGCCTCGAAGACCGCGGCGACGTGACACTGCTGGGGCCGAAGCATCCGGCGCGCATTGCCCGCGAGGCGCAGGCGGCCGAGGAGCTGGCTTCCGCGCAGCGGGACTTCGAGCGCGAGCGCATCCTGGTCGCCGCCATGGCGCGCAGGCTCCTCGAGCAAGGAATGGCCGCGCCGGCGGGCTCTGGCGCCGACCCGCGCAGCTCACAGGTCCGCGAGACGGAGCGGCATCTGGCCACCGTCGTTCGCAGGCTCCAGGTCCTCGACCAGCCGCCCCCGCGCGCCGTTCCGCGCGCCAGCGTCGTCCTTCCGTGCCGCGCCCGTCGCGTGCAATGAAGCTCGGTGCGCGCGCGCGCCAGCAGCCCACTATGGCGGCCGCGTGCGGTCCATTGCAACTGGATCCACCCGAGCCGCGTGCGCGCTGGCATCGCCTGGCCCAGCGCCCCCCCGGATGATCCGGCCATACCTGCAGTGCCCATAGCGATCTTGCCGGCGATGCGGCGGATGGGCGTGCACTCCATGCCTTCCGGGCCGAGTGAGTGCTCCCCGCTCTCTGTGATGGGCGCCGAGATGGGCGCGCCGCCGGCGGTGTCAGCCTCGTCCCCCTGCGCTGACTCTGATCGGTGGCCGGCATCGGACTCGGCAACTTCGAGAGCGGCGATGGCACCTACGTCTCGACGCTGCACCGGCTGGTGCTGGTGACGGACCGCCGCCCCCCCTCGCCGCCTCCCTCCGCAGCGATGACCGACCGCGGGTCGCGCTCGCTGGCAGCGATCCTCACGCCCATGCTGTCCTCCGAAAGCGATGACCCACCTTGGGTCATGGCCTGCGGCGCGGCTGCCCACCTTCGTTTCCTCCCGGCCAGGAGACCGGGTCTCGGGTCATGGCCGCCTAACGCTCGGGCGGCATTCGGAGACCGCCATGGGTTCGTCACCGAATGGCAGCGGTCGCAGACCTACGTCGGCTCTCTGCCAATAGTCGCTGTCTCCGGCGAGCTCGCCGGGCACGGCCAGCCAGGCACGCTCGATCCGGCCGTCACGGATCTCGAGCGCGCCGGCTTGGAGGTCCGCTCCGCACTTCGGGCACGGCTCGCGCAGCCATACCTGGCCGGAGTCGCGCACGATGAGGTCTCGAATGTCTGGGGTGCCGAAGTTGCCGCCGCCTGCGCCGTGATCGTCGGCGAAGTGCGTCCACGCCGGCGTCGAGCCATCGGGGCAGTGGGCCCAGCGGATCGACTCGCCCAGCCGGTAGGTCGACTCGGGCCTCGGTGCGCGGCCGCCGCAGAAGCCCCACTGGAACCACAGCTCGTCGACCACCTCGGCGCTGCAGGCCGGACACGTCACGGGTGCTTGGAGGAAGGCGTACGATGGCATCTTCTGACCCGCTCAGGGTACCTCCAACATGACGTCCCGACCGCGGCACCCGCTCGGGAACGTCGGCGACCAGCGGCCTGTCCTTCGCCGAGTTGGCGCTGAGCAGCGGCAGACTGCGCTGGCGCGCCCGGACGGCGATCCGCAGGCGCTCATCTGACCCATCGCCGGAGCTCGGGGACGAGGCATTGACCCACCGCCTCCGCTCCGCGAAGGTGCGGTTCTCGTGAGGTTGCGGAGTATCGCTCTGTGCGTCGTGCTCTCGGCGTGTGGGGGCGGCACGGGTGTGGCGGGCGGAGGTGACCCGCCCGTGCGGCGCCCCCACGCGGCCGCGGCCGCCGAGGTGCCCTCGCAGCGAGAGCCGCCCCGGCCGATGTCGCAGCTCTGGTCGATCCGCTCCATCGAGCATTCGTTCAACTCCCACGTGGAGCTCGCGCCCTGGGGCGACGCGATCGTCCTCGACCAGCACAACTTCCGTGTCCATGCACGGGACACGGGCCAGCTCCTGGACCGGGCGCCGCTCGCGCACCAGCCGGTGCGCGGCAGACCGCTCCACTTCATCGGCGAGGACCGGGTGGCCGTGGTGACGGAGGCGGCGCTCTGGATCCTCACCTTCCCGGAGCTGCTCTCGGTGCCCGCGCTGTTCTTCGACGGGACCCCGCGCGCGGCGTCGTGGGGAACGAAGCGCGTGGCTGTGACGTTCGGCGCCGGGCGCGCGAAGGCGCTCGGTGTCTACGAGCTGGAGTCGATGGACAAGCTCGCGACCTGGAGCGAGGTGATCCGCGCGCCGCTGCCGGAGGACGCGGAGCTCGTGGCCCTGTCGCCCGATGACGAGCGCCTGGCGATCGCGACCAGCGACGGGGTCAGGCTGACGAGGATCAGCGCGCTCGGCAAGGCGCTGCCGGAGGTGACGCCGATCGTCGCGGCTCCGGTGCTGGCCATGGCGTTCTCGCCGCGAGGCTCGCGCCTGGCGGTGGCGTCCGAGCCGGGACGCGGATCGGCCGAGGTGTCAGTGGCTCTCCTCGACATGCGGACCGAGCCGCCGAAGGCGCTCGGGGGCATCCCGGTGCGCGGCAGGCTCCTCTCCTTCTTGAGCGAGGAGTCCCTGGCCATCGTGCCGAGCCGGGGCCTCGTGATCGGCGGAGCGTCGTCCCCGCCCCAGGTGCTGGCCATCGCGGGGCAGATCCAGGAAGGCGAGGCAGACGGCAAGCACTCGACAGGGCAGGGGCAAGTCCAGTCGGTCGGCGCGGCGCCGGATGGCAGCATGGTCTGCGTGACCCACAGCGATGCGCTGGCGTGCTTCGCTTCCGCGCCGCCGCGCCCGAGCACCTACCGGCCCGACGCGGCCGCCGCCGAGCGCCTGGCACGTTCGGACAGGGAGATCGCGAAGATCGCAGCAGACCTCCGCCGGTTCGCGGACATCACGGCCTCCGCCAAGGCGAGGGCGGCGTCCGACGCGGCGGCTGCGTCGGCATCGCCGCGGCCGGGCGCCGACGGCGATGCGCGGCCGGTCGACGGGGAGATCACCGCGCGGCAAGGCGCCACGCTCCGGGTGAAGCTCTCCGGCGCGGCGCCCGCCGTCGGCGCGCGAGGAAGGCTGCTCGGAACGCTCGGCGAGGACACGAAGAGGATCGCCGGATCGATCTTCGGCGGCGCCTTGGTGGGCGGCTGGGTGACGATCGCGCAGGTCGAGGTGACCAAGGTGGACCGCGACCAGGCGGCGCTCACGATCCTGAAGGAGGAGAGCGTCGTCATGAAGAACGGGAAGAAGGTCGACCATTTCAAGATCGGCGAGAAGGTCCGGCTGGAGACGAAGTAGGTGTTCCCCGCACGGTTGGGTTCATGACGACCCCGGCACGCGCCGTGGGCTCTCGTCGGGCGCTGAGCGCGCGCCAATGACGTTCGATTCCGACAGCAGAATGATCGCCGGACCGGCGGTGGGCCGCTGACGCATACGTGGCGGCGCCCTGGCGCTTCGAGCGCCAGGGTTGGCGCTCGCCGCCTGTACCTCTTTGCGCTTCGACCAGTCCTTCGTACTCGGCGACGCACGCCGTCGAGGCCATCTCGTCGGACGCGTACGTATTCGTGACCATCCTCCACCCATCGCTCCGACGCCTCCGGACGAGAGCAGCTCGCGGTCAGTTCTCGTAGCTGTTCACGTTCTTCGGCGGAGGCTTCGGCTTCGGCTTCGGCTTCGGCTTCGGCTTCGGCTTCGCCGCCGCCGTTTCGCTGGGACCGCCGGGCGGCACGCGTGGCCAGTTGGCCGAGGGGCGACTGGAGGTCACCGGACGCTCCCCGGCATCCGGCGCCGTCGCAGCTTCCGCCTCCGGGGTGACCTCGACCGAGGGCGCCGTGGGGGCCTCTCCGGGTGCGATGGTTTCATCGGCGGCGCTGGCACTGCTCGCCGCCCCGGGATTTGCCGATGCAGCCGCAGCGGCCTCGGCGTCCGTCGCTCCGATGGCATCGGGCGCCTGCGCTGCGATCGCCAGGCGCCACAGCACGACCGCCGCCACGCCCGCAGCCGGCCCGGCCAACCACCAGGTGCGGCGAACGGCTTCGGCACGCGTGCGCCGCACCGTCGTGGTGGTCAGGCTGTCCTTGCCCATCGCCGCTGGCGTGCTCGACCGCCTCGTAGCCGGCTCGGGGGGGCCGGTGTTCGATCGTTGCGGGGCAAATCGCTCCAGCCGCGACAGCGCCATGTCGATGCGCCGCACCAGCTCCGCGGCCGTCTGGATTCGCTCGTCCCGGTCGCGTGCCAGGCAATCATGCACCAGCGCCACCACCACCGGGTGCACGTCGGGAGCGAGGTTGCCGAGCCAGGGCGCGTCGCGGGTCACGATGTCGATGAGCACGGCTTGCGCCGAGGGTGCTTCATCGAAAGGGACGTGGCCGCAGAGCGCCTCGTACAGCAGGACGCCGCAGGAATAGATGTCGGTGCGCTCGTCCACCGCCACACGCCCTCCCGCCTGCTCTGGGCTCATGTAGGCCGGCGAACCCACGACCGTGCCGGTGGTCGTCTTGGCCAGCGCACGCTCGGCGTCGATGAGCTTCGAGGCGCCGAAGTCGAGCACCTTGACCACGCCCGGCTTCTCGCCTCCATCCTGCACGAAGATGTTGGCTGGCTTCAGGTCGCGATGGATGACGCCGGCGGCATGGGTGATGGCCAGTGTCGCTGCCACCTCGCGCAGCATTTGCAGGGCGCGTGCCGGCGGCAGCAGCCGCTCTCTCTCCAGGAGAGACTCGAACGACTCGCCATGGAGGAGCTCCATGACGATGAAGTGCGGCCCGCCCGCGTCGTGACCGGCATCGAGCACGTCGACGACGCCGCTATGGCGCAACGCGCCGCAGATCCTCGCCTCCTGGAGGAACCGCTCGACCACCCCGGGCTTGCCGGCGATCTCCGGGGAGATGAGCTTGACAGCGACGTCGCGTTCAATCGCCTCGTTGGTGGCCTGCCAGACGACCCCCATGCCTCCCCGGCCCAGCTCGCGCAGCAGCCGGTAGCGGCTAGCGAGCAAGTCTCCCGCCGAGGACATCGCCTTCCATCAGACAAAGGGACGCAGCCAGAGTCAACCCAAGGCGAGGGAATCGCTGGCTCCCGGACGGAACACGCGCCTTCGAGTCAGAAGGAGATGACGATCTTGCTGCCACCCCGCGACGAGAGCGCCGGCTGCGGCGTGCGCCGCGTGGCGAGGAGGACGACGCCAACGACCACGCCGGTCATGCCCACGCCGAGCGCGGCCACCGAGCCCCAGCCCTTGGCCACCGCTTCGTCCGCATCCGCTTCGCGCTCCGGCGGGCAGGAGCCGCTGGCATCGCAGGCACCCTTCACTTCGGATGCTTGCGACAACGCCAGGATGCCCAGGATGGCGCCGACGCCGAGCCCGACGCCGCCGATCGCGAAGGCCGCAGCCGCAGGCTTCGCGGAGCCGGAGCGGTCGTCGGGCCGGGGCACCGGCGCGGTGAAGGTGGAGGCTGCAGAGGGCACCAGGGCCGCGGCCGACCGAACCGGCGCAGGCGTCGCCCGCGCGAGCGGCGCGGCGTCGATTTCGCCCACGCGCTGCCGCGAGCGCTCGACTCGTTCCGCCACACTGTCGCGGTCGGCGTGCTCCAGCACGTACGCGTAGTAAACGCGCGCCAGGTCGGTGCGCCCGACGGCGTCGTAGCAACGCGCCAGCTGGAAGGCAGTGCCGTTGGTGCCGTGGAGGTCGTGCGCCTTCTGGAACCAGGGACACGCTTCGGCCCAGCGGTTGGCCTCCGCGGCCTGCCGGCCGCTGTCGAACGCGGATCGCGACTCGGCTTCACGCTCCACCAACTCGGGCCCAGGGGTGTCCTGCGCGACCGCGGTCGCGTCGAGCAGCAGCCACGAAACCAGGAGTCCCGAAGCGCAACACCACCGCCACGGTGCAGACATCGAAGCGTCAGCTCACCATCGAACGCCGCATCTGACAAGTGCGACGGCCCGCCCACTAGCCCACTCCAGGCTCAGGGATGGCCGTCCGCTTGGAGGAGCGCGGCCGCGGATTCAGGCCTTCGAGGAGCGCGGCGCTCCTCGTTGCGGTCGCCGAGGCGCAAGAAGATCCTGTGCCCGAGGCGGGCCGGGTCCAGCCTCTATGCGCGCCACGGCCGCTCGTGGTCTCGGTGCCACGTCACGCCACGCGCCAGCAAGAGCTTGGTGCAGCGGATACGCACTCTCGCTCGGTTCGCGTTGCGTCGCGTCGCGTCCTCAGCGGTCGCCGTACTCAATGACGAGCTGCGGCCGATCTTCATTGGTTGGGGCGTTAGAGGATGCGAACTTGATCTGTTCATCAGACGTCTTCAGCGCGAGCCCGTGATTGCTCCCCGGCTGATCAATCCATTCTTGGATGGTCTCGACCGGAATCGTGACGGTGTTGAGTCCGTCGTTCAGCTCCGGGGCGGCTATCGTGTCAGGCTCGCAAGAATTTCGACCGCAGCCCGGCGTGTTCCAGCTCTGTGTGCCGACGGAAATCTGCCAGTCGGCGTCGTCCTCGTCCCAGGCCTCCAGGACGCGATGCACGAACCACTCCTGCCCCTGCGCGCCGAAGGTCGCGACCAGGGCGAGCCGGGCGCTGCATATGACCGCGCCCTGCGGCACCGAGCTCGTGTCGAAGGCTATCAGCGCGACGCGCGCGGGAACATCGACGGGAAGCCCAGCCGCGCCCTTGAGCGTGAGGTGCTCTTCTGCTCCGTGCTTCAAGGTGCTCCCCTCTGCCAGGAAGGTGTCGGCGGTGGCACCAATATCCGTGTTCGCCGGACTGGTACAGGACCTGCCTCCCACGGCGCTGCCGCCGCCGACTCCCCCGCTTCCTCCGCTTCCTCCGCTCGTGGCGGCTGTCCCCCCGGCCCCGCCGCCGTGAGCTGCGCCGGCTGTTCCCGTGCTCGAAACGGTGGTCGAGGCTTCGCCTTCCTCGTCGTAGCGCAGCCCGTCTAGCCCCAGGATATTGCCGCACCCTCCAGACGCGATCGTGAGCACCGGTACGGTCAGCGCGAGAGCTCTACGCAGCATGTACACCAGTATCCAGGCAGCGGCGCGACGGGTCAAACCCGAGCTCGCTCCGCGCAGACGGCGCGTGCGAGCGCGACGTGCCGCCCGCGAAGGCGCAGTGCGACCGGGGGCTTCGAGCATCCGTGGGTTTGTAGATCGGGTCGGAGGCCCAAGCACTGCACCCATCCGCGCTGCGATGCCCGCCAGAGCGGGACGCCGGCATGAGCTACGACGGTGGAGTCCATCCTGCCTCGTGCACCACCACGCCAGCTGAGGGTCTTCCGCAGGGCCAGCTCCGCGACGGAGGCGCTTGCCAGCCGCACGGCGTCCGCGGCGCGAACGTGACGGCGCTTCGTGCCGGCGATGCGTGTCCTGGAGAAGGCATCGCTGCGACGAGAGCGGCCGAGCGGGATTGGCTTGACTGCCGGGATCGGCCGGTCGCGTGCGGTTTCGTCCTCCTCCCGAGCAGGCGTCGCTGCGCCAGTCGTCCCGCCCGAGACGCACGCATGCAGATCCGCGTTTCAGCGTCTGCGAGGCGAAACCTCCCGCTCGTGACGTCGTAAGCGCACCGCAAGCGCCTCTCGCGCAGCGTCCCTTGCATTACCAATTGTTCCACGGAGCGCCCATGACAGATCGAAGATCGCTTTCGGTACGCAGGCTGGCCATCCTCGCCGCGGCTCTGCCCAGCATGCTCGCCATCGGGTGCAGCGACGAAAACGGGGGCGGCACCGGCGGTGCCGGGCCGTCGTCCTCGTCGTCATCTAGCTCGGTCAGCGCCGGCGGGAACGGGGCCAGCTCGGGCACCGCAGGTGGGGGCGCTCAAGGGGGTGCAGGCGCGGAGGGTGGCGGTGGCGGTGCCACCGTAGCCAGCCATGTCTACGTGGAGAGCAACGACCCAGCTGGCAACGCCATCCTCGCTTTCGAGCGAGGCGCAGATGGAAGCCTCACCGGCAACAGCGAATCGTACGAGGCCGGCGGACTGGGCATCCCGAATCCGACCCAGGCGCTGGGCCCCGACGACTCCGACCAGGACCTCGTATTCGGTCCAGACAAGAAGCGCATCTTCGCGGTCAACAGCGGCAGCGACACCATCGCGGTGTTCGACGTGCACGACGACGGATCGCTGACGCCGGTGGCTGGTTCACCGTTCGCTTCCGGCGGTAAGGGCCCGGTGAGCATCGGTGCCGCTGGCGACAAGAACTACGTGGTCAACCGCGGCCGTGATCCAGGAGCCGTGCCCAACTCTCTGGGTTTCGACGAG
>JBBJMR010000247.1:0-13415 GCA_037720395.1 Polyangiaceae bacterium
GGGACGGCCGCCCCGGTGCGGCCGGGGGCGCAGTACAGCGCCACGATCTTCGGTGTGTCCGCGGCCATCCGGTCGATGCACGCCGGGCGCGCGGGCTCGCTCTGGATGGCCAGGATGTTCAGCGACTCGAGGTAGAGCTGCGCGGCGTCGACGCCGGCCTCGCTGGCGGCGTGGTCGAAGGCGATGTCGCGGAAGCCGAGCGCCGCCTCCTCCCAGTGCTGGGCCTCGAACCAGGTGCGCGCGCGCGCGAACTCGATCTCCACCAGGCGCTCCCGCTGCGCCTTGTCCGCGCCGTCGGCAGGCACCCCGCACACGTAGCGATCGAAGGAGCCCACCATGGCCTGCTGCGCGTCGGTGAGCGGGCGGGCCTGGAAGCGCCGGGTGCTCGCCGCCTCCGCGCGTCCCGCGGCTGCGCCGGGGAGGTGTCCGGCGGAGGCGCGGTCACGCCCGCCGGAGTGCGTGGTCAGGTAGACGTTCTGGTAACAGGTGGCCGACCCGTAGGACGCCGCCTCGGCCAGCGGCCCCTTGGGGTCCTGCGCCACCACTGCGTCGAACGCCGGGCCGCACCTCGCCCAGTCCTTGCTGGAGTAGAGGAGGTCCGCCTTGTGGTAGGCAAGCTTGCGCAACGTCGGCCAGTCCTCCTTCACCAGGCGTGGGAAGGTGAAGCGCGCGAAGCGCTCGGCGGCGAAGGTGGCGGTCACGCCGTCGTAGAGGTCGGCGGCGAGGCGCATGGTCCTGTCGTCGCCGGTGCCGCGCACCCCCCCCGACCCGACAGCCTCCAGGTGCCAGGCCATGGCCGTCTCGGCCATCAGGCTGGCGGTGAGGTTGTCGCAGGCCAGCTTGGCGGCCTCCGGGTGGCCCTCGCCGGCGAAGCGTGTCTGGTGCGCCAGCTGCGTGGCGAGCTGTGAGCGGATGGCGTCCTTGTCGCCGGAGCGAACGGCCATCACGGCCTCGCTGATGCGCCCCTGGTAGATGCACGACCGCGGCCCGCGATCGCGCCCGAGCAGGTCCTGGTAGAGCGAGATGGCGTCCTGGTAGTGGCCGGTGTCGAGGTACGCCTGCCCGAGCTCATCCATCATGGCGTAGGTCCTGGTGGCCTCGCCGGCGCCATCGCCGCTCAGCGGGCGGAAGAAGTCGTGCGCCTTCCTTGCGTCCCCGGTCTGCGCATAGATCGGCACCAGGTCATGGCGCGCCGCCGTCGCCAGCCCGGCGGCGCTCGGCGCCCGGGGGAACGCAGCCGCGTGCTCCACGGTCCGCTTCAGCTCGGAGAGGGCGCGCGGGTGATCACCCTGGTTCCAGTAGACGTACGCCAGCTTGTAGTGCGCATAGCCGAAGGACGTGTTCTCCGGCGGCGGATAGTCGAGCACCTTCTTGTACGATTGCTCGGCCAGCGCCCATTTCCACGGATCGGCCTGCGCCTCGCCGAAGAAGAGCTCCCCGAACGCCAGGTAGGCCCCCGGCAGGTAGGGCGAGCTCGGGTGGCCCTGGATCAGCTGCAGGTACACCTTGCGCGCCTGGTCCACCTTGCCGTCCTGCTCCAGCTCGTAGGCCAGGTGGTGGAGCACCTCGTCCACGCAGCCGGTCGCCCTGCTCCCGCCGCGCGCCTCGGTCAGGCAGTAGCGCGGGTGCTGCTCCACGAGCGTCGTGTAGTACTTGATGGCCTCCCTCCGCGAGGCGCCAGCCGTCTTCGCCGCTTGCTGGGCGGCCGTCCGCGCCCTCTTCTCCTTGGCGGTGCTGCGCGCGCGTCGGGCGTCATCGGCCTCGATGGTGCGCTCCGTCTGCTCGCGCAGCGAGATCGCCCCCAGCTCCACGAAGCTCTCCGCGGTGCGCCGCAGGAGCTTCGGCCGATCGGGCGCGCTGGGCGGCGTCGAGGCGAGCAGGCCGGCCAGCAACTGCACCTCGCGCACGAGCAGCTCCTGGGTGCGCGCCGACGCCGCGTATCTGCGCCGCTCCTGAGTGGTCGCTGCCGGCGGCGGACCCGGCTTCCTCGGGTCGAGGCGCGCCTTGGCGGTGCGCGCCGCCGCGGGGCGGACGCACCCGGCGTCGGGCGCGGCGCGGATCGAGGCGGCGGCGCGGCGCAGACGAATGCGCGCTCCGCTTCGCCGGCGATGCACCCCTGTTCGGCGTCGGCGCGCGCCGATGACGCCGCGCCGCTGGCGGCCACCAGCGCCAGCGCCCACAACGCGGCCCTCGTCCACGAACGTCTGCCACCGTGCCGCGCCCAGGCGCACGTCTCCCCATCGATCATGGTCGCTCCTGCCACGGGAGGGGCGCCGTGTGCGCGCGACATGCGCGGCGGGCGACGCCTCCTCTCCCTCGGCGCCTTCCGACACGCGGGGCAGCCGGCGCATTGGGCGGTCGGCGCTCCGGCGCGGTGCTCGCGCCGCAAGGGCGGCCGAGGGCCAAGGATCCCGGGCGGCTCGCGTCGAACGCTTCGTCAGCGGTGGTGGCAGCGCTCAGGGCGTGGGGATGGGGACCACCACCTGCAATGCCGACACGCACATCTCGTCGAGCGTCTGCTCGCCCAGGTACACGTCGACGGGCTCCATCATCCCCTGCTCCTTCAGCGCGCGCATCACGTACGGGTTGCTCACGGAGTTGTTGTACTTGCAGAACATCTCGAACACGTCGCCGGGTCCGATGCGCGTCAGCTGCTCGATGGGCCGGTCGTAGGCGTAGAAGCGCTGCCAGGAGAAGTCCCAGTGCGGTGTGTGCAAGAGGCACTCCTCGGCTCCGCCGCGATCGGCGTGCCGCATGCTGAGACGCATGTCCTTGCCCACGTAGTGCATGTGGTTGAAGACGCCGAAGATGTAGATCGGCGGCAGCTCGCCGTCGTCGCCGACATCGAGGGTGAGGCGCATCGACTCGGTGTGGTCGGCGACGTCCGCCGGCACACGGAACTCCACGCCGCCCTCGTCGTTCGGACCGGGCAGGAGCTCGCCGGTCCCGAACGCGTCCTCGACCGACGGTGCGTTGTAGTTTCCCATGCCGATGGTCACCAGCTGGTAGGTCGGCGCCTCGACGAAGCGCATCTGCAGCCGGGTCGAGTCCGGATCCGCGGAGGCGCCGAGCGGGTGGTAGTGGATCTGCATCACCAGCTTGGTGCCGGCGGTGAGGGGGATGCCGACGTCGGGTGGGTACTCGCGCGGCGGGCTGCCCGGCACCCAGACGTCGAGGATCTGCGCGCCCGGCACGTCGGCGCCGCCGAAGCAGTCGTATCCACCGTCCGCGTCCGCCAGGCCGCTGGAGGCCCCCTGCGGATCGGAGAAGAGCACCGCGTGATGCACCACCGAGGGGTTCCCGGGCAGCACCTGGGCTCCGTTCAGGTAGGTGTCGGCAGCGAGCTCCGGGTCGAGCACGAAGCAGCGGAAGATGTCGCTCTCGCCGGTGGCCAGGAACGCGGCTGCCGGCGCCACCTCCTTCTCCACGCCGGGCAGCTCGAAGGTGTAGCTCGGCGCCGGCGCCGACGGATCGCCGGTGTCGACGCCCTCCGGTGTGTCGGCGTCGTACCAGGCCTGCAACAGATCGATCTCCGCCTCGTCGAGCCGCGGGTCGTCGCGCCAGGGGTGCTCCGGCTGGCACTCGTCGGTCGTCTCGGCGCCGAAGGGCGGCATCAGCCCGCTGCGCGCGGCGGAGGGCAGGGAGAGGGCGACCTCCTTCGCATCCGCGTACGTCGCCACGGAGAACGGTGCCAGCCCGCCGTCGTGGTGGCACCCCACGCAGCTCCTGCGCAGGATGGGCTCGATGTCGGCGTGGTAGGTCGGCCCCTCCGACGGGGTCGGCGGTGGGTCGTGCCCCGGGGGCGTCGCCTCGGACCCTCCGCACCCGCCGAGCGCGCCGAGCAGCGCGCCGAACGCCAGCAGCCAGGGCAATCGAGCCAACGACGAGGACGCCATGGACACCTCCGGTGGACGCGTCGCGCGGTCCGTCCGGCGAGGATGCCGGGCCGAGGGCACGGGCGGCGCACGAAGCAGGAAAGTCGCGCGGTGACCGAGCCAGCGTAGCGTCCATCGCCGCGGCGCGCAGCGTGTCCTCGAGCGTGCACCGCGGGTGAGTCGAGTCGGCGTCGTGGTCTACTTGATGACCGGGATCTCGACGTCGTTGATGGGGCGGATGCTCATCCCTGCTGGGTAGCCGTACGAGACACCAGCGTGTCCATGAAGGTGGCGTAGTACTCGCAGCCGACGGGGCGTTGGTGGCGCTGCAGGCCATCAGGCAGGCTGCGATCGGGAACGTGGCGCGCATCACGGCCCGCTCCCGCTGCTGACCGCGCTCACCGCGACCGAGGTGCCTTCCCCGCCGGTGCCGCTGCCACCCGTGCCGGCGCCGCCGTTGCCACCGCCACCGCTGCCGCCGCAGCCGTCGGGCGGTGGGGCGCTGTCTGGCGTCACCCAGGGCGCAGGGCAGCAGCTCGTGCCGCAGCTGTCGGCCGACTGGCACGAGCAGTAGACCTGGGCGTTGTAGAGGCAGAGGCAGTTCGGGCCCTTGCACTCCTGCCCATGGGTGTTGTCCTCCTCGTCGCGGCAGCCCCACTCGCAGATGCCGTCCGACGAGAAGCCGAAGTAGCAATCGGTGCTTCCACGGCGCACACCGGCTCCGGCACCTGGTCGCACATGCCCGAGCCGCCGCCGCCCCCCTCGCCGCCGGTGCCGCCGGTGGCGCCGGTGCCGCCCGCCCCGCCGGCGTTGCCCTGTCCGCCGGCCCCACCGTGGGCGCCGGCGCCGCCCTGGGCGCCGCTGCCTCCTTGCGCGCCGCTGCCCCCGGCGCCGCCAGCGCCGCCGTTGTTGGTAGCTCCGGACCCGCCGGTGCCCGATGGATTGGCGGAGCCTTCGCTGTCTGCGCATCCGACGGCGAAGACGAACGAGACCGATGCGGCAAGCGCGAGCTGCCGGACGACGAACATGGTGACCTCCACGCCGCCCGCGCTGGAGCGCCGGCAGCAAAGCATGCGCGGCCGCACGCCGGCGCGGCCTTGGTTATCCCGCGTAGTCGCTGCTCCGCCCTGCCGGCGGCTCAGGAAAATGCGCGTTCTGCCCGGCCGCGGTCGCTAGTCGCGCGGCGCGAGCGAGCGGCTGAAGTTGAAGGCGTGGATGGCCATGCCCTCTCGGAAGTAGAAGCGGTGCGCGTCGGCGCGCTGCACGCCGGAGTCGAGCACCAGCTCCGCGCAGCCCAGCTCGGTGGCGATGGCGGCGCACCGCGCGAGCAGCGCCTTGCCGGCGCCGCGGGATCGGTGCGCGGCGTCGGTCACCAGGTCGTCGACGTAGAGGTACCGCCCGGCGAAGGTGTTCACCCCCGAGCGCCACAAGGCGACGCCGTAGACGGCCTCGTCGCGCGTCGCCACCACCATGCGTCCACCGCCCTCGAACACGCGCTGCATCGCGCCCGCGTAGTCCGCCATCAGCTGGGGGCGCAGCTGGCGGTGGACGCCCTCCGAGCGCTCGAGCCACGCAGGCTCCAGGACGCGCCCGGCACGGTCGGTGATCTCGACGAGGTTCCACTCGGGCATGGTCGTCTCCTCATCTAGCCGCGGGACGCTGGCGCGCCGCACGCCGCGCCGACGCGACGGCCAGCGCCAGCAGGGCCAGGAGCCAGGCGTCGCCGGCGCCGCGCTCGATGCTGCACGCCGCGCAGCCGCCCTTGGGCACCGGCGGCGAGGCGACCTCGCTCGGGCCCGACTCGCTCCGGGTGAGCGGGGTGTCGGTCTGCCGTGCCACGCGGATGGGCGAGATGTTCGTGCCCAGGTAGGCGACAGCCCGCTTGCCCTTCGGCGCGCAGAGCTTCTCGGTCTGGCAAGTGCGCGGTGCGTCGCACTGCACCGACGGCGCGCAGAGGTTGACCGCCTCGTAGCGGATGATTGGCTTCTTGCGCTTGACCTTGGGCGCCAGGGGCCCACCGAGCAGCTCCCGCGGGTAGTTCTGCGGCAGCGCGCCCGTCTCCCCCGACTCCCCCGGCGGCGGCTGCTCGCCGTGGTCGTAGTACTCGTCCTCGGACGGAGAGAGACATACGGAGTGGTCGATGCACGCCTCGCTCGGCCCGCACCCCTCGTCGGTGGCGCACGGTCGCAGCATGCAGTTGCCCCCCTGCACGCCCCGCCAGCCCGATGGACAGTCCGTCGGCTCCACCTTCACGCACTGCGGCCCGCCATGGCTGGTGACGCCTCGCTCGCCGCTCGGGCAGTCGTCGGGTGGAGGCATCACCGCGTCGGCGGCGGCGGTGTCCGCCAGGCCGAGCACGGCCATCAGCATCACCAGCGAGGGGAGCCACCCGGTCAGGCGGTGGGGCAGGGGCACGCGCGCAGCGTACCCGAAGGAGGGCTGGTCGCGCTCCGGCGCCGCCGCGTGGCTAGGATGGTGCGGGTGAATCCACTCCTCGACGCAGGCATCCCGGTGCTCGCCCAGCGCGACACCGCCACCTTGCAGCGCATCGTCGCCGCCCTCGACCCGACCTTCGAGCCCGATCCCGCGGCGTCCGATTTCATCGAGAAGGAGTGGTACCTCGACTACTTCGCCGAGGGCCCGGTCGGGCTACCGCTGGCCGAGTACGAGCGCACCCGCAAGGAGCGGTGAGCAGAGCGCTGAGGTCTGCCGTAGAATGGGGACATTCCTTGCCCCGCGCGCCTTGCTCACCGAGAGGTCCATCATGGAGCGATCCATCGCCGCGATCCTGATCTTGCTGGCTGCAGCTTGCGATGGGGACGTCTCCACGCCCGACGACGCGAGCGGGAGCGGCGCTGGCTCCGGCGCGAGCGGCAGCGGTGCCGGCGGCACGGGCGCCGAGGGCAACGCGGGGACCACCAGCGCGACCACCGGAGGCGCGGGCGGCGGCGTCTCGACCGCGGCCGGTGGTGCCTCGAGCGCCAGCGGTGGCTCCAGCACATGCTCCGGCCTCTTCGAGGCGGACTGCATGGGGACACCCGATTGCGCGCCGGTCTACGACGACGTCTGCTGTCCGACCTGCGAGCCGAAGGCTTGCGCCGACTGCTCGAACCTCGAGTTCCACCACTGCGATTTCCGCGACGACATCTGCGATCAGGCGCCGGCCTGCGGCACGGTTCCCGACTGGGTGTGCCTGGGCGGGCCGCATGTCTGCCCGCAGGTCGTCGGAGGGGACACCTACGAGTGCGAGGCAACGCCGGGGTGCGTGGTGGCCACCTGCAGCCCGGACGTGAACTGCAACGAGACGAAGTGCGCGGCGGTCGGCGCCGATTCGTGCACCGCGATGTGCGACGCCATCCCCCCGAGCTGCCCCGCCGGCACCACCGCCGAGGCGGACGGCTCCTGCTACACGGGGTTCTGCATCCCGTCGGCGGTCTGCGGGACGTTCTGAGGGGCCGGCGTGCCCGACATCGAGCACCGCGCGTGACGCCGCTTCGCCCCGGTTGACGCGCTCCGGGGCCGCGTCTCCCATCCCTGCATGTCGAGCGCCCCCACGCTTCCCGAGCCCGCCGCCGATCCCGCACCCAGCCCCTGGCTGGTGCCTTTCGATGGTTCGTTCCGCGTCGACTCTGCCTCCACCGCCCCGCCGGGCGGCAAGCGAGACAAGAAGGCCGAGAAGGAGGACGAGCGCCGCCTCGACGAGCTCACCGAGGAGCTCGACGGCTTGCAGCGACGCCTCTACGCCGAAAACAGCCGCGCGCTGCTGCTCGTCTTCCAGGCCATGGATGCGGCGGGCAAGGACGGGGTGATCCGGGCCGTCATGCATGGCGTCGATCCCGCCGGCTGCGAGGTGACCGCCTTCAAGCAGCCCTCCTCCGAGGAGCTGGACCACGACTTCCTGTGGCGCGCGGTGCGGCGCCTGCCGGAGCGCGGGCGCATCGGCATCTTCAACCGCAGCTACTACGAGGAGGTGCTGGTGGTGCGCGTGCACCCCGAGTACCTCGGCGGCCAGCGCCTGCCGGGCCCGGTCGATCCGGCGCGCCTCTGGGAGGAACGCTTCGAATCCATTCGCCAGCTGGAGCGCCACCTGGCCCGCAGCGGCACGGCGGTGGTCAAGTTCTGGCTCAACGTCTCGGCCGGCGAGCAGAGGAAGCGCTTCCTGTCCCGCCTCGACGAGCCGGAGAAGAACTGGAAGTTCAACGAGGGCGACGTGGCCGAGGCCAAGCACTGGGACGAGTACATGGCCGCCTACCAGGCCGCGCTCTCGGCCACGTCGCGGCCCTGGGCGCCCTGGTACGCCGTCCCCGCCGACGACAAGGACTTCGCGCGTCGCGCCGTGGCCGAGGTCATGGTGGAGACGCTCCGCCACATGAAGCCCGAGTTTCCGACGGTCGGCGAGGAGCGCCGCCGGACCCTGGCGCGCATGCGCGAGCAGCTGGGCTGATCAGGGGCGCCAGGTCGCCTCGAACGAGCAGCTCTGCGGTGTCCCGTCGAAGGCGCGCGCGCTCGCTTCCTTGGCGCCGGAGAGCAGCAATAGCCCCTGCACCCGCCCGGCCACCGAGCTCCACATGCCGTCGTTGTAGCCGATGACGCCGGTGACCTGGCCGCGCGCCGAGGTCCGGGTGCGGTCCGTCCACTTCACGCTGCCCTGCGAGTTGTACTGCGCGAAGGCGCGCTCGATGCGGTTCCAGACGCTGCCGTAGTCCATGGCGCGCAGGAACACGCGGTAGATGCCCTTGAAGTCGATGTACGCCGCCTCGACGCCGAGCCGGTGGCTGATTTCCCAGGAGCCGCCGCCGATGGTGTCGCGCACCGCGATCTGCAGGGCGGCGCTGATCTCCACTGGATACTGCCGCGAGGCGAGCACCTGCGGCTCGATGCGCGCGCGCACCCCGGCGGGGGCCGCGGCCTTCACCGCGGCCAGGCCCTCGGCGCCTTCCAGGCGCTCGATGGCGATGAGCAGGCTGCGGATGCCCGCGCCCTTGAAGAGCACGACCTCCAATATGCCCGCGCCAGGTGACGGCGGCGAGATGGAGTCTTGCCGCCCGCCTGGTTGGCGCTGGAGCGGGCCGTGTCTCGGGGTCGAGCGGGGCGTCAGGCCAGCCCGAAGGCCTTCTGCCAGCCCTCGACGGTCATCGATCGCCGGTAGTCGGCCATCTGCGCCGGGTCGAGGACCTCCACCGGGTACGCGCCCTCGACCCACACCTCCACCAGGTCGAAGAGGCCTCCTCGGTTGCAGATGCGCGCGCGCCAGCCGGCCTGCTCGGCGATGGCCACCACCTCGGCGGCGCTGCGGTCCACGGCGATGGCGAAGTGCGTCTCGGCAGCGCGTTCGCCACGAGCGTCGCCCTGGCGCCGCGCGTCTCGCTGGAGATCGTGAGCGGCGCACGCCACGTCGACCTGAACAAGGGCGCCGCCGATCTGGCCATCCGCATCGGCCCCATCGACGACCAGCGCCTCGTGGCGCGCAAGGTCGGCGAGGGCGCCTCGGCGCTGTACGCCGCGCGCAGCTACCTGGCGCGGCACCCTGAGCCGGTCGACCCCGACGATCTCTCCGGTCACGCGGTCATCGGTTTCCACGCCAGTATGGCGGCCATACCGGCGGCTCAGTGGCTCTCGGAGCGCTCCACGGGGGCGCGCGTGGTGATGCGCAGCCGCGAGGCGATGGACATGCTCACCGCCGCGCAGGCCGGCGCCGGGCTGGCGGTGTTGCCGTGCTTCCTCGGCGACGGCGACGCGTCCCTGGTGCGGCTGACGCGGGCCCCGGTCGTGGTGCGCCGCTTCTCGCTCGTCTATCGCCGCGAGGCGCGCTCCTCGCCGGCGGTGCGCGCTGTCATCGCCTTCGTCGTCGAGGCGTTTCGCAAGCACGCCCCCGTCTGCGCGGGCGGGCGGCGCGCGGGCCAGTCCGCGGCTAGCGCGCCCGCGGCTTGCCGCGCTTCGGTGCGCTGGCGCTGCGCTTCGGTGCGCTGGCGCTGCGCTTCGGTGCGCCGGCGCCGCGCTTCGGTGCGCTGGCGCCGCGCTTCGGTGCGCCGGCGCCGCGCTTCGGTGCGCCGGCGCCGCGCTTCGGTGCGCTGGCGCCGCGCTTCGGTGCGCCGGCGCCGAGCGTCGCCGTGCGCACGCGCTGCGGCGCTGCCTGCGGCGAGGCCAGCCGATGGCCTTCGGTGATGACCTCCGCGGCCATGTCCCAGGGCACGTCACCATCGATGCACATGCCCACCCACCCGCTCGGGCCCACGTACGGCGGCACGAAGAAGCGCTCGGGAGCCATGCCCAGCCACGCCTCGCGCGAGTCGCTGGTCGACCTGCACCAGAAGGCGATGCGCCCGTCGTCGTGGTGGTTGTCGGCGAACATCAGGAACATCTTGCCGCGATCGACGCGAAAGGTGGCCTCGCTCCAGGCCTCCTTTTCGTGGACGCCGTCGAGCGCCAGGCACAGGCCGCGCACCCGCTCGTAGGCGCGGGCGATGGCCGCCGCCTCGCGCGCGCTGCGCGGCGGCTTGGGCCGCGGCACGTGCGTGCTCGCCGCGACCTTCCGTGTCGTGGCCGTGGCCCTTCGCTTCGTCGTCTGCGCGCCTGCCATCGTGCCCCGCCCGTTCAGCGTTCCTTGGTGGCGCCGGGCACGTCCCAGCGGCACGCCAGCGGACGGTACTCGATCGCCGCCGGCCCTGACCCGGCCGGCGCGCGCAGGGTCGGCTTGCCGGTGGGGCGCGGGCTGTCGGCGCGGCGGAACACCCAGCCGCGCTTCAGGTCGCCCGAGACCACGCCGCCGACGCGACCGCCGTCGTCGGTGATCTCCCACGCCGCCAGGCACGCCGCCGTCGGGGTGCCGTGCACGATGGCGCCGCCGGTCATCACCTCGACCGTGGCATCGGCGCTCGGCGCGGCCGCCGCCGGACCGCGGTGCGCGCGCGCGGGTGACGGCTCGTCGCCGATGCGCACCCGGTGGCGGATCACCGCCAGCCCGAGGGCGTCCTCGCCCGCGAGCAGCGGCGCCACCAGGCGCGCGCTCTGCGCGCGGTCCGATGCCTCGCAGGCGCGTGGCCGGTCCACCAGGTCGAGATCGGTGGCCAGCGGCACCGGCGCGGCGAACGTTCCGTCGGCGCGGAAGGCGTGGAACGCGGCCCAGCCGCGCCCGGCGAGGGGCTCGCGCGAGAGGGTGGTCACGCCCAGGGTGCCGCCCTGGTAGCTCCAGTCGAGCTCGCGGCGCAGGAAGGTCGAGCTCTCGGCCGGTGGCGCCAGGGTGGTGGCCCCGAGGTGCCAGCCCTTGCCGTCGAAGTGGCCGAGGAGGAACGTCGCCGGCACCTCGCCACCCGTCTGCTGCACCATGCCCACCGCCAGGTGGGCGTTGCCCACGTGGGCCGCGTCGCTGCGCACCGAGAGCGGCCCGGCCAGGCCCTCGTCCGGCCAGCTCGGATAGGAGAGGGTCTCCACGTGCCCCGAGCCGTCGGCGAAGAAGGCGTGCGAAGCGCGCGCGCCCTCGTGATGCGGGCGCAGGTAGATGCCGCGTGGGCTCACCGAGACCAGCGCCGGCTCCCAGCTGTCCCCATCGCGAAGGCGCCGCACGTCGCCGCCCTCGAAGGCGCCGGCGTCGGCGATGCGCGCGCGCCCGGCGCTGCCCTCCATCAGGTTCTCCCAGGCCAGCTCGATGTCGCGCATCGGCGAGCCGCTGGGCAGGTCGTCGCCCTCGGGCACGGGCACGCGCGCGGCGGCGAAGCCCTCCATCTGCAGCGAGACCTCCAGCGCGTAGCGCCGCGCGCCGCCGCCTCGACCGAAGAGGGAGCGCGTGGTCACCCGCGCGTCGCCGGAACGCGCGCCGCTGATGGTCACCTGAGCGCTCCGGCGATCCGTGGAGACCACCGCCCCAGCCAGGCGCCGCGCGCCAGCCGTCGAGCCGCGGCGCGCCGCTCGGGCCCGTGCTCTGCGCATCCACCGACGCCAGGCGCGTCCACGGCCCCGATGCGTCGCAGGCGATGGCCGCCCCGGTCGCAGCACGGCGAGCGCGCGCCGGTGCGCTCGCCGCGGGCGCCTCGGCGAGCCCCGAGCGCCCACCCGACGCGCGCCAGGCTGTCGCCGAAGAGGCAGCCCCCCGCCGCGCAGGCCATGGCCGGCAGGCCGTCGCCGGAGGCGTCGAACAAGGCGCGCGGGTGGGCGGCCGGATGCCAGGTCGTGCCACCATCGAACGACTCGCGCAGCGCGAGCGCGTCCTCGTCGCGGGTGGCCCTGCCCAGGGCCACCACCCGCTTGCCGAAGCCCCCCAGCGCGCCCCCGTCGCTCTCCGGATAGGCGACGTCGAGCAGGCGGCCATCGTCGGTGGCGGTCACCCACACCTCGCCGGTGGGTCGCGCGAGCACCATGCCGACGGTGCCGTCCTCACCGGTGGTGATGGCGGTGCGATCGTGCACGTCGAAGCCGCCGTGCTCACCGGGCGCGTCGTCGTCGGCGCCCCCGCTGCCGGGCGGATCCAGCGCGCGCGCGCTGAAGCTCTCGCCGCCGTCGTGAGAGACGAACAGCGCCAGCGCTCCGCCGGTGCGGGCGCGCGCCAGCACGTAGGCGGCGCGCCCATCCCCGGAGAACGCCGGGGGCGCCGAGGTCTGCTCCAGCTCCGGCGCGCGCACCGGCCCCGCCGGCGCGTTGGGGTCGGCGTGCGCCAGCACGGGCACGGCCGGGGCGCACTCGGCGTCGGGGCGGGACTCGCAGAGGCCGGTCACCAGCACCCGGCCGTCGGGCGAGACCGCCAGGCCCACCGCGTCGGGCGTGCGCGTCTCCATGTGTCGGCGCGCGCCGCCGCGCCCGCTGTCGCCGGCGTCGCTGCTGTGCCACAGCTCCACGGTGAAGGTGCCGCTGCTGGCCTCGGGCATGCAGGCCATGACCACCTGCCGCCCGCGCGCCGCCAGCTTGGCGCGCCCGCAGCGCGCGCTGCCGGGAATGACGCGCATCTCGAGCCGTCCGTCGAGGCGCCCGCGGCCATGGACCAAGGCTCTCCTCCTCTTCCGGTGGCACCAGCTCGGTGACCCGCTCTCCATCGATGGCCGCCAGGCCGGCAGCGACGGCGCTGGCCGAGGCGCCGCGGCCGACGTCGAGCTCGGGCTCGGCGAGCACGCCGCGCACGCGCACCGCCGACTTGCCGAGCACCGGCGCGCCCTGGGTGGCGCCGGCGGACCACACCAGCGACTCCAGCAGACCCTCCACCGCCAGCGAGCCGTCCTCGGCGATGCCCACTCGCTGCGCGCCCACCGAAGGGGCGTTCACCGCCAGCCAGTTGCGCCCGCCGTCGCTGCTGGAGAAGAGCGACTCCGGGAAGGCGAGCGCCAGCGCCCGCCCATCGCTGGCCAGCGCCAGGTCGTGCACCCGCGCGTTGCCGGCGGGGACATCGGCGAGCGGCTGCCACGCCGCCTCGCCGTCCCAGCGCAGGAGCTTGCCGCCGGAGGTCACCCCGAGCAGCCGCGCGCCCGCGCCCGCCACGCGGCTGAGCGGCGTCGGCGGGTCGATGGTGCGCACCACCGGCCCGAGCGGCTCGTTGCTGGCGTAGATGCGCCCGGT
>JBBJMR010000044.1:0-37521 GCA_037720395.1 Polyangiaceae bacterium
GGGGCGAGGAGGACTCGCGGGGTGGTGGGGGGCCGCGCCGCGGCGGGCGCGGGTGGCGGGCACCCCGCGCGCGCGGGCGCATCTGCGTCACGGGGGGCGGCCCCGGGGCGCCGCGGGGCGGCGGGCCCTGCGCCGCGCGCCATCGGCAGGTGGCCGGTACGGCTCGTGCTGAGCGGGACCCATGGTCCACCGCATCGGCCGCGCCCGCCCCGCTCCTCGTCGTCGCGCGGTCGATGGCCGGCACGCGATGCGCCTGCTGGGCTTCGCGGTGGCGTCGCTGAGCGCCAGTGCTTGCGGCGAGGGCCGGGCTCCGCTCGCGGTGGGAGAGGCGGAGCAGGCCATCTGCCCCGCCGGCGAGACCACGCCGGGGATCGACGTCTCGTACTACCAGGAGAACGTCGACTGGGAAGCCGTGGGGGCCGCGGGGATGGAGTTCGCCATCGCGCGGAGCAGCTACGGCGAGGGCTTCGTCGATCCCCGGTTCGACAAGAACTGGAAGGGTATCCGCGCGGCGGGGCTGGTGCGCGGCGCGTACCAGTTCTTCCTGGCCGATCAGGATCCCATCGCCCAGGCCGAGCTCTTGCTGGAGCAGCTCGCCGGCGCGGGCGGGCTGGAGCCGGGCGACCTGCCGCCGGCGCTGGACATCGAGGAGACGCGCGGCGTCGGCGACGCGAAGATCGTCGCCCGCATGCACGCCTGGCTGGAGCACGTCGAGGCGGCCATCGGTCGACCGCCGATGATCTACAGCTCGCCAGGCTTCTGGAACGTGCTCGGCAACCCGGCGGGCTTCGAGGGCTACCCCCTGTGGGTCGCGCACTGGGGCGTGCAGTGCCCCAAGGTGCCGAGCGGCTCCTGGGAGGACTTCGCGATCTGGCAGGAGGGGCCCTTCGCCATCGACGGGCTGGGCAAGGTCGACGGCAACTGGTTCAACGGGTCGCGCGCCGATCTGCTGGCCTTCGCCGGCACGCCCGCGCCGGAAGATCCCGGGGGCACCGAGGGGACGCTGGTGCTGCCGCACCGTCCGCGCGATGGCGCCGAGCCGGGGCCGCCCGAAGGCGCCACCGGCGGCGAGGAGGCGGAGGCGGGTTCGCTCGACGCGCTGCCGCAGGCGGGGTGTTCCATGGTCGCGCGGCGCGCCGGCGGTGGAGCCACGTCCGCCGCCTGGCTCGGCTGCATGCTCGCCGGCCTGGCGTTGCGGCGGCGATCGCGGGGCGCGCGCGCGCCTGGCCAGGGCGAACCGCGCGGCCGCGGAGATCACGGCGCAGCGGCGGAGGGATCGAAGCAGGTTCCGAGCGCCCGCGGGTCGTTGCACACCTGACCCTGCGGGCACGAGACGTCGTCGCAGCAGACGCCGGTGGTGCACGGCCGACCGCCGCAGTCGGCGGGGCCGGTGCAGGGCTGTCCCACGAAGGCCAGGCCCCAGGTCTCGTCGAGCGCCATGTATCCGGTCAGCGAGCCGCCGTGGACGAGGACGCGGTGGGCGCCTCGCTCGTAGGCCATACCGGGCGCGAACCTTCCCCTGGGCACGCCCGGCGTGGCGGACCCGGCAGGGTCGTCGGGCAGCACCTCGCGCCAGCGCTCGCCGTCCCATTCCCAGACGTCGTTCGCCTCGTCGCTGCCGCCCAGCCGCCCGCCGAAGAGGACGATGCGGCCGCGATGCTCGTCGTACACCATCCGGTGCGCGTAGCGCGCGCTGGGCCCGGCGCTCTCGCTGCTGCCAGGCGCCGGCGTGGCCTCGCGCCAGGTGTGCGCTGCCGGATCGTAGAGCCAGGTGTCCGCCGAGAAGTCCGCCTTGGCGTCGAGATCGGTGGTGCCACCGAAGAGGACCACCTGCCGGTGCCGCCCGTCGTAGGCCATGGCGTGGTGGAAGCGAGGGCTCGGTCCGCCGCCGTGGATCTCGATCCATGCTCCGCCAGCCAGCTCCAGCGTCTGGCCGCTGGGGACCCTGGCGGCGTCCGCTCCCGGCACGTATCCGCCGAAGACCACCACCACCTGGAGGTCATCGACGTACGCGGCGGCCAGGCCCGCGCTGGCCACGGGCATGGCCGACTCATGCGCCCAGCGGTCGTCGGCGCCCCAGCTCCAGGCGTCGGGCAAGGCGATGGGCAGCTCGCCCTCGAGCTGCTGCAGGCCGCCGGCGAGGAGCAGGGTGCCGCCGCCTGTCTCGACCATGGCCGCGAAATGCCGGGGGCCGGGGGTGGTCTGCTTGTCGAGCTCCGACCAGTCGTCGCTGGCGCCCGCCCAGCGCCAGGTCTCGTCGATGCTCTGCGAGACCGGGGTTCCTCCGTGGAGGATGGCAGTCCGATCGTCGACGAAGGCCAGCGTGGCGCCGAGCCTGGCGGGTGGTGTGCCCTCGCGCAGCAGCTCCCAGCGCCCCATCGCCGGCGCCGTGCAGCGGCCCGCTTCGCAGGCGATGCCGGCGCCGCCGCAGTCGGTGGTGCTGCCGCAGGACTGGCCGATGGCGCAGCGCGCCGGGCAGTCACTGCCGCAGTCGACGTCGCTCTCGCCCTGGCCGCGCTCGCCGTCCGTGCAACGCAGCGCGCCGCTGAAGTCGTAGGAGCACGACGCGCACAGGCCGAGCGCGAGCGCGGCCGCGACCGCACGCGCGGCGGATCCGGGGCGGCATGTGGAAGCTGTGGCCAAGCACCGGCAGCGTACCGCCGCCCGGGGCCGAGGTCGCGCCCCGGCGCGCCGGAACGCGGGTCGCCGC
The DNA here is from genome assembly GCA_037720395.1 of Polyangiaceae bacterium. Taxonomy (GTDB): domain Bacteria; phylum Myxococcota_A; class Polyangia; order Polyangiales; family Polyangiaceae; genus JBBJMR01. The sequence continues at coordinate 2,711 of JBBJMR010000044.1, forward strand.
AGCGTGCGATAGGATCGCGGACGTGCCGGTCATTGCCAGAGCGCTGCCGCCGCGCGCCATCGGCAGGTACACGGTGCACGACGAGATCGCCGCCGGTGGGATGGCGACGGTGCACTTCGGCAAGCTCGCCGGCGACGTCGGCTTCAGCCGCATGGTGGCCATCAAGCGCATGCACCAGCGCCTGGCCCACGACCCGCAGTTCGTGGCCATGTTTCTGGACGAGGCGCGGCTCGCCTCGCGCGTCCATCACCCGAACGTGGTCGACACGCTGGACATCGTGGCCGACGGCGCCGAGGTCTTCATCGTCATGGAGTACGTGCGCGGGCAGTCGCTCTCCGCGCTGCTCGGCGCCGCGCTCGCCGCGCAGGAGCCGGTGCCGGTGGGCATCGCCGCGGCGGTGATCTGCGGCGTGCTCGCCGGATTGCACGGCGCCCACGAGGCGCGCGACAAGAAGGGCGGACGGCTCGGCCTCGTGCACCGCGACGTGTCGCCGCACAACGTCATCGTCGGCGCCGACGGCGTGGCGCGGATCATGGACTTCGGCGTGGCCACCGCGCAAAACCGCCTGCACGTCACCCAGCGCGGGCAGCTCAAGGGCAAGCTGGCCTACATGGCGCCGGAGCAGCTGCAGGGCGGCGGCGCCGGGATCGATCGCCGCGTCGACGTCTACGCCGCCGGCGTCGTGCTCTGGGGCATGCTCGCCGGGCGCCGCCTCTTCCGCGGCACCGACGTGGCCGAGGCCATGACCGAGATCGTGCGCGGCGACGTCCCGGCCCTGGCGACCGTGCGCGACGACGTGCCCGCCGCCCTGGAGCAGGCGCTGGGCCGCGCGCTGGCGCGCGAGCGAGGGCAGCGCTTCGCCACCGCCAGCGACTTCGCCGCTGCCCTCGAGTCGGCCGTCGCGCTGGCCTCGGTGCGCGCGGTGTCCGCCTGGGTCGAGCGCCTCGCCGGCGATGTGCTGGCGGCGCGCGACGCGGTGGTGGCTCGCATCGAGGACGGCGACGCCGCCGTGGAGGCAGCGGCGGGCGCCTCGCTCCTCTCGGAGCGCGCAGGCAGCGCCAGCGGCGCAGCCCGCCCGGACGACCGCGAGGCTACCGGCCGCGTCCCCGCGGCGACCGCCTCCGGCGGACAGAGCGAGGCGGGCCGCTCCTTCTCCAGCCTCCCCACGCACGAGCTGCTGCGCGGCGACGTCGGCCCTGCCAGCTCGACGATGTGGAACGCCGCCGACGCTGCCGAGCAGAGCGACGCCGGGCTCGACGACAGGGCCCAGCGCCGGCGCACCCGCGGCGTGCGCTCGCTGGCGGTGGTCGCTGCGGTCGCCGCCGCCGTCGGGCTGATGGTGGCCGCGGCCGTCACCGGCGAGGGTCCGGCCGCGCCGGTGGCCGCAGGCCCACGCGATCAGCCGGCCGCCGGTGACACCGCCGGCGCGGTCACCCCGCGGCCACCACGTCCGCGACCGTCGCGCCGTCTCCATCGCCCGCGCCCGCGCCCGCGCCCGCGCCCGATGTGGCGCCGTCCGCCACCGTCGCGGAGCCGCCCGTCCTCGCCTCCAGCCGCGCGACGCCCGCGGTCCCGGGCGCGAGCGCGTCCGGCACGGTCACGGCGGCTCGCGTCGCCACCTCGAGGCCGCGGACGCCGCCGCCACGCCCGACGCAGGCGCCCGGTGACCCCGGCTACCTGCCGCCCTCGCCATGAGTCGCGCCTCCTGCGCGTGCGCGCCACGCATCGTCTCTGCGCTGGCCCTGGCCACGGCGCTCTGCTCGCCGGCGGTGGCTCGCCCGCGCGCGCCGACCAGCCGGCCGACGGCCCCTCGCCGCCGAGCCCGCGCGCCCGCCGCGCCCGGCGCCGCCGCCCTGTATGCGGAGGCCAGCCGCCTGCTCCAGGAGGGCAACGCCGCCGAGGCGCTGCGCGCTGCGCGCGCGTCGCTGGAGCGACTCGACAGCCCCAACACCTCGCTGCTCGCGGCGCACGCGCTGCGCCTCCTCGGTCGCCGCGTCGAGGCCGTCTCCACCTACGAGCGGGTCCTCGTCCAGGCCACCGCCCAGGTGCGCGCCGGGGAGACGCGCTTCGTCCCCACGCTGGCCGACGCCGGACGGTGGAAGGCGCTGCTGGAGAGCGAGCTCGGGCGGCTGCGCGTGGACATCGCCGGCGCCCCCGAGGGCGTGCGCGTCTCGCTCGACGGCGCGCCGCTCGAGGTGACGCGCGACACGTCGGGCGCTGCCCGCGCGCAGGCGTGGCACGAACCGGGGCGCGGTCACGTGCGCGTGGTGGCAGCGCGCGAGGATCGCCTGATCGACACCACCTTCAGCGCGGCGGCGGTGAGCGCGGTGCACGTCGATCTCCGCGCGCCGCCGATGGCGGCCGCGCCGCCTGCCGCCCCGCCCGCCGATGGCGTGCGCACCGCGGCCTGGGTGAGCTTCGGCGTCGGTGCCGCGGGCGTGATCACCTTTGCCGTCTTCGGCGCCATGGCCGCATCCACCTGGGACGACCTGGAGGCCTGCACGCCCGGCTGCGCCCAGTCGCGGCGCGACGAGGTCGATCGTGGGCGGCGCGATCAGACGATCGCCAACGTCTCGCTGGTCACCGCCGGCGCCGCGGTGCTCGTCGGCCTCGGGCTCCTCGGTGCATCGACGCTGCGGGCGTCGCCGGGCGGCGCGGCCGCCGGCGCGGCCCGGACGGCGCCGGGCAGCGCGCGCATCACCGTCTTCTGAACGCGGCTCAGCGGCGCCGGGCCGCCGGCCGCCTCTTCCCGGCCGGACGCGGCGTGTGCCCGATGCCGCCCGGCATGCCGAGCACGCGGCGGGCGACGTCGATGAAGGCGCGCAGCTTGGGCTGCTCCGCGCTGCGCCGCGGGAAGCCGGGCACGGCGACGGCGTGGTCCTCGAGCACCAGCTCCACAACCGGTCGGCCGCTCCTCTTCTACCTTCCGCCACCGGACCGTCTCGATCGCGCAAGGCGGTGTTCTTCCAGTGCGGCCGTCGTTGCGGGGCGACATCACGGACGCCGCCGCAGGTTCCGCGGCGAAGTTGCGCGAGAAACCCGGTGCGCGGTGGGCCAGGGGATGCGCATCGACGAGCGAAGCGTCGGCGTGGTCCCTACGTCGACTCAGGATCGATGCGAATGTCGGGGATGTGCGCACTCTTTTCATCCGGTCGCGCGCGCTGATACTACCGAAGCTGGACCAGTCGCCTTCGGAGCGGGCGCGGTCGAGTGCGGTAGAGCCAACCATGTGTGCCCAGCAAAAGGCGGATCAGACGGCCCTCGAGGAGAGGCGCGGACCCGGTGCTTCTCCCGCCGCCGCGACCGCGATCGGCTGCGGGGCGCTCTTCGGGCGCTACGAGGTGGTCCGCCTCATCGGTTCCGGCGGGATGGCCGACGTCTACGAGGCCGTCCACGTGGCCATGAAGAAGCGGGTGGCGCTCAAGGTCCTGCGCGAGGAGATGCTCCACGTCGAGTCGGGCAACGAGCGGTTCCTCCGGGAGGGGGAGGCGGCGGCGCGTATTCAACACCCCAACGTCGTCTCCATCTTCGATGTCGGGACCGTCGACGGGCTGCCCTACCTGGTGATGGAGAGGCTCGAGGGAGAGTCGCTGGCGGATCTCCTCGACCGCGAAATTCGCCTCGACGTCCAGCAGCTCCTGCAGATCATCCTGCCCGTATGCGCCGCCGTCGCCGCCGGCCACGACCGCGGGGTCATCCATCGCGACCTCAAACCGGAGAATATCTTCCTCTCCACCGACGGACGCCGCCGCACCGTGCCCAAGGTGCTCGACTTCGGGGTCTCCCGTGTCCTCAGCGACGCCGCCGAGCGCATCACCGTCGATACCAGCGTGCTCGGGACGCCGTACTACATGTCCCCGGAGCAGGCGCGTGGGGAGCGCACCATCGATGCGCGCACCGATCAGTACTCGCTGGGTGTCGTCATCTACGAGGCCGCCGTGGGTCGGCTCCCGCGCACCAATCCGTCGATCCTCAAGCTCATCCACGAAGTGGCCACCGGCAGCTTCGATCCGCCGCGCCTGCACCGGCCCGATCTGTCGCCCGAGCTCGAGGCGGTGATCCTCAGGGCGATGAGCGGGGACCCCAGGGCTCGCTTCGACTCCATCCGCGCCATGGGCGCGGCGCTCTTGCCGTTCGCCAGTCTGCGGGCGCGTGAGTACTGGGGTCCCGAGCTCAACGCGCCCTCATCGGTCACGCCGTTTCCGCAGGTGCGCAGCGAGGTCCAGGCGATCTGCACCCCGGGCATGGAGTCCATCAACCCCAGCCTGCCCTCGATCGAGGCGGCGAACCCCGACAACTCGGCGCCAGCGCGCGGCCTCTGCGCGGACCAGGTCGCCGCCTTGGAGATGACGCCGAGCCCGGCGCCGTCGGCTCCGTTCCCCCTGCCCCCGAAGGCAAGAGCACGCCGGGGCGCGGCGTGGGCTGTGATCGCCGCGCTCGCGGCCGCCGCCGCGGCGCTGACCTGGCGGCTCGCCAGCTCGTCCCCGGTGCCCTCGAGCGAGGCCGAGGGAGCGCAGCGGACCTACCAGGTAGTCCTGCGGGTCGTGCCCTCCTCCGCCCTGCTCGAGCTCGACGGCAAGCCCGCGGCCACCGGCGTGCTGTCCATCGCCCTGCCCATCGACGGCACGATGCACAACATCCGCGTGGTCGCGGCAGATCACGAGACGCAGGTCATCTCCTTCCGCGACGCAGCGCCGCCACCGGAGGTGCAGCTGCGAGCGACGCCGAGCCGACATGCGGTCGACGAGCGACCGCCGGCTGCCGCAGCGTCACCGCCGAAGCGGGTGCCCGGGCCGATGCCGGGCGGACCTCCCTCGGAGCGCGATCGCAATGTTGCCTCGGCACCCTCGCCTTCCGGCGTGGAGGAGCCGAGCCGGCGCCTCAACACCGCACACCCGCCCCCTCCGCGAGGTGACTGGCCCAAGGCCCCCACATCGGACAATCGCGATCCGTGGGGAGCTCAACGGTAGCCCTCATGCTCGAAGGAGCTGGCCATACATGAGCGCGGTGTACAGTCGACAGCGACCCGATGTGCCCGGAGGAGAGGGGGCCGCGCGCCCGCCCGCGAAGCAGGCAGAACCGGCGCGCAGGCTGCTCGCGGACGGCGCCATGTTCGGCCGTTACCAGGTCGTCAGCTGCGTCGGTTCCGGCGGGGCGGCCGAGGTCTACCAGGCCATCCATCTCGGGCTCAAGAAGCGCGTCGCGCTGAAGGTGCTCCGCTCCCATCTCTCCGGGCGCCAGGACGTGCGCGCTCGGTTCCTCCGCGAAGGTGAGCTCGCGGCGCGGATCCAGCACCCCAACGTGGTCGACATCATCGATGTCGGCGCCTGCGAGGGCATCCCCTTCATCGTCATGGAGTACCTGGAGGGCGAAACGCTCGCCGATCTCCTGCGGCGACAGCCTCGCCTCGAGGTGCAGCACGTCGTGCACATCATGCTCCCGGTGCTGGCCGCGGTGGCCGCCGGCCACGACCGCGGCGTCGTGCACCGCGACCTCAAGCCGGGCAACATCTTCCTGGCCACCGACGGCAGGCGTCGCACCATGCCCAAGGTCCTCGACTTCGGGATCTCCGGCGTCATCAGCGACGACGCGGGCGCACCGTCGGAGCCCGGCGTGCTCGGTACGCCGTACTACATGTCCAGCGAGCAAGCGCGGGGTGACCGGGCCCTCGATGCGCGCACCGATCAGTTTGCGCTGGGGGTCATCCTTTACGAGGCGACCACCGGTCGCTCGCCCTGGAAGAGCCAGTCACTGCTCGGGCTCATCCACGAGGTCGGCAAAGGGGAGTTCTCGGCTCCACGCAGGCATCGACCGGAGCTCGACACCGAGCTCGAAGCGGTGATCCTCAAGGCGATGCGTCGCAGCGCGAGTGAGCGCTTCGAGTCCACCCGGGCGATGGGCGCCGAGCTGCTCCGCTTCGCCAGCATCCGTGCGCGCGAGTACTGGGCGGTGGAGTTCGGCATTGCCGCGGCGCGCGCCTCGTCGACGAACGAGGCCGGCCTCGAGCCGCCGACGATGGACACGATCCAGCCGGAGAGGGCCGAGCTCCGCTCGGCGCACCCAGCGCCGCGCCCCGACGCGCCGGGAGGACCCTTCGCCCACCGGGACGCCGAGGCGCTGCTCTACACGCCACGGCCGCCTCGTCGCTACCGACGGCTCGCCGCCGCGGTGCTCTTGCTGGGCGCGGGCGCCGGCGCCTTCGCTCTGAAAATGCAGTGGGAGCGTGAGCGGCAGGGCGCGGCCCCCGAGCTGACCGCGGCGGCTCCGGCCGCGACGACGACCTTCGACTGCTCGACGCGGGTCCAGCCACCGTCGGCGCGCGTGGAGCTCGACGGCAAGCACGTCGGCGATGGCGCTTTCGTGGCGCGCCTCCCACTCGACGGGGCCACGCACACCATCCGCCTCCAGGCGCCGGGCTTCCAGCCGATGACCTTGAGCTTTCGCGACGCGCCGCCCCCGGCGGAGGTCGAGCTCGCGCCCGTAGCGCCAATCGTCGAGCACAACGCCCGGCCGCAGCAGGTGGTCGCCGACGGCGCGCCACCGCGACGGGCGGTCGGGGGCAGGCGGCAGCCGCCGCCGGCGGCCAGTCCCGGCAAGGCGCGCCCGGCTGCGACTCCCAGCGTGATTCCGCCGCGTGCCGACCCTCCCAGCGCGCCGAAGACGTGGCCGGATGGTCCGGCCAGCGACAACCGAGATCCCTGGTCGAAGTGATTGCATTCGAGAGGGCCCGAGTCATGCGAATGTCCGCCTGTGGTCTTGTCCTGATGCTCGGCTTCGTTCCCGCGCTCTCGATGGCTCAGGTACCGCCACCCGATAGCCCGAACGGGTCGGATCCAGGCGCCGACGGCCGCGCCCGAGAGCTCTACGAGAAGGGCGATCGCTTCTACTCCGAAGGGAGATACGAGAAATCGATCGAAGCCTTCCGCGAGGCGTACACCCTGTCCAGACGGCCGCTGCTGCTCTTCAATCTCGCCAATGCCTATGAGCGCCTCGGACGCTACGACGAGGCGGTGGCAGCGTTGCGCGAGTATCAGCCCTCCGCCGCCGAAGGCGACCGAGACGCGGTCGCCAAGAGGATCGACAGCCTCGAGCTCCGGGCCAGGGAACAGGCAGGACAGGCCAAGCCGGCGCCGCCTCAACCGGCCGCCCAGAGCCCGAATAACCTTGTCCAGCCTGCGCCGACCGAAGGGGACGCCGCGCCACAACCCTCCTCCAGCCCCATCGGAGGCTACGTGCTCGTCGGCGTGGGAGTGGCCATCCTGGGGACGGCCACGGCATTCGCAGTGGTCGCCTCCCGCGCGAAATCGGAGGCGAAGGACCAATGCCCTACGGGCATCTGCCCCGCCGAGGCCGAAGAGACGATCGATCGCGAGCGCACCTACGCCGCCCTCGCCGACATCGGCTTCGGGGTCGGCGCAGTCGCCGTGGGCGCCGGTGTCCTGGCCATCATCTTGCACGAACCGGATCGCAACCGGCAATCCGCACGTGTCGCGGTCTCACCATCACTCCACGGAGCGGAGGTTTCCCTTGTCGGTCGCTTCTAGCCGCGGCGCTCGTCGGACTGCGGCGCCGCCGCATCTGCACCGCTGGCTCGCCCTGAGCGCCTGCGTTGTCACCTGCGGGTGCTCGTTGAACACCTTCGAACGGACGGAATGCGCGACGAACGCAGACTGCAGCGCGTTCGGCGAGGCGTCGGCATGCCTGCCCGAGGGGTTCTGCTCGGGGACGACAGGCGGCGCAGGCGGCTCCTCGGGCGAGTGCTCGACGAATCAGGAGTGCGTCACGACGCAGGGCGACTTCCACATCTGCCGCAAGAGCGATTTCACCTGCGTTCCGCTGCTGACCAATCTCTGCACCTCGATCGACGGGGACTACGTCGACGACAACGCATTCATCATCGGGTCCATCGGACCCGTGGAAGGGGAGGACGCCTCCACGGGCAGGAGCGAGCTCAACGCCATAGAGCTTGCCGCCAACGACTTCGCCAAGGCGGCCAACGGGCTTCCAGCTCGCCCCGGGACGACGGGCCGACGGCCGTACGTGGTCATCGGCTGCAACGACAACGGTGACACGCCGACCGGCGTGGATGCGGCAAAGCACCTGGCCAACACCGTCCAGGTCCCGGCGATCATCGGCGCTGCGTACAGCGGAATCACCATCAGCATGAGCACCGAGGTCACCATCCCCGCCGGGGTGCTGACGATATCGCCTTCTGCCACCAGTGTTGCGCTCACCGACCTCGACGACAAGGGCCTGGTGTGGCGCACTTCTCCCTCCGACATCTTCCAGGGCGCGGCGCTGGCTCAGTACGCCCCCCGCGTGGAGGACGAAGTACGGGACACCGAGATCATCCCCGCAGTCGATCCGATCAGCTTCACCATCCTGCACAAGGGGGATGCCTATGGCGAGGGCCTGGCCAAGGCGCTGGAAGCCAAGCTGGTCATCAACGGCAAGCCGGCGCTCGATGCCAGCAACAGCGAGAACTACACGCGGTTCAACTACGGTGATCCGGACAATCCCAGCCAGAGCCCCCTGAAGTACGGCGAGGCGGTGACGACGGCGATCGGGCGGCGCTCGCATATCATCGCGGTCTTCGGCACCTCGGAGGCCATCAACGACGTGATTGTCCAGATCGAGAACCAGTGGGACACTGGGTCGCCGCCGTCGTACCGGCCGAGGTTCATCGGCTCCGACGGCGTGCTGACCACGGCCCTCTGGGACGCCGTGAGCAAGAACAACGGGCTGCGAAAGCGGATCACCGGGAGCGTGCCTGGCACCAACAACCCGCTGTTCCAGGTGTTCAAGTCCGATTTCACGGCGAAGTACAACGACGGTGTCTCCAGCCCCGACGTCTTCGGCGCCGCGGGGGCCTTCGACGCCGCCTATCTGCTGGCCTTCGCCACGGTGGCCAACGGTGACCGACCGGAGACGGGGGCGAATCTCGCCGAGGCGCTGAAACGGATGGTGCCTCCGGGTGAATCGAAGAGCGCGGCGGCCAACGACATCAGCGCCACCTTCCAGCTCCTCAGTGCCGGCAAGAACGTCGACTTCAACGGCGCGTCGGGCCCGCTGAACTTCGACGTGGAGACCGGGGAGGCGCCCTCGGACGTCATCATCTGGTGCATGCCCTCGGACGCCAGCGGAAACGCGACCGCGGGCATCGCCTCTGGCTACTTCTTCGACGCCGCCAAGGACGCGCTCGGCGGCACCGAGTTCGGATCACAATGCAAGTTCTGAGGTCTGCGCGCCGGTGACCGTCGTGCGCGGCGACCTCGACCAGGACGTCCGCGCGAGGTTCCGCTGGCGGAGGTAGCGAGCGCGGTGGCGCGCCCGGCCGAGGGAGAGACTCGGCGAGTGACCTACCGCGGCGGGGCGTCCTACGCCCCCCGCGCGGGCCACCTTCCCACGCGCTGGCGAATCATCTCCGCGGCCGACCGCTGGCGCGGGACGGCTGCGATCCGCACGCCCGAACGAGCGCGAACGCCGGTTCACGAACGACGCTCCCGACCTGCCGACTCGGCGGCGCGCGGCCCCTCGCGCACATGGTCCCCTCGTTGCAATGGAGGAGCTCGTACTCGAAAAGGAGCTCTCGTGAAATTCAAGCTTGGCGTTGGGGCGATGGCGATGTGGTTGTGCGCGGGGTGCGGGCCGGCGCCCACCGTCGAAGAGGGCGGTGCGAACGCCAACGATCGGACGAGCAGCGGCGAGCAGGGCGAGATCCTGCTCACCGGCGTGATGGAGATCTCGCCGAGCGGTCGGTTCGCGGTGATGCAGCGGAACACGGTGACCGTGCTCTTCGACGTCGAGGCCAAGACGTTCGTGGAGCTGCCGCAGCAGCTGTCGCGCATCGCCCTCTCGAAGGCGCGGGACGTCGGCTACGCCCTCGTCTCCGACGGGGCGCTCGTGGCGCTCGATCTCGCCTCGGCCAAGGAGCTGTGGCGGGCCGACTCGACGTTCGCCGACGTCTCGCTTCTCCGCGTGCTGGATGACGACAGCGCCCTGCTCGTCGCCGACGGCGCGGCGGCCAGCGTCCTCGATCCGGCGACGGGCGCCATGCGCGGTACCGCGGCGTTGCCCTCGACCGCGACCTTCGGCGCGCTGCTCCAGACCGCCGGCAAGGCGATGGTCGTGGGACACACCTCGTGGAAGAATGGAAAGCCCGCGACGCCCGTGGTCCTCGTCGACCTCCTGACCGCCGAAGCGAGCTCGATCGAGGTGCCGAACTGCGAGGCGCCGGTCTCCGTGCTGCCCGACGAGAGCCGCGCGCTCCTCTCGCCGACGTTCTGCGAGATGGATCGCGCGAGCAATCCGGACGATGCGTGGACCAACCCCGATCCGGTGAGCGTCATCGACGTCGGCGCCGACGCGCTCACGTTCGTGAAGAACCTCCCCGGGTTCGGGCCGGTGGCGCTCTCGCCCGGAGGAGAGCGCGCCGTCGCGTACCTCGACACGAAGCGCGTCGACGCGTCGATGTTCGACGACGAGTCCCTGATCCCACCCGCGGATGCGGTGCAGTACCATCTCCTGGTCATCGATCCGAAGACGCTGAGCTTCACCGTGTCGCCGATCGGCCCCGCTCTGCCCCGCTTCGCGATGAGCCGCGATGGCCGCGGCCTCCTGGTCGACGCGTCGATCAAGGTCATCCATCGAAGCGAGGCCAAGGCCGACGCCAGCGCGACGCTCGGACCGGACGGGCTGTCGGGCGAGATCAGCGTGAGCGCCCGGATCTTCGACGAGGAGACCCCGTTCGGATGGTTCGATCTCGAGAGCCGTCGATTCGTCGGGTTCTCTGGCCCGGCCGCCGGCCTGGATCGCTTCGTCCAGCTCGGGGACCAGGCCACCGTCATCACCCTGCAGAAGCGCGCGGACGGCCTGGGGGGAACGCCCTTCATGATCGACCTCGACGCCAAGGCCACGATCACGCTCGGCGGCGCTTACGGGACGGGCGTGCGCGACATCGGGCTCCTGCCCGACGGTGAGACGGTCCTGCTCCGCTTCCGCCAGCCGGCCGCGCAGATCGGCAACGATCTCTTCGCGCGGGAGACCTACTGCCTCTCGCTCGACGCGGTCACCTGCGCCGGGGGGAGCGTCGACTACCAGGCGTCGGTTTCGTTCGCGACCGCCGACACCAACGACTGCGAGAGCATGGGCCACGACTGCTGGTAGCTCGGTGGCACTGTCGCACCGCCGAGGGCATCCGCCACACCTGGGGCTCGGAGCTGCTCTGGGTGCCGCCGGAGCCCGGGCAGCAGTACCGCCACAACGACCTGCTCGACCCGGTCTACAACCTGCTCGACGTGACCCCGGGCGGCCGCGGGGACTTCGAGCCGCAGCTCGAAGTTCCCCGAGCGATCGCCGGCTCCAGAAGCGCCGGTGATCGCGGGCGCCTCGGCCGGTTCCCCCGCCCCCGGGAGCCGCCCGCCCGCGCCCGAACGCCGCGCTGGACGCGCCTCGCCGATCCGGCGAACAATCGGGTCCAAACACCGCGAGGCCGGCTCCCCGACGAGCCCGGCCGGTCCTCCCGGGCCACGGTGTGGCCACCGACCGGAGCGCTCCGTGCAATCGTCCCCCGTCGCCACTGCCTACAAGCCGCGTCACCACGTGCGCATCGTCAGCGCCGCCTCGCTGTTCGACGGCCACGACGCGGCCATCAACGTCATGCGCCGCCTCATGCAGGCCTCGGGCGCGGAGGTGGTGCACCTCGGCCACAACCGCTCCGTCGCCGAGATCGTGCACTGCGCCATCCAGGAGGACGTGCAGGGCATCGCCATCACCAGCTACCAGGGCGGGCACGTCGAGTACTTCAAGTACATGATCGACCTGTTGCGCGAGGCCAAGGCGCGCATCGAGGTCTTCGGTGGCGGCGGCGGCACCATCCTGCCCTCGGAGATCGAGGAGCTGCACGCCTACGGGGTGGGCCGCATCTACTCCCCGGACGACGGGCGGGCCATGGGCCTGCAGGGGATGATCAACGACCTCATCGAGCGCTGCGACTTCGAGAAGCGGTCCCCCGAGTTCGAGCCGCTCCTGGCCCGGCTCGGCCAGCGCGACGCGGCCACCATCGCCGCGCTGATCACCGTGGCCGAGAACTTCCCCGAGGCCGGCGACAAGCTGCGCCGGCAGCTGGCCCTGCTCCCCAAGCCGGCGCGGCGCGCGCCGGTGCTGGGCATCACCGGCACCGGCGGAGCCGGCAAGTCGAGCCTGGTCGACGAGCTGGTGCGGCGCTTCCTGGCGGAGACCGAGGGCAAGACCATCGCCGTCCTCTCCGTGGACCCCTCCAAGCGCAAGACGGGCGGCGCCCTGCTCGGGGACCGAATCCGCATGAACGCCATCGACGACCCGCGCGTCTACATGCGCTCGCTGGCCACGCGCCAGTCGAACCTCTCCCTGTCCAAGCACGTTGGCGAGTCGATCGAGATCTGCCGCGCTGCCGGCTTCGACCTGATCATCGTGGAGACCTCGGGCATCGGACAGTCGGACACCGAGATCACCGAGTTCGCCGACGTCGCGCTGTACATCATGACCGCCGAGTACGGCGCCGCCACGCAGCTGGAGAAGATCGACATGCTCGACTTCGCCGACATCGTAGCCATCAACAAGTTCGACAAGCGCGGCTCGCTCGACGCCCTGCGCGACGTGAAGAAGCAGTGGCGCCGCAACCACAACGCCTTCGCCGTCGCCGACGAGGAGCTGCCGATCTTCGGCACCATCGCCTCGCAGTTTAACGACCCGGGCATGAATCGCCTCTACAACGAGGTCATGCGCGTGGTCGGCAAGAAGACGGGCGCCGCGCTGCAGTCGACGTCCGCGCTGACCGCCGGGATGAGCGAGAAGCGCTGGATCATCCCCCCGGAGCGCACCCGCTACCTGGCGGAGATCGTGGAGAGCTGCGAGGCCTACGACGCCGAGGTGCGCGCCCAGGCGCACGTGGCGCGGCGCATGTACCAGCTGCAGGGCAGCATCGCGGCGCTGCGCGAGCGCGTCGGCAAGAAGCGCTTCGACATCGTCGAGCCGCAGGGTCCCAGCGACACGGTGAAGGTCATCGCCCGCGCCGAGGGCGAGCCGGAGTACCTCGGCGAGCTCGGCGCCCTGTACCGCGAGCTCGAGGGGCAACTCGGCGCCGACAACAAAAAGCTGCTCGACGAGTGGCCCGCCACCAAGAAGCGCTACGCCGCGGCCAAGTACCAGTACCAGGTGCGCGACAAGGTGATCGAGCTCGACCTGGTGAGCGAGTCGCTGTCGCACCTGCGCATCCCCAAGGTCTGCCTGCCCCGCTACGAGGACTGGGGCGACGTGCTCACCTGGCTCCTGCGCGAGGCGCCGCCGGGGCAGTTCCCCTTCACCGCCGGCGTCTTCCCGCTCAAGCGCGAGGGCGAGGACCCGGCGCGCATGTTCGCCGGAGAGGGTGGGCCGGAGCGCACCAACCGCCGCTTCCACTACGTCTCGCGCGGGCTGCCGGCCAAGCGCCTCTCCACCGCCTTCGACTCGGTGACGCTCTACGGCGAGGACCCCGACCCGCGCCCGGACATCTACGGCAAGGTCGGCAACTCCGGCGTCAGCATCGCCAGCGTCGACGATGCCAAGAAGCTCTACTCCGGCTTCGATCTGTCCGACCCGAGCACCTCGGTGTCGATGACCATCAACGGCCCGGCGCCGATGCTCCTCGGCTTCTTCCTGAATGCCGCAGTCGACCAGGCCTGCGAGAAATGGATCAAGAGCCAGGGCAAGGTCGAGGAGACCGACAGGAAGATCGCCGAGCTCTACGCCAAGCGTGGCGTGCCTCGGCCCACCTACCAGGGCGCGCTGCCACCGGGCAGCGAGGCGCTGGGGCTGATGCTGCTCGGTGTCTCCGGCGACGAAGTGTTGCCGCGCGAGACCTACGACAGGATCAAGGCCGCCACGCTCTCCCAGGTGCGCGGCACGGTGCAGGCCGACATCCTCAAGGAGGACCAGGCCCAGAACACCTGCATCTTCTCGACGGAGTTCGCGCTGCGCCTGATGGGCGACATCCAGCAGTACTTCATCGACCAGCGGGTGCGGAACTTCTACTCGGTATCGATCAGCGGCTATCACATCGCCGAGGCCGGGGCGAATCCGATATCCCAGCTGGCCTTCACGCTGGCCAATGGGTTCACCTTCGTCGAGTACTACCTGTCGCGAGGGATGCACATCGACGACTTCGCGCCGAACCTCTCGTTCTTCTTCTCCAACGGGATGGACCCCGAGTACGCGGTCATCGGCCGGGTGGCGCGGCGCATCTGGTCACGCGCCATTCGCGACAAGTATGGCGGCAACGAGCGCTCGCAGAAGCTCAAGTATCACATCCAGACATCGGGCCGGTCGCTGCACGCCCAGGAGATCGCCTTCAACGACATCCGCACCACGCTCCAGGCGTTGCTGGCATTGCAGGACAACTGCAACTCGCTGCACACCAACGCCTACGACGAGGCCATCACCACGCCCACCGAGGAGAGCGTGCGCCGGGCGCTGGCCATCCAGCTGGTGATCAACAAGGAGTTCGGCCTCTCCAGGAACGAGAACCCGACGCAGGGCTCGTTCGTGATCGAGGAGCTGACCGACCTGGTGGAGAACGCGGTGCTCGCCGAGTTCCGGGCCATCAGCGAGCGCGGCGGCGTGCTCGGGGCCATGGAGCGGATGTACCAGCGCTCCAAGATCCAGGACGAGTCGCTGTACTACGAGACGATGAAGCACGACGGCACGCTGCCGATCATCGGGGTCAACACCTTCCTCGATCCCAAGGGCTCGCCGACCATCACCCCGGCGGAGGTCATCCGCGCCACCACGGAGGAGAAGGACTACGCCATCGCCGCGCGCGACGCGTTCTGGAAGCGCAACGCCGGCGCCGCCCCGAAGGCGCTGGAGGCCGTGCAGCGCGCCGCGCTGGACAACGAGAACGTGTTCACGGCGCTGATGGAGGCCTGCAAGGTGTGCACGCTGGGGCAGCTGTCCGGCGCGCTCTACCAGGTCGGCGGCCAGTACCGTCGCAACATGTGAGCGGCGCGGTGGCCTTCGAGCAGGTGACAGCCACCGACTGGCGCGCCCTCGTCGAGAAGCAGCTCGCCGGGAAACCGTTCGACAAGGTGCTGGTGCACGAGGCGGTGGCGGGTATCACCGTGCAGCCGCTCTACACGGAGGCGCCGGGCGAGGCGGTGGCGGCGCGGCAGCCGGCGGCGGGGCCGTTCCGGGTGTGCGTGCGCGTCGAGCCCGCCAGCGCGGCGGCGCTGGCGGAGGAGGTGGCCGGTGGGGCCGAGGCGCTGTGGGTGCCGTTCGCGCAGGCCTCGTTCGGCGCGCTCGCCACCAAGCCGCCGGGGGCGTGCGGATGGTCTTCGATGCCCAGGAAGCGGCCGTCGCCGACGTCGAGCGCGCGCTCGGGGCGGTGCCGGCGCACGGCGGGGCGTTCGTGCTCGCCCTCGATCCCATCGGGCGCGCGGCGGGCGGCGTGGCCGCGGTGAGCAGCGACGCCGAGCTGGCCGGCCTCGGGCGCGTGGCGCGCCTCGCTGCCGAGCGCTTCCCATCGGCGGTGACGGCGCTGGTCTGCACCGCGCGCTACCACGACGCCGGCGCCGACGCGGTGGACGAGCTGGCCATCGCCATCGCCACCGGGGCGCGCTACCTGCGCGCGCTCGTCGATGCTGGGCTCGATGTCGACGCGGCTGCGGCGCGCGTGGCCGTGCGCATGGCGGTCGGGCGCGACACCTTCCTCGAGCTCTGCAAGCTGCGCGCGCTCCGCGTGTGCTGGAGCAAGCTGCTGCTCGCCTGTGGCGCGGCGACGCATCGGCTCGAGGTGCACGCCGTGTGCTCGTCGCGGACGCTGGCTGCGCGTGACCCGTGGGTGAACATGCTGCGGGTGACGACCCAGGTCTTCGCCGCGGTGCTCGGCGGCGCCGACCTGGTGACCCCGCGGGCCTTCGACGAGGCGCTGGCGACGCGCTCGCCGCTGGGGCAGCGGGTGGCGCGCAACACCGCGCTGGTGCTGCGCGAGGAGAGCGGCCTGGGGCGCGTCGCCGATCCGGGTGGCGGTTCGTACTACCTGGAGTCGGTGACCGACGCCCTGGCGCGCGCCGCGTGGGCGCGGATGCGCGAGATCGAGGCCGAGGGCGGGATGGTGGCCGCGCTGGCGAGCCGGAAGGTGCAGCAGCGCATCGAGGCATCCTGGCAGGCGCAGCTGCGGCGCATCGTCACGCGCAGGCAGGCTGTGCTCGGCGTCTCGGAGTTCGCGAACCTCGACGAGGTGCTGCCGGCGCCGCCGCTGGGTGCGGCACCAGGCGGGGGCGCCGGGCTGTCGGCGCACCGCGACGCCGAGGCCTTCGAGGCGCTGCGTGCGCGGGCGGACCCGAGGCAGCCGCCGCCCGAGGCGCTGCTCTCCACGCTCGGGCCCTTCGCCGAGTCGCGGCCGCGCGCCGGGTTCGCGGCCGGGTTCTTCGCCGCCGGCGGTATCCGGACGCGCGAGAGCGGCGAGCCGGAGGGAGCGGCGATTGCTTGCGTGTGCGGCAGCGACGAGCGCTATGCGGCGGAGGCCGTGGAGCGGGTGCGGGCGCTCAAGGCCGCGGGGTGCGGGCGGGTGCTGCTGGCAGGAAAGCCCGGCGAGCAGGAGCGTGCGCTGCGCGAGGCCGGCGTCGACGGGTTCGTGTTCGTGGGGTGCGACGTGGTGGGGGTGCTCGGCGAGCTGCTGGAGGTGGCGTCGTGAGACGGGCATGGCCGGACCTGTCGGCGGTCGATTTCGATGCCGTGGTGCCGGCGGGAGGGGGCACGGACCCGGGCACGGGCACGGGCACGGCCACGTCGGGGGCGGGATGGGAGACGCCGGAGGGGATTCCGCAGAAGCGGCTCTACACGGCGGGCGATCTGGAGGGCGTGGGGCATCTGGGGACGATGCCGGGGCTGTCGCCCTTCGTGCGGGGGCCCTACCCGACGATGTACGTCCAGAAGCCGTGGACGGTGCGGCAGTACGCCGGCTTCTCCACCGCCGAGGCCTCCAACGCCTTCTACCGGAGGAACCTGGCTGCCGGGCAGAAGGGCCTGTCCATCGCCTTCGATCTGGCCACGCACCGCGGCTACGACAGCGATCACCCGCGCGTGGTCGGTGACGTGGGCATGGCCGGCGTGGCCATCGACTCCATCCTCGACATGCGCCTGCTCTTCGAGGGCATCCCGCTCGACGAGATGAGCGTGTCGATGACCATGAACGGCGCGGTGCTGCCCATCCTGGCCCTGTACATCGTGGCCGCCGAGGAGCAGGGCGTGGCCCCGGCGCAGCTGGCCGGCACCATCCAGAACGACATCCTCAAGGAGTTCATGGTGCGGAACACGTACATCTATCCGCCCGCACCCTCGATGAAGATCATCGCCGACATCTTCGCCTTCTGCGCGGAGAGGATGCCGAAGTTCAACTCGATCTCCATCAGCGGCTATCACATGCAGGAGGCAGGGGCGACGGCCGACCTGGAGCTCGGCTACACGCTCGCCGACGGCCTTTCCTACGTGCGCACCGGCGTGGCCTCGGGGATGAGCGTCGACACCTTCGCGCCGCGCCTGTCCTTCTTCTTCGCCGTGGGGATGAGCTTCTTCATGGAGGTGGCCAAGCTGCGCGCCGCGCGCCTCATCTGGTCCGAGCTGATGAGCGGCTTCTCGCCGAAGAGCGCCAGGAGCCTGGCGCTGCGCACCCACTGTCAGACCTCGGGCTGGTCGCTGACCGCGCAGGACGTCTACAGCAACGTGGTGCGCACCTGCATCGAGGCCATGGCCGCCACCCAGGGGCACACCCAGAGCCTGCACACCAACTCGCTCGACGAGGCGCTGGCCTTGCCGACCGACTTCTCGGCGCGCATCTCGCGCAACACCCAGCTGCAGCTGCAGCTCGAGTCCGGCACCACGCGCCCCGTCGACCCGTGGGGCGGCAGCTACTACGTGGAGCGCCTGACGCACGACCTGGCCGAGCGCGCGCGCGCACACATCGCCGAGATCGAGTCCCTGGGCGGGATGGTGAAGGCCATCGAGGCTGGCGTGCCCAAGCTGCGCATCGAGGAGGCGGCGGCGCGCACCCAGGCGCGCATCGACTCCGGGCGGCAGGCGATCATCGGCGTCAACCGCTTCCGGCCCCAGGGCAAGGAGACGGTGCCGGTGCTCAAGGTCGACAACGCAGCGGTGCGCCGTACCCAGATCGAGCGGCTGGAAACGCTGCGACGCGACCGTGACGACAAGGCGGTGGAGGGCGCGCTCGCGGCGCTGACGGCGTGCGCCGAGGGACGTGGCGGAAACCTGCTCGCCCTGGCCGTCGATGCGGCGCGCGCCCGCGCCACGGTGGGCGAGATCTCGCTGGCCCTGGAGAAGGTGTGGGGCCGGCACCGGGCCGAGATCCGCGCCATCGCCGGGGTGTACGCTGCCGAGGTGGGCGAGAGCTCGACGGCCATCGCTTCGCTGCGCGCGCGCATCGACGCCTTCCTGACCCGCGAGGGGCGCCGCCCGCGCATCCTGGTGGCCAAGATGGGGCAGGACGGCCACGACCGTGGGCAGAAGGTGATCGCCACCGCGTTCGCCGACCTCGGCTTCGACGTCGACATCGGCCCGCTCTTCCAGACGCCCGAGGAGACGGCGCGTGCCGCGGTGGAGAACGACGTGCACGTCATCGGCGCCAGCTCGCTGGCGGCCGGGCACCTGACCCTGGTGCCGGCGCTGCGCGCAGCGCTGGCCGCGCTCGGTCGGACGGACATCCTGGTGGTCGTCGGCGGCGTGGTGCCGCCCGACGATTATCCGGCGCTGCGCGCCGCCGGCGCGGTGGAGATCTTCGGTCCGGGCACGGTCATCGCCGAGGCGGCCGGCTCGCTGCTCGATCGGCTGGAAGCGAGCCCGTGACGCGCAAGCGGCCGCGCCTGTCGGTCGACGACTACCAGCGCGGCGTGCTCGGTGGCGATCGCGGCGTCCTGGCCCAGGCCATCACCCTCGTCGAGAGCCGCGAAGGCGACGATGCGGCGCTGGCCCAGGAGCTGCTGGCGCGCCTGCTGTCGCGGACGGGCAACGCGCGCCGGGTGGGGATCACCGGCGTGCCCGGGGTGGGCAAGAGCACCTTCGTGGACGAGCTCGGGATGCGCCTGGTGGCGCAGGGCAAGAAGGTGGCGGTGCTGGCCATCGATCCGACGAGCAGCGTCTCCGGCGGGAGCATCCTCGGCGACAAGACGCGCATGGCGCGCCTCTCGCTCGAGGCCGCGGCCTTCATCCGCCCCTCGCCGAGCGGGCTGTCGCCGGGCGGCATCGCGCGGAGGACGCGCGAGACGATGCTGCTCTGCGAGGCCGCGGGCTTCGAGGTGGTGCTGGTGGAGACGGTGGGCGTGGGGCAGGGCGAGACGGCCGTCGCGCAGATGGTCGACTTCTTCCTGGTGCTGGCGCTGCCGGGCTCCGGCGACGAGCTGCAGGGCATCAAGAAGGGCGTGCTGGAGCTGGCCGACGCCATCGCCGTCAACAAGAGCGACGGCGAGGGGGCAGCGCGGGCGCGGGTGGCGCTCGGCGATCTGCGCGCGGCGCTGCGTTACCTGCCGCGGCGGCGGCCGAGCTGGGAGGTGCGCGCGGTGGCGGTGTCCGGGCTCACCGGCGAGGGGCTCGACGCGCTGTGGGCGCTCGTCGAGGAGCACCGCGCGACGCTGGGGGCCTCGGGGGAGCTCGCGGCCATGCGTGCGGAGCAGCAGCGGGACTGGATGTGGTCGCTGATCGGCGAGCGGCTGGAGCGGCGGTTCCGCGAGGACGCGGGCGTGCAGCGCCTCCTGGCAGAGAAGGAGGCCGACGTCGTGGCCGGCCGCATCACCGCGCCCGTTGCCGCGGACGCGCTGATGGATGTGTTCGAGCGAGGGAAGCGCGGCGGCTGACGTGCTGGCGGGTCGAGCTCAACGCTCGGTCAGGAGGGTGTTCACCTGCGCCAGCCAGGCGGCGAGCATGCCCCCGATGGCGCCGGGGCCGACGACGGCGACGCGGGTCATCGCACGCCGACGGTGATCGCGACGTCGCCCAGGCCGGCCACGCCGCCGCGCACCGTCTGCCCCGGGGTGATGGGGCCGACGCCGGACGGCGTGCCGGTGAAGATCAGGTCGCCGGGGCCAGGGCCATCGACGTGCTGGCGATGGCGATGACGTCGGCGACGGGCCAGGTGAGATCGCGCAGGTCGCCCTCCTGCTCGAGCTTGCCGTCGACCTCGGCCCAGATGCGGCCCTCGCTCGGGTGGCCGACGTCGGTGACGCGATGGATGGCAGCTACGGGCGCGGAGCGGTCGAAGCCCTTGCCCCACTCCCAGGGCTGGCCCTTGTCCTTGGCGGCGTTCTGCAGATCGCGGCGGGTGAGGTCGAAGCCGACGGCGTAGCCGAAGACGTGAGCGAGCGCGCTGGCGGCGGCGATGTCGCTGCCGCCCTTGCCGATGGCCACCACCAGCTCGACCTCGTGGTGGAGGTTCGAGGTCAGCGGCGGGTAGGGGATGCGCGCGCCGAGCTCGGCGCCGGCGTCGACCACGGCGTCGGCCGGCTTGGCGAAGAAGAAGGGCGGCTCGCGGTCCGGATCGCGACCCATCTCGCGCGCGTGGGCGGCGTAGTTGCGGCCGACGCAGAGGATGCGCCGCACGGGGAAGCGAGCGGTCTCACCGACGATGGCCACCGTGGGGACGGCGGGCGGGGGGAAGGGGTGCGTCATCGGGCCGGGAGGTTAGCGCGCCGGCGTGGTAGACCGGAGCATGGCCCAGAAGCCGCTTGTCCTGTCCTACGCCGGCTGCTCGACCTGCAAGCGCGCTCTGCGCTGGCTCTCCGACCATGGCGTCGATGTCGACGTACGCGCCATCGTCGAGCGACCGCCGAGCGCGGAGGAGCTCGCCAGCTGGGTGCCCACCAGCGGGCGCCCCATCCGCAAGTGGCTGAACACCAGTGGCCTGAGCTACCGCGCGCTGGGCAAGGACAAGGTCGACGCGGCCAGTGACGGCGACCTGCTCGGCTGGCTCGCGCGCGACGGCAAGCTGGTGAAGCGGCCGGTGCTCGTCGGAGAGAACGACGTGCTGGTGGGCTTCGACGAGGCGGCGTACGGGGCGATGTTCGGCAAGCGGTGACCGCGGCGCCCGAGCGGCGCCGCGAAGCGAGCGACGACGGTGGTGCGCACGCTCGAGCCCTCGAGCTCCAGGGAGGTGGCCACCTCGTACGTCGCCAGCGCCTCGAGGTCGGCAGGCACGTAGGTGCGGCCGGGGTCGCCGACCACCACATCCTTGCCGGTGCCGGCCAGGGCCCGAACCAGGCCGAGAAGCGCGCCGACGCGGCCGCCTCGTAGAAGACATCCCCGGCGAGCAGCACGTCCGCGTCCTCGAGCGCGTCGCCGACGCGGTCGGCGCCGACCACGGTCATGGCCACGCCCGCGCGGGCGGCGTTGATGCGCGCCGCCGCCACTGCCAGCGGGTCGACGTCGAGCGCCAGCACCGAGCCGGCGCCGGCGTACGCCGCGGCGATGGCCACCAGCCCACTGCCAGTGGCGAAGTCGACGACGCGACGCCCGCGCACCAGCTCCGGGCGGTCCAGAACGAAGCGCGCCAGGGCCTGGCCACCGGCCCACGCGAACGCCCAGTAAGGAGGCTCGACGCCGCGCGCGTCGAGCCAGTCCTGGGTGGCGGCCCAGAGCGGCGTGACCTCGGTCGCCAGGCGCAGCTCGATCTCCGGGACCAGCGTCGGCGAGGCCGGCGCGGTGTGCTCCAGGACGAAGGCCTCGCGCGACACGCCGCGGGATAGCACCGCCTCAGCGCTGGGCGAAGGCGCGTGCGAGCAGCGTGCGCAGGTCGACCGGCTGCACCGAGGGGTAGCGCGCGTTGTCGAGCGGCGACAGGCGCCCGCGCCCGCTCTGCATGTCGCGCGTACTGGAGCCGCTGCCACATCGGGAACGGTTGGCCTCCGCCGGGTCCTCGGCGCGCAGCCTCTCGATGGTGCGGTCCAGCGCCTCCAGGGTGCCCGCCGACTGGAGCTTCACCGGCTTGCCGCGCACCTCCTCGAAGATGGCGGCGATCTCCCGGGCAGAGCGGGTGTCTCCGGCCACGCGCACCACGCGCGGCGCCTGGCGATCGAGCGCCACCGCGGCCACGTACCTGGCCACGTCGTCGGTGAGGGTGAAGTCGGACGGCTGATCGGGATCTCCCCAGACGCGGAAGACGCCCGTCTTGCGGTCCGGCCCCATCGCCCCGTAGGCGAAGAGGTCCATGAATGCACCGCAGAGCAGCGAGGTGCCGCGGACCGGGGATGGGTCGAGGACGCCGGCCAGCTCGCGCCGGAGATCGAGGTTGCGGTTCCTCCCTTCGTCGGTCTTGAAGAAGTCGAGCGCGTAGTCCGAGGGGATCATGCGCGCGACGCCAGCCTCCTCCGCCGCACGGAGCAGGCGCGTCTGCCCGTCGACGATCACCTCGCGCAGGCCCTGCACCGCCGACACCACCACGTCGACCTGGTGACAGGCGCGCGCCAGCGAGGCGGGGTCGGTGAGGTCAGCGGGGACGAGCTCTGCCCCCGCCTCGCGCAGCGCCTCGACCGCGCCGGTGTTCGTGCCCTCCCGATAGGTCACCCGCACGACCGAGCGCCGCGCGCCGACCAGCTCGAGCGCGATCTTCCGGCCCAGCTGGCCGGTGGCGCCGACGACCAGGACGCGGGGCGGTCGGGTGTTGCTGCCGTTCAGGGGCTGGCTCACCGGGAGCTTGTACCCGGAGCGGGCTCGTTCAGGAGGAGCCAGAACAGGCCCAGCGTCCTGGCGGCCTCCGCGAACCGCGAGAACTCCACCGGCTTCCGGACGTAGGCGTTGGCGCCGAGCTCGTAGCTCTTGAGCACGTCCTCGTCCTCCTTGGACCCCGTGAGCACCACCACCGGCAGGAACCTGGTGCGCTCGTCGGCGCGGATGCGACGCAGCACCTCCAGCCCGTCGATCTTGGGCAGGTTGAGGTCGAGCAGGACCACGGTGGGGAGCCCGCCCGTCCGCCCGGTGAACTCTCCGGTCTCGAAGATGTAGGCGAGCGCCGCGGCCCCGTCGCGCTGGACGACGATGTCGTTCGCCA
This sequence comes from Polyangiaceae bacterium, assembly GCA_037720395.1. Lineage (GTDB taxonomy): Bacteria > Myxococcota_A > Polyangia > Polyangiales > Polyangiaceae > JBBJMR01. Next base: position 25,773 of record JBBJMR010000044.1, read on the forward strand.
CGCCCGTCTTGCGGAAGGCGAGGAGGGTCAGCTTCTCGTCGCTCTCGTTGTCCTCGACGAGCAGGATCACTTTTTCCACGGCGTTACCTTCGAGCACCTGTCGCTGCCGGCAAGGTGAAAAAGAACGTGGCCCCGCCGTCGACGGCCCCTTCGGCCCAGATCCGTCCCCCGTGGCGGTGCACGATGCGCTGCACGGTCGCCAGGCCGATGCCCGTGCCCGGGAACTCGTCCCCGCTGTGGAGGCGCTGGAAGGCTCCGAAGAGCTTGCCGGCGAAGGCCATGTCGAACCCGGCGCCGTTGTCGCGCACGAAGAAGACCGGCGCCGCGTCCTGCTCGATCATTCCGACCTCGATGCGTGCCTTCGCTGCCTTGCCGGTGAACTTCCAGGCGTTGCAGAGCAGGTTATCGAGCAGAGCACGCGCCAGGCGTGCGTCCGCCTCGGCGTAGAGCTGCGGCTGGATGCGGACGTCCACGGCGCGCTCCGGTTCCGCTGCTGCGAGCTGCGCGGCCTGCTCCAGCGCGAGCGCGGACAGATCGACGCGCGTCGGATTCAGATCGCCGCGTGACAATCGCGCCAGCGACAGGAGCCCGTCGATGAGGTCAGCCATCTTCCGAGCGTTGAGCCGGATCCGCCGGAGCCAGTCCTGTCCCTCGGCGTCGAGCTTGTCGCTGTAACCATCGAGCAGGAGCTGGGCGAAGCCGATCATCCCCCGCAAGGGCGCGCGCAGGTCGTGCGCGACCGAATAGCTGAAGGCCTCCAGCTCGCGGTTCGCAGACTCTGCCCGGTCCTTGGCGCGCGCCAGCGCCTCCTCGGCGCGCTTGCGATCGGTGATGTCGCGCGCCACCTTCGAGATGCCGGTGACCTGGCCGGATGCGTCCCGGATCGGCGAGATGGTGACCGAGACATCGATCGGCCGCCTGTCCTGCCGCAGCCGGACCGTATCGAAGCGCCGGACCTCGCCCCTGCCCGTCGTGGCCAGGATCGTCGCCAGCTCGCTCTCGTGCCCGGGCGGCATGATGAGGGAGATGGACTTGCCGATGGCATCGTTCGCGGAGTAGCCGAACAGCCGCTCCGCGCCGCGGTTCCAGCTGGTGATCACGCCTTCCATCGTCTTGCTCACGATGGCATCGTCGGACGAATCGACGATGGCCGCCAGGCGCGCTCTCTGCTGCGCCTCCTTGCGCTCGGTGATGTCGAGGACGAAGGAGATGCTCTCCGTGGTCTCGCGCTCGAGCAGCGCGGTGCCGAGGAGGACCGGCACGCGGCTGCCATCCTTGCGGATGTACTCCTTCTCGCGCAGCCCGCTGATCCCCGTGGTCCGGAGCTGTTCGATGGCGCGCGCATCGACGTCGCGCCACTCGGGGGGTGTCAGCGCCCGCCAGGCGACGCTCCCCGACAGGATCTCTTCGCGCGAATAGCCCACCAGGTCGAGGAGCGCATCGTTGGCCTCGGTGACCTTGCCATCCAGGGTGGCGACGAGGATGCCGATGATGCCGGACCCGGAGAGTCCGGCGAAGCGGGCCTGCGCTTCGCGGAGCGCTCGGGTCGCGGTCTCCCCGGCGTCTCGCGCGCTGCGCTCGGCGGCGTACAAGCGCGCGTTCCCGATGGCCAGCGCCGCGTGGTCGGCGATGCTCTGGACGAAGCGGAGGTCGTCCTCGTCGTAGGGGTCGTCGGGGCTGTTGCGGACGAGGTTGGCCACGCCGATGACCTGCCCCCGGCAGACCAGGGGCACGGCGATGGCGGTGGTGATCCCGAGGCGCTCCAGGAAGGGCCGGTACCTGGGCTCCGCGGATGCGGCGAACTCCGCGGCGCTGCCCATGGAGACCACCAGCGCCTGCGCGGTGGCCGCGACTCGACCCGACATTCCTTCGCCCACGCGTCGAGGCTCGACCATTGCGCCCTCGCGGGCCAGCGCCAGCAGCTCGGGATCGCGGTGGTAGACGGCGCCGACCGACGCCAGCCACTCACCGTCCTCGGTGAGGAGCCGGATGCCGCACAGGTCACCCAGGGATCCGCCGAGCCGACGGGCCACGACGTCGAGCAGGCGCTCGAGATCGTCGGCGGCGGTGGCGAACTCGTGGGCCGCCTCGGCCAGGATGCGGAGCCGGTCGGCGATGCGCTGCCGGGCAGCCAGCTCGCGCTCACCCTCGGCAGTGCGCAGAGCCAGGTCGTCGAGCAGGATGTTCAGCGCGATGGCGAACTTCGTCGCCGTATCGTCGAGCCGGGCGCCGTCGGGCAGGGCCACCCGCGCCGCCAGGTCTCCCACGGACGCCGCGGACATGACCGCGAAGATGTCGTCGAACGAGGGCGGGCCGGTCACGCGGCGATGCCCTTGGTGCGCAGCCAGGCTCGCGCCGCGGCCTCGCTGCCAAACGTCTTCAAGCCGATTCCGGTTCCGACGCGAAAGAGCTCGACCACGACCCCGATCACCGTACCCACGTTGATGAGCGCGATGAAGGCTGCGCCGCGGTGCTGTCGGAAGAAGCCGCTGGCCTTGGCGCGGTACGCGGCCTCGGTCCCTTGCAGACCGGCGGCGTCGGCGAGCACGCCGAACGGCTGGCCGTCGGCTCCGATCCAGCCGGCGAGCGCCTCGACCAGGAAGTCGCCGTCCTTGCTGTTCAGGATCGCGCCACGCGTGTAGCGAACATGCGCCAGGCGTTGCTCGAGGCTCCAGGAGATCTCCGTGGACGCGCTGGTGACCTTGGGCGGGTCGCTCACCTGGGCGGCCCCGGCTGCGGTCCTGCGTGCTGCCTCGGCTCGTCGTCGTCGGGTGACGTCCTCATCTCCCCATCCCCTGATCCAGCACTGTAGCGACAGACTCGTGCTCCAACGAGGGCCTCGTCAGGGCTACCCGGGACAGCCTTGACAACCGGGCCACCGCGAATTGCGGCCAATGCCCGCCCTGCGGATGGTGGTGGTCTGCGGGCCGCGCATCGATCCGCGTTCACTGCCCGCTCCGGCCTCGCCGAGGTTGCAGCTGCTGCCCTGTGTGGACCAGCTCTTCCGGCACCTGGCGGCCTGCGACCTGGCGGTGGTTCAGGGTGGGCTGACCACGACCATGGAGCTCGCCGTCAACGGCCGGCCTTTCCTGTACTTCCCGCTCCAGCATCACTTCGAGCAGACCTTCCACGTGCGCCACCGACTGGAGCGCTTCGGTGCGGGGCGCTGCATGGATTTCGCGACAGCGGGCCCGGAGGCGATCGCGGCGGCGATGGTCGAGGAGCTCGGGCGCCCCGCGCCGAGCACCGGCATCGATGCCCGCGGCGCTGCGCGCGCCGCGGCGGCCATTGCCTCGCTGCTCTAGCTGCCAGGCGACCGCGCGGTCAGCCGGGGAAGAGGTGCATCAGCGGCTCGGCCTCGGCCAGGACGCGAGCGAACGATGGCCTCTGCAGCAGGCGCTCGAGGTAGGCCAGCGTGCTGGGGTGCTTCGCGCCGATGGGGTGCACGCGGTTGGCGTAGTACAGCGCCGGCGCGGCGGCGCAGTCGGCCATGGTGAAGGACTCGCCCACCGCCCAGCGCCTGCCGGCCATGCGCGCCTCGATCATGTCCACTGCCATGTCGAGCGTCCGGTGCGCCTCCTCCACGCCCAGGGGATCCTTCTTGTCCGCGGGGCGGATCCTGTCGCCGACGATCTTCTGCATCGGCACGTGCACGTAGTTGTCGAAGAAGCGGTCCTGGAGGCGCGTCTCGCGTGCCAGGTCGGCGTCGGCGGGGAGCAGCGACGCCTCGCCGGTGTGGTGCTCCGCCAGCCACTCGATGACCATCGACGACTCCGGCACGAGCAGGCCGCTCTCCGGGTCGTGGAGCACGGGGAACTTCGCCGGCGGCCAGACCTTGGCGAACGCTGCGCGGGATGCCGCGTCGCCGAGGTCGACCAGCACCGGGTGGAACGGGGTGCCCGTCTCGTAGAGCGCGATGAGCGCCTTCCAGCAGAAGGACGCGATGGGGTGGTAGTAGAGCGTCAGGGCCATGGGGTCTCCGTGCGGCGCGAGGGCGCCTCTCGGTGGAGACGTCGTCGCGGGCCGCAAGGATACGCCGGCGCGCCGATTCTTCGGCGAGGCGCGGTGCGCGCCCTTCGCGCCAGGACCTGGAGCGCGCCGCCCGGTGGCGGGCCCATGCAGGCTCGCCAGCGAGCGGCCGCGCACGATCAGGGCAAGGCGAAGTCGATCAGCACCTCGGCCTCGGCGGTCTTGCCGGCCTCCACGTGGACGTCGGCCGCGTTCAGCGAGAGCACGTCGCCGGAGCCGGGGAGCCAGCCGCCGCCGATGGTGTCCATGATGCACGTGAGCTTGTAGTCGCCCGGCGTCACGTCCTGGAAGGCGAGCTCGAGGGCGTGGTCGCCGCCGGGCATCGGCTGATCGATGACGTCGCGGAAATAGCGTGGCTGCGCCCCCTCCTCCGGCGTGATCCCGGCCCAGTCGTCCTCGATGAACATCGCGCAGTAGATGGGCGCGCCGGTGTCGAGCGGGCCGCCCGCGCCGTCGATCTCCTCCATGCGGCGGATGCTCACTTCGACCTTGGCGCCGCCCGGGCCGCTGCCCTCGTCGCCCTGATAGCGGCAGTCGCACTCGTCCTTGCGGCCGCCGGACACGCAGATGAGGCCGGCCTCGGCGGGCCAGTAGTAGCCGATGGCGAAGCACATCTCGTGCGGGTAGCGCAGGTTGGCGGCGCTGCCGTTCTGCCAGTCGCAGGCGACGCGGAGGGCGTCGTCGGCACCGAGCTCCAGGCCGTCCTCGAAGCGCGCGATGGGCGGGTCCTCCCAGCGGTCGGACTGGTAGACGTCCTCCTCGGCGCCGCCGGCGCGCGCCAGCGCCACATCCACGCCCGTGCCCCAGCGGTGCACGTGGCCGAACATCGTCCGCAGGGTCATCGGCTCGGGCGGCTTGCACGTCGCCGACGAGGAGCCGGCCGCGTTCGCGGCGACGTCGATGTTCATCGTCCCGAAGAAGTACGTCGCGGCCCTCTCGGTCACCGTGCCCGGCGCGCCATAGGTGACGCCGAAGCCGCTGCTCACCGTGAGCGGATCGGCGGTGGTGTTGATGTAGTGCGTCTCCATGACGTACTGCTGGTGCGCCGCCACGTGGAAGCCGACGCCCGCGGGGAAGGCCTGCTCGTCGTGCTCGATCTGGGTCACCAGGATCTGGCTCCATCCCGGCTGGCCGCCCTGGTTGCAGGGGGAGGGCGGCAGGTCGACGGCGTGGTCGACGGTGTAGACGATGAGGTGGTGGCCGCCGGGCGTCTGCTCGGTGGTGAAGACGGTGACGTCCTCTTCCGTGTCGGTGTCCGCGCGGACGTAGGTGCACATCACCAGCTCCTCGCCGGGCGCCACGGTGAACGGGCCCGCTTCGAAGCTGGGGCCCAGCCTGGGTTGGCCCTGCGGGCCGCCGTCGTCGTCGTCGTCGCCGCTGCCTCCGCAGCCCAGGGCGCCGGTGCAACAGAGGAGGAGGAGCGCGGCGAGCCGGCCGAAGGAGGAGGAGCGGAGGGTGGTGGGGTGCACGCTGGGGTGGCACCCTGGTGCTCCGGCGGCGGTGGTGCACTGGCCGAGCGGGCCAAACCGTTGGCCGATCAGGCCGCGCAGGAGCCGGCGAGGCTGGTTCTGCCGCCTACGAGCAGGTCGCGCCGGCGGCGTGCGAGCTCCGGTCAGCGCCTCGCCGCCTCTCGTCGCATCGCGTATACCCAGGGCATGGACCGCGACACCTCGCCCGAGGCGCAGCGCATCGTCCTCGAGCGGCTGCGCTCGATGACCATGGAGCAGCGCCTGGAAGAGGGCATCAAGCTGTCGCTGTTCGCGCGACAGATGATGCGCGCCGGCATCCGCATGCGACATCCCGAGTACGCACCGGAGGCCGTGGAGGAGGCGCTGGCGCGGCTGCTGTGGGGTGACCTGCTCTACCGCGCCGCGAGGCCGGGGATGCCGCTGCTGGAGCCATGAGCGACGACCTGGTAGCCGCGCTGCGCGCCATCCTGGAGCGCCTCGGGGCGCTGGGCGTCGACTACATGGTCGTGGGCTCGGTGGCGGCGCTGGCACATGGGCGCGCGCGTGCCACGCAGGACTGCGCTGTGGTCGTTCGGGCCGGGGAGGGACGCCTCCGGGAGCTGGTCCGGTCTCTTCCTCCCGAGCGCTTCTACGCATCGGAGGACGCCGCCGCCGATGCGGTTCGCCATGGCTCGATGTTCAACATCATCGACAAGACCACCGGCTGGAAGATCGACATCGTGCCGCTGCGCTCCCGGCCTTTCTCGAGGCGCGAGTTCGATCGCCGTCGCCCCGTCGAGCTGCTCGGCATGGAGGTGTTCGTCGCGACCATCGAGGATGTGATCCTCAGCAAGCTCGAATGGTCCGCGCTCGGCGGCGGCTCGGCCCGGCAACTGGAAGACGTCCAGGCCCTGGTGGCGCTGGGCGGCCCACGGCTGGAGCTCGACTATCTGGACGACGGCGCCCGCGAGCTCCGCGTGGAGGCGGCCTGGTCGCAGCTGCGGCCGACCTAGCGCGGGCCTGCGGCCCTCGTCACGGGTGTTCAGGAACTTCTGGTGCTACGACGCGGGCGCGATGTCTGGCCCGGGAGGATGGATGCGGCGCTCGAGCACGATGTTCTTCGCAGCGATGCTGCTCACGGCCTGCGGGTCGGCGCCGACGCCGCCCGATGGTCCGCCGGCAGACCAGCACGACCACCAGGATGCGGCGCACGCGCATGGCGCCGGCCACTCGCATGCCCATGCGCACGCAGACCACGACGGCGGCGGGATGCACCACCGCTTCGCCGATGCGAACGAGTGGGCCAAGGTCTTCGACGACCCGGAGCGCGACGTGTGGCAGCGCCCGGACGAGGTGCTGCGCGCGCTGGAGCTCGGGCCGGCGATGGTCGTGGCCGACGTCGGTGCGGGCACGGGGTACTTCTCGGTGCGGCTGGCGCGCGCCGTTCCGCAGGGCGAGGTCATCGCCACCGACGTGGAGCCGGACATGGTGCGCTACCTGGACGAGCGCGCGCGCCGCGAGCAGCTTGGCAACATGCGGGCCGTCCGGGCCGGGCAGGCGGTGTCCGGGCTGGCGCCGCACAGCGTCGACCGCATCCTGGTCGTGGACGTGTGGCACCACCTCGGCGACCGCGTGGCGTACGCGCGGGACCTGGGCGCCGCCCTGCGGCCCGGGGGCAAGCTGCTGGTCGTGGACTTCACGCTGCAGGCGCGTCGCGGGCCGCCGGTGCAGCATCGGCTGGCACCCGAAGCGATCGCGGCGGACCTGGCGGCAGCCGGGCTGACGGCGAAGGTGTCGGCGATCGCGCTGCCCGATCAGTACATCGTCGAGGCGAGGCCGGCGCCGTAGCCAGCCTCCGCCTCGGGGGGCTCGGTCCGCGCTATCCTTCGCCCACGTCTTCGCCTGGCACCGACCGATGGCTGGCCATCCTGCCGCGCTTGCTCGGCGTGCTGGCGGCGTGCGTGGTCGTCAGCACCGTCCCCAGGCTGTGGTGCGGCCGCGACGCGGGCGCGTTCCTGCGCGGCGACGTCGGCGTGCAGCGCGCGCTGGCGGAGGAGCTGGTGGCCTTCGAGGCGCGCGACGATCGGGCGCGGACCCCGGGCGGGGCGCCGGGTGATCGCTTCGCGGGCGAGTGGGCGCTGGTCACCCACCAGATGACCGCGCTGGGGCTGGCCGAGGTGTGCCTGGCGCATCCCGAGCTGCTCCCGCGCTACGGGCCGGTGACCGCGCGCGCGGCGGAGAAGTCCTTCTTGCCGGAGATGCGAGAGTTCGGGACGCGCGCCTGGGGAGGGGAGGACGCGGTGGCCGGCGTGGCCGGCGGTCACGGACACGCATACCTGGCGTACGCCGCGCTGGCCGTGGGGATGGCGCGCTCGCTGGGCGTGCGCCTCTCGCCCGCGGTGACCGCGCAGCACGACGCCCTGATCGCCGCCTACGAGCGGCGGCTGCTGGCTTCGGCGACCGGCCTCATCGAGACCTATCCGGGTGAGGCCTACCCCACCGACGTCGCCGCGGTGGCCGCGGCCATCGCCGTGCACGGGCGCGCGCGCGTCACCGGCGTCGATCACCGGCGTGTGCTGGCACACTGGGCGGAGCGGGTGGCCGCCGTGCAGATCGATGCCGCCAGCGGGCTGGTCATCCAGCGCATGGGCGCGCGCGACGGCAAGGCGCACGACGCGCCGCGCGGATCGGGCACCGCGCTGGCGGCCTACTTCGCGGGCTTTGCCGACCGTGCCGTCGCCGATCGGCTCGCCGCGGGTGTGCTCCGGCACGAATCGACGTGGCTGGGCTTCGGCGCCATCCGCGAGTACGCCGAGGGCCACAGCGGCTCGGGGGACATCGACAGCGGGCCGGTGCTCCTCGGGGTGTCGGTGTCGGCGACGGGCTTCGCGCTGGCGCCGGCGCGCGCGACGGGCGACGAGGTGGCGTTCACGCGACTGTTCCGCACCACCGAGCTGTTCGGAATGCGCGCCGGCGGGGAGGAGCGCGCCCGCTTCACGACCGGTGGACCGATCGGCAATGCGCTGCTGCTGGCGGTGCTGGCCTCCGGGCCGGAGCGAGCGCCGTGAGCGGCGAGGCTCGCCGTCAGGTCTATCGGAGGCGGGCGGTCTTCGAGCTGCTCGGCGGGCCGGTGGTGGTGGTGCTCGCGTACCTCGTGCTCCGCGCGGTGTTCGTGGCCACCAGCGAGGACGAGGGGCTCATCGCGCCGAGCGGGGTCCGGTTCGGCGTGGCCGCCGTCGGTGCGGCGGCGCTGTGCTTGCGCGTGGCGGCGGTCTTCGGGGCGCCTGCGTGGATCGCCTATCGGCTGGTCGTCGCCTGGTCACGCCCGGCGGTCGCGCGGTGGCGCGAGCGGCGGGCGGCGAGATCGTGACTGCTGGCACGCGCGGGCGGTCCCCGGATGGAGCGCCGAGGGCGCTATGCTGCCGGGATGTCGCAAGGCGTCCCCTGTCCGCGCTGCGGGTTCGAGCTCGTTGTCCGTGACGTTCCGGAGGGCAAGCTCGGTGAATGCGGTGGATGCTTCGGCGTCTGGCTCGACAACCGAGCTTGCCAGCTCCTCGTCAGCGGCGAGCTCTCCGACGCCGCCCGCGAGGCGATCCGCGCCATCGAAGCCCCGCCCGCTCCGGCGGCCGGGAGGGCGCAGGGCTATCGCGAACCCGCGACCTCGGGTGGATCGATGGCCTGCCCCGCGTGTCGCGCGCCGCTCCAGCGCTACCTGACCGACGAGGGGCGGCAGGGCGTGCGCGTGCAGCTCGACGTGTGCGGGTCACACGGAACATGGTTCGACCGCGGCGAAGCGTGGACGCTCCTCCAGGCGGTCCAGTTGAAGCGGCTCGCGCTCGATGCGGAGCTCGACAGCGACGCCCGCGAGCGCAGCTGGGACGCACGAGAGCGCGCGTGGAGCGGCTTCGTCGCCGGCGCGGCCGCAGGTGTGGCCACGCGCGCCAAGTGACGCGGGCGCGGATGCCGTCCCTCGGCGCGGAGGAGCCGTCAGCCTAGCCAGGCTGGCGGCGCAAGCGTCAGCAGGAGCCCCACCAGCGAGGCGACGACCATCACGATCGCGGCGACCCGGAGCAGGGGCGCGCGCTCTCGCCTCCAGCGAGCGTCCACTTCGGGATCCTTCGACGCCCGGAGGACGCCGAATGACACCAGCAGCATGTAGATGCCCGCCAGCAGGGTGATTCCCTGGAACAGCGGCTGACACTGGACGAGGAACTGTCTCACGGCAGAAGGGATCTCCAGCCCGGGTGAACGCGCCTGGGCCCTCGTCCTCTACGCAGGGGGACACCCCGTTCCATCGGGCCGTCGCCTGCAAGGCGCCTTGCGGGGGACTCGCGCGGGGCACAGAATCGGTGGGTGACGCGTCTCGCCGGGCTGCCTTCGACCCGAGGGTGGGGCGTGGCGGTGCTCCTGATCGCCGGGTGCGGGTCCTCGTCGAGCGGTGGTCCGGCGGGGTTCGCGGCGGCCATCGCCGCGCCGCACGGAGGCGGCGTCGGCGGCCCCCGCGGCGGAGGCGACCGAGGCGCCCACCGAGGGCGCGACGGAGGCGCCGGCGACGGCCGAGCAGCTGGTGGCGGCGGTGGTCGAGGCGCTGCGATCCAGTGATCCGGACGCGCTGCGGCGCCTGGTGCCGAGCGCCGGCGAGGTCCACCGAGGCATGTCCTCGGCGCGAAGGCGGCGGCTTCGCAGGTTCCAGGCTTGAGGCGAGCCTGGCCCGGAGCCGCACCTCCTGCAGCGCGGTGCTCCGAGGCGCGCGCGTCCGCGTGATCTCCGCCATGGGCGGCTCCGAGCGCCAGAGCTCGGACGACGAGGCGTGCCCCGCCCTGCGCCACCTGCGCAACGTGCGCGGCGAGGTCGACGTCGACGGCAAACGTGTCGTGCTGGTCATCGACGACCCCATTCGCCTTGGCAAGCGGTGGGCGCCGTTCGACCCCATCACCTGCAAGCCCGCCGGCGAGGACGCGCTCCCGTGCGGTGGGTGACCGCGCCTCACCGCTCCAGCAGCGCTGCGACCGTCTTCATCGCCTCGCGGAGCGCTTCCTCGACGTCACCGGCGGGGCCACTCCTGGAGAGCAGCAGCGTCTGGAAGCCCAGGCCGGAGACGAGCAGCCGCGCAGCGCGCTCGGCGTCGACGTGGGCGCGGAGCTCGCCCCGGCGCTGGCCATCGCGGATCTTCTCCGCGACCAGGGCCCAGCCGCGACGTGGCCCGCGCTCCAGGAACCGACGCCGCGTGCGTGGGCTCGCGGTGGTGGGAGGTCCTGTCGCCGATCGCGGCGACGTTCGCCAACGGCACAATCGTGGCGGCCATGCCGAACTACTGGGTGCACGCCACCGGCCGCTACTACTTCCCCGGGATGTACACGGCGCTGTTGCCGATGATCCCGGGCGTGTCCGGCATCTGGCGGGTGCTCGCGGCGACGGGGAAGAAGCGGGAGGCGGTGCGCGTCGCGCGTTGCGCTGCGTCTGCGTGATCGTCGGGCTCGCGCCCGAAGTCATCGGCGATCATCCCTCCTTGCGCCGGTAATGCATGGCCACGATGCCGGACTTCAGCCGCGTCGTCGAGAGGAGGTCGAGGTGTCGCGGGTGCTGCAGGCCCTGGAACAGGCGCGGCCCGTGGCCCGCGAGGACCGGATGGACGACGAGGTGGTACTCGTCGATCAGCCCGAGCCGTTCGAGCGCGGTGGCGAGCATCGGGCTGCCCACGAGCACGCCTTGCGGGGTCCTCTCCTTGAGCTGCGTCACCGCCTCTTTCAGGTCCCCCTCGACGTGGAAGCTGTTGCTCCACGGGAAGTCGCGGCGCGAAGCCGACACCACGTACTTCGGGATGTCCTCCAGCTTGCGCGCCCATTCCCTGTCCGATGGCGAGGCCTTGTCGTCGCGCGCCACCGCCGGCCAGTGGCTCTCCATGAGCTCGTAGGTGGTGCGACCGTAGAGCAGCGCCCCTGCGGCTCCGATGAGCTGCGTGAAGTGGTCGTGCAGCTCGTCGTCCGGGATTCCCTCCCGATGATCGCAGCACCCGTCGAGCGTCACGTTGATGCCGAAGGTCAGGCGGCCCACGTCCGCGGCCCTATCCACGTGGCGCCTGCCTTCCCTGCGATGCGAGGGCCCATGTCGCTGCCCAAATGAGGAACGACCCAGCGAGCGATCGCCGGGCCGTGGGTTCAGAGCGGGTCAGGTGCGCCGAACAAAACACGTTCAGCCACTTACGGGTTGCGCGGGTAGGATTTGAACCTACGACCTTCGGGTTATGAGCCCGACGAGCTACCAGGCTGCTC
>JBBJMR010000528.1:0-3240 GCA_037720395.1 Polyangiaceae bacterium
GCGGCGCACCACAGCACGCGGCGTCGCGGCCGTGGTCGCCAGCTGCGCCACGAACGCGCTCCAGCCGCCGTCGGCCCGCGCGCCGCGCGCCGCCTCGTGGACGCCGCGCACGCGCTCGGCGAGCTCCGCCCGCTCCTTCGGGCCGAGCTGGGGCACCGGCAGGGGCCTGGCCCGCCGCAGCCGTCGGCAGAGCATGCTCGCGTCCTCCCAGGCAAGCAGGGTGCGCGGCTCGGCCACGTCATCGAGCTGGGTGGGGGCCTCGGCGCGCAGCTCGTCGAGCGCGTCGGGGGTGATGGCCAGCACCACCGCCGCGCGCGGCAGCGCCCCGCCGCAGTAGAAGGAGAGGGCGCGCAGCGCGGTGCGGCGCTCGGGCCGGCTGGCGCCACCGCGGTAGAGGTTCTCCGCCTCGTCGATGAGCAGCACCGGACAGCTCGCGCCCTCCAGCGCCTCGATCAGGGCCAGCCAGAGCAGGAGCCGCCCGTAGGCGTCGCGCCGCGCCGCCGGTCCCGGGGCCTTGCTGCCCAGGTCCTGCGCGCCGAGGTAGGCCTGCAGCACCGCCGCCGGCTGCGCTCCCGGGCGCTCGAGCATGGCCAGCGCGCGCTGCGCCGCCTCGGCTGCGTCGCCGTCGTCGACGGCCAGCAGGCGCAGCGCGCGCTCCAGCTCGCGCGGCGCGTGGGCGAGAGCGTCCATTCGGCGCATAGCTCCAGCGGGGAGCGGCTCGGCGCACCGCCGCCGCGGCGCAGCGGGACGGTGGACTGCTCGAGCAGGCGCCGCAGGTGGCGCTCCGGATGACCGAGATCTGCATCGAGGCGCTCCAGCGACAGCCGCAGGACCGGTCGGCTCTCGGCCAGCGCGCGCTCGGCGACGTGCGCCAGGACGTGCGACTTGCCGGTGCCATACGCCCCGGTGAGCAGCGCGAACACCGAGCCATCGACGCGGCTGTGCTGGAAGAGGGCCTCGACGGCGGCGTCGATGCGCGCTTGTCCGACGGAGGCGGCGCGCGCGCCGTGGAGCGGTGGCAGGCCGCGCATGGCGCGCACCACGTCGCCCAGCGCGCCGGCCTCACCGGAGGGCACGTGCGGCTCGGGCGCGGTGAGCCCGCGAACCGCGAGATCGACGGAAATGACATCCAGCAACGGCTGGTGAGGCGCCGTGCGCGGGCGGTGGTCGGCCCCGCCGGCCGCGTCGCCGCGGGTCTCGTCGGGGAGCACGCGCGCGGCCAGCGGCGGCAGCGAGCCGATGGAGCGCGGTCCCGTGAACAGCGAGGTCGATCCGGCCACCACCACCAGCGCCGCGGTCATGCCGCGGCCGCCGTCGGCGTTGTCGAGCAGCTCGCGCAGGACGGTGTACGCCGCCTGCCGGCGCGCCGGTGGCAGGGAGGCCATGGCCTCGGCGCCCTCGACGACCAGCAAGGTGCCCCGCCAGCCCAGGGCGCGCACCACGCGCGTCACCTCGACCAGGACACGCTTGGCGGTGCGCGCCGAGAGGGCGGGCAGGGCGCCGTCGCGCGCTTCCGGCGCCGCGGCGCGCCCCAGCTCGGTGCCGGCGATCCAGCCTTCGAGGCGCGCGTGCTCGGCGCGTCCGCCGCGGCCCTCGATCCAGAGCCGCGCCAGCGTCGCCAGCTCGCCGTCGAGGTGCGCGGCGCCGAGCCGCTCGTCCATCTCTTGCGGCGCCGCGCGGCCGTGACGGCTGGCGAAGACGTCGAACAGGGCCGCGAGGCCGCGTCGCGCGCGCGAGGTCTCCGCGGCGCCGATCACGCGCAGCGCCTCGCGCAGCAGCGACTCGAGCTCGTCGAAGGCCGCGCCGGTGCCCACCGGGAGCCGGGCCACCACGAAGCCCGCGGTCAGGGCGCGCGCCACCACCCCATCGAGGAGCTCGGCGGCGCTGGCGCCGCGCGGGTAGCGGACGAAGACCACCTCGGCGCTGCCGCAGTACGCCAGGTCCTCGAGTGTCTGCCCGGTGGCTGCCAGCAACCCGAGCGGCCAGCCCGGCGGCGGGTCCGCCGTTCCGCCGCGCACCGGGCGTTCACCGGGCATGTCGCACGCGCCTCAGCGACCGGCGGCGCTGCGGATCTCGGCGGCCACCGGGTCCTGGCGCTTGTCGAGGCCCTCGACGAGCTTGTTGCAGCGCACCAGGTCGTCGAGCTTCACGTGCTTCTCCGGTGGCTCCCGGAATGGCACCGAGGCCGAGTGCACGGTGGCGTCTCCCACCCACGGCACGATGCGGGACGCGCTCTTGCCCGGCGGGCTGACCAGCGCCAGCGCCGCGCACGAGTCCTTGCTGCGTGTGAGCAGCAGGCCGACGGTCATCGCCGCGCAGCCGTCCTGTGGGCACACGCGCTCTGGCTCCGGACGCACGTCGACCGGCTTGCCGGGGAGGGCCTGGCGCACGAGGGCCACCACGCGCTCCTGCGCCGACGCGGCCAGCGCGCGCGTCTCGGCGTCGTCGCTGCGCGGGATGACGCGCGGCCAGAAGACCACCACGCCGCCTGCCTCTCCAGCGGAGCGGCTGATCTCGGGCGCGTCCTGCGTCATCTCGCCGGCCGCCGGGGCATCGCCCTGGGCCTTCGCCGACGTCTGCGACGTCTGCGACCTCTGCGACGTCTGCGCCGGAGGCGTGATGCTCGGATCGTAGACCGTCACCCCGCCCGGCCCGCAGGCGGTGGCGACCACGGCGATCACGGCGCCGGTGAGTACAGATCGCGTCTGCATGGCGCATGAGAGCCCGGCGCGCTCTGGTGGATCAAGCCTCAGCGCGGCTGGGCCGGGTGCTGGCCCTCGGCGCCGCCGGGGCTGCATGCGGTGGCCGCGCCATCGGCGTGGGCCGCGTCGAGGCCGGCCCAGACCACCACCGGTCGATCCGTGGGCCGTCCCGCGACCGCCTGCTCGACCTCGACAGGCATCGACTCCGCCCAGGTCACGAAGGCGCCGCCGAGGAACGGGACGCGCGCCGAGGGACGCTCGATGGCGCTGCCGTCGGAGGCGCCGGGCCCGAGCGCGGCCGTCTCGTCGGAGCCGGCGTCCGGCGCGCCCGAGCAGGCGGCGAGGGGGAGGGCGACGGCCACCATCGCGGCGCTGAATCGGTACCGCATGACGGAGACCCTCCGAGCAGCGAACGGTTTGAAACCCTGCTACGAGCGCCGATCCTCTCGCTGCGCCGGGCTGGCTCGTCGCTGCGCTGCTCAGCCTACTACAGGAGGCTTCCGCTGCTCGCTCCTCACGCGCCCGGCTCGCTTCGGTT
>JBBJMR010000529.1:0-3226 GCA_037720395.1 Polyangiaceae bacterium
TGTCCTGGCGGCGCGGGCCGATGCCGCGGCGCGAGCTGGCGCGCCTCTCGACGGGCGCGCGCGCCACCGACGCGGCGGCCGGCCTGGCGGCGCCGGCGGTGCCGCCCGCCGCGAGTGCGCCGGCGGTGCCGCCCGCCGAGGTCGCAGCCACCGCGCCGGGCGCGCCACCGGCTCCGCCGGGGATGACCACCTGGCACGGGCCTGCGCCCGCGCTGCCGACGGACGCGTGGAGCTGCGCGCCGCACCTGGCGGCCACGGTGGTCGTGCACGCGCGCGACGCCAAGCTCGGTGCCGCGCGGACGCGCTCGCTCCGTCTGGTCGCGCCCATCGCGCCCGATGGGCGGCCGGACATGGCGCGCGCCGAGGAGGTGTCGGCGGAGATGCTCCGGCGACGCCGCCGCTCGACGCTCGCTACCAACCGCTTCCGGCCGCGCTCGCCACCAAGAAGGGGCGCGACGCCGCCGAGCGCGCGGTCCGCGAACACGCCTACCGGGCGGTGTCCCTGGAGGTGGAAGCGCACCCCGACCTCGGGCTGGTGCGCGGCGACGAGGAACCGAGCGATGCCTTCCTGGCACGCTGCGCGGCGGAGCTGGAGCGCCGGCTGGCGGTCGAGGAGCGCGAGGCGATGCTCGAGCACGCGCCGAAGATCGCCAAGCTCGAGCAGCGTCGCGCGCGCGCAGAGGCCGACCTCGCCGCGGCCCAGGCCACCACCGGCGGCAGCGGCGGCGCGGTCGGCGCGGCCATCGCCGGCGTCCTCGGTGGCCGGCTCGGCCGCCGCGTGGCCCGCGATCACGACCGCGCCCAGGACCGCGCCGAGCGCGCCCGCCTGGCGCTCGGCCAGGCGGATGAAGCGCTGCGCGAGGCCGTCGTGCTCAGGAACGGCGAGGTCGGTGCGGTGCGCGCCGGCGCGGTGTCCGTGCAGGCCGGCGTCATCCGGAGGGCCCTGGGCATCAAGAAGGGGGACGTCGAGGTGAGCGCGCTGGGCATCGCCTGGGCCGCCCGCTAAATCCGGCCTGGGCCGTACTTGACTTTTCCGATGTGAGAATGCAAATCACCCCCCGGGTGAAGCTGTCCAGCAAAGGACGCTACGGCGTGCGTGCGCTCTACGACATCGCTTTCCACAACGATGGCAAGCCCACGCAGATCCGCGAGATCGCGGAGCGCGAGGCCATCCCGGCGCGCTTCCTCGAGCAGATCTTCCAGGACCTGAAGCGGGCCGGCCTCATCGGTAGCAAGCGGGGGCCGCGCGGCGGCTACCACCTCGCCCGGCCGGCGGCGGAGATCAGCGTCGGCGACGTCATCCGTGCGCTGGAGGGGCCGGTGGCGGTGCTCGACGACGAGGAGGCGCGCGCCGGGCGCGTGGGGCCGGATGCCACCGCCTCCGTCTTCCGGGAGCTGGCGGCGGCCGTGCAGCGCTGCTTCGACCAGGTGAGCATCGCCGACGTGTGCACGCGCGGCACGGAGCTCGGCGCCAGGAACCGCGCGCGTGCGCGTTCGAGCTACGTGATCTGAGCGATGGCACTTCCTCCGCTCCCCGACGCGCCGCGCGTGGTCTCCAGCGTGCTCGACCTCATCGGCGACACGTCGCTCTTCGAGCTGCGCCGCGTGGGCGGCGACGCCCCGCGCGGTCGGGTGCTGGCCAAGGCCGAGCAGCAGAACCCGGGCGGCTCGGTGAAGGATCGCATCTGCCTGGCCATGGTCGAGGCCGCCGAGCGCTCCGGCGCGCTGCAGCCCGGCGGCACCGTGGTCGAGCCGACCAGCGGCAACACCGGCATCGGGCTGGCCATCGTCTGCGCCGCCAAGGGCTATCGCTGCGTGCTGACCCTGCCGGCGAGCATGAGCCTCGAGCGCCGCCAGCTCCTCGAGGCCTACGGCGCCCAGGTCGTCCTCACCGAGCCGGAGCTGCAGATGGATGGCGCCATCGCCGAGGCCCGCAAGATCGCCGCCGCCACGCCCGGCGCCTTCCTGCCGGGGCAGTTCGACAACCCCGAAAACCCGCGCGTCCACGCCGAGACGACGGCACGCGAGATCCTCGCCGCGCTCGCTGACGTCCGCATCGAGGCCTTCGTGTCCGGCGTGGGCACCGGCGGAACGGTGAGCGGGGTCGGCGCGGTGCTGCGACGCGAGCGCCCCGGGGTGCGGATCATCGCCGTCGAGCCGGCGCAGAGCGCCACCATCTCGCGCGGCGAGCGCGGCCCCACCAAGATCCAGGGGCTGGCGGCGGGCTTCGTGCCGGCGAACTACGACGCCAGCGTCGTGGACGAGGTGCGCACCATCGGCGACCGCGAGGCGTACGACATGAAGCGCGCCCTGGCCCGCGAGGAGGGCCTGCTGGTCGGCATCAGCTCCGGCGCCGCCGTGCACGTGGCGCTGGAGGTGGCGCGCGCGCTCGGTCCTGGCTCGACCACGGTCACCATGCTCTACGATACCGGCGAGCGGTACTTCAGCCTGGACGAGTACTTCGTCGAGCAAGCCGCGCCGGGGCCGGGCACCGAGGCGGCGCGCGGGGCAGCGGCCGGGGCAGGGGAGGCCGCGCGATGACTGGCGCCGCCTCGACATCGGGCTCCGCGGCGGTGCCGTCGCGCGCACCGGTCCTGCTCGTCGGCGCTGGCGGCATCGGCGCGCCCGCGGCGCTGGCGCTGGGTGGCGCCGGCGTGCTGGCCATCGACGTGGCCGACGACGACCGCGTCGAGCTCGCCAACCTCCATCGCCAGGTGCTGTTCGACGACGCCGACGTCGGCAGGCCCAAGCTCGAGGCCATGGCGGCTGCGCTGGCAGCGCGCTTTCCGGCGCTGCGCGTGGGGCAGCTGTCGACGCGCGTTCACCCCGGCAACGCCCTCGAGCTGGTGCGCGGTCGGCGCGTGGTCGTCGACGCCTGCGACAACTTCCCGACGCGCTTCCTGCTCGCCGACGCCTGCGCCATCGCCGGCGTGCCGGTGGTGCACGCCGCCGCCATCCGCTGGCAGGCGACGGTCCTCGCCGTCGAGGCCGGCGGGCGGCCCTGCTACCGCTGCCTCTTCGAGGACCTGCCCGGCGATGCACCCGACTGCGGCACCGCCGGCGTCCTCGGCCCGGTGTGCGGCGTCGCCGGCGCCATTGCCGCCGACCGCGCGCTGCGCCTGGCCGCGGGCGACGCCTCCGTCGCCGGCCAGGTGGTGACCTTCGACGGCCACCGCGACCGGCTGCGCAGCGTCGCGGTGCGCGCGCGCGCCGGCTGCGCGCTGTG
>JBBJMR010000045.1:0-37319 GCA_037720395.1 Polyangiaceae bacterium
CGCTCGCGCGCCGCCGACTCCCCCGCCGGGGAGGAGCCGGCGCTGCGCGGCGGCGGCGGCGGCGCGCGCGGCGCTCAGGCCGTCGGGCCCGCTGGCCTCGCCGCGCACTTCGATGATCGGGCCCCCGGTGCTGCGGTCGTGGACGACCAGCACCACCTCGCCGCGCGTCTCCGCTCTCCCTGCCGTCCCTGCTCGTTCAGGGCCGCACGGCGACCTTGAGCACGCCGTCGCGCTGATGGGCGAAGAGGTCGTAGGCCTCGACGATGTTGTCCAGGCGGTAGGTGTGCGTCACCAGCTCGGCGAACGGGAAGCGGCCAGCGGCGACGATGCTCATCAGGCGACGCATGCGCTCCTTGCCGCCCGGGCAGAGGGTGGTGCGGATGGTGTGATCCCCCAGGCCGGACGCGAAGGCGTCGAGCGGCAGCTTGAGGTGACCGGAGTAGACGCCGAGGCTGGAGACGACGCCGCCGGGGCGGACGCTGCGCAGGCAGCTCTCGAAGGTCTCCTGCTTGCCGAGGGCCTCGATGGCCACGTCCGCACCGCCACCGGTGAGGCGCTTGATCTCGGCCACCACGTCCTGCTGCGTCGGGTCGATGACCACGTCCGCGCCCATGCGCTTGGACATCGCCAGGCGCCGCGGGATGCTGTCGACGCCGATGACCAGCGAGGCGCCGCAGAGCCGCGCGCCGGCGGTGGCGCAGAGGCCGATCGGGCCCTGGGCGAAGACGACGACGGCATCGCCGATGCGCACGCCGCCGCTCTCGGCCGCGGAGATGCCGGTGGACATGATGTCCGGGCAGAGCAGCACGTCCGCGTCCGTCAGGCCGTCCGGGATCTTGGCCAGGTTGGCGCGCGCGTCGGGGACCACCACGTACTCCGCCTGGCAGCCGTTGATGGTGTTGCCGAAGCGCCAGCCCCCGAGGGCCTGGAACCCGTCGCCACCCTGCCCGCATTGCGCGCCGTCGTTGGAGAGGCAGGCCCGGCATTGGCCGCAAGGGGTGATGGCGCCGACGATCACCCTATCTCCCGGCGTGTAGCCGGTCAGGCCCGGCCCGAGGGCCTCGACGACACCGACGGGCTCATGCCCGATGATGAGCCCCTCCTTCACCGGGTAGTCGCCCTTGAGGATGTGGATGTCGGTGCCGCAGATGGTGGTCAAGGTGACCTTGATCAGCGCCTCGCCCGGCCCGGGCTCGGGGCGGCACACCTCGCGCAAGTTGATCTTGCCGGTGCCCTCGAAGATGGCGGCCTTCATGGTTTGCATGGCTTGCTCCTGGCCCTGGGTCACTCCAGCTGACCTTGGTGGATCGATGATCTCGGCGCCATCAGCGAGCACGGGGCGTGCCGCGGGCGACCGCGCCAGATCGGCCGAGCTACGCCGGTCCGCAGCCGGCTCCTTGCGCAGGCGCTGCGGCACCGCGCACGCCTTGCGCATGCGCGCGCCTGTGCCCGCCTTGCTTCACAGGCACCCGGCCGCTCGTTCACTGCGGCGCGCGGATTGCTGGCTCGCAACCCATGCACTACGCCGCTTGCAACCTGGGGCCCATCGAACAGTTCATGGTGGAGGACCACGCCCGTCTCGACGACCTGCTGAGGGCGGCCACGACCGGCCCCGCGATCGACGAGGAGGCCTTTGCGCGCTTCCGCCATGATCTCCTGCGGCACATCGGCATGGAAGAGAAGGTGCTCCTGCCCTACGCACGCTCGAGGCGGGGTGGAGCTCCGCTCCCGGTCGCCGCGGCGCTCCGCGCCGACCACGGGGCGATCGCCAAGCTCCTCGTTCGCTCGCCCACCGCGCAGAGCATCGACGCCCTGCGCTGCATTCTCGGACGGCACAACGCCCTCGAGGAGGGGCCCGATGGGCTGTACGCCGCTTGCGATGCGCTCGCCGGGGACCAAGCGCCGGCGGTCGTTGGGCGGCTTCGTCAGCAACCGAGCGTGCCCGTCGCGAAGTACTACGACGGCCCGCGGCGCGTGCCCGCGGCCGAGCCCGCGCAGAAGACGGGTGAGCGGCCGCGAGCAGGGCACCGCGCGGATCTGCGCATCGGGACTTCTTCGGTGGCCTGGCGAGCGCAGGGCATCTGTTCCCCGATGCCTGGCGGCACGGGATGTGCTCGAGCGTGCCCATGGAGTTCGCCATGGAAGGAGGACGTGTGATGGATGCAAGCGTTGCGCTCGGATCGGGTCCCGAGGTCGCTCTTCGGCAGCTGGCGGTCGCGGACATCATGACGCGGAGCGTGCTCACGTTCACGCCGCAGACCACCATCGAGCAGGCCGCACGGCTCCTCAACGACCGTCGCATCGGCGGGGCGCCTGTCCTCGACGGCCCCCGCGTCGTCGGGGTGGTCTCCAAGTCGGACCTCATCGACCTCATCGGGGACGGCTCGGCGCCGATCGAGCGGGTGATGACGCCCGTGCTGCGCGCGGTGCGGCCTACCGACCCGGCCCTGGCTGCCGTCCGGCTCATGGTCAACGACCGCATTCATCGCGCGCTGGTCATGCAGGACGGGCGCCTGGTAGGCATCGTCACGCCGCTGGACGTGCTCCGCGTGGTGGCACGCGGGGGCGCCGAGGCCCTGGCCCCGCGCGGCGCGAGCGAGTGGCATGCCGACCCGGCCAGCGCGATCTACGTGGACGTGCGCGCCACCTGGGAGCCATGAGCCGTGAGCCCTGCGCCCGGGGGCGACAGCCTTCCGCCGGACCGAAAGGCTGCCGAGGTCTCGATGCATGAGGCAGACACATCCTCCGTGCCTCGAGCTGTCGCCTGGGCGTCGGCAGTCACCGTCGTGCTCGGTGCCCTCATCGTGGCCGGGTCGCGCAACCTCGCCCACTTCGACGCGGCGCTCGTCGCTTACACGTTCGCGACGCTCTTCGCTGCATTCGGGATCACCTATCGCTATTCGATATGGCTACAGCGTCCACCCACGCGCATGTACTGGCGGCGCGGCTGGCAAGCGATGTTCACCACCCGGTTCCTGGGCCGCAACCTGGTGGCGTTCGCGCGCCGCGCGGTGGTCGAGGTCGCCGGGAACGGGTTCATCTTCCGGCGCGACAGGCTGCGCGGTGCCGCGCACTGGGCGATCATGTGGGGCTGCATCCTCGCGGCAGCGATCACCTTCCCGCTCGTGTGGGGATGGATCCACTTCGAGACGGTGCCTGGAGCGCCCGACATGTATCGCGCGTTCCTGTTCGGGTATCCGACCGGCGACTTCCCGATCCACTCGACGGTGGCGTTCATCCTGTTCCATGGCCTTGTCTGGGCGTCTCTCCTGGTCCTGGCCGGCGTGATGCTGGCCTTCCGGAGGCGAATGATCGACCACGGCGCCGCCGCCGTGCAGCGCTTCGGCGAGGACATCCTGCCCCTCGTGCTCCTGCTGGCCATCAGCGTCACCGGCCTGATGCTCACGGTGAGCTACACCTGGCTGCGTGGCTATGGCTATTCGTTCCTGGCCGTGCTGCACGCGGCTACGGTGATCCTGACGCTGTTGTTCCTGCCCTTCGGGAAGTTCTTCCACATCTTCCAGCGACCCGCCCAGCTCGGCGTCGGCTTCTACAAGGACAACGGCGAGCGCACGGCACAGGCCAGCTGCGTGCGCTGCGCCACGCCCTTCGCGTCCGCGGCCATGGTGGGTGACCTGACCACCGTCGAGCGCGAGCTCGGATTTCGCTACGAGCTCCGGCCCGAGGGAGGAGCTGCGCAGCACTATCAGCAGGTCTGCCCGAGGTGTAGACGAGCGCTCTTCGGCCTGGCGCAGGCCGCGCTCTGGGCCGGGGAGCGAGGAGAGCGAGATGGCTGAGCTGCCGGTCGACGAACTGCGCATCATCGACGAGTTTGGCCCCCACCTCTCGGCTGCGACGCGCGGCACGAGCTCCAACGAGCCCGACAAGCTGGTGAAGACGCACTGCTGCTTCTGCGGCCAGCAGTGTGGCATCCAGCTCAAGGTGCGAGGCAACGAGGTCATTGGCTTCGAGCCGTGGGAGGACTTCCCCTTCAATCGCGGCATGCTCTGTCCGAAGGGCGTGAAGCGCTACCTCCAGGCCTCGCACCCGGACAGACTCCTCCATGCACTGGCGCGTGACCCGACGGCGAGCGGCGGATTCCGCGCCGTCCCCTATGACGACGCCATCGCCAGGACTGCCGCGGGGATCGCGCGCATCCAGGACAAGCACGGCCCCGGCGCGGTCGCCGTCCTCGGCGGCGCGAGCCTGACCACCGAGAAGACGTACCTGCTCGGCAAGTTCGCGCGCGTCTGCTTGAAGACGCCGTTCATCGATTACAACGGCCGGCTCTGCATGGTCAGCGCCGGTGCGGCGAACAAGAAGGCGTTCGGCATCGATCGAACCACCAACCCCTGGTCCGATATGGTCGGAACCGACGTGATCTGGGTCGCGGGGTCCAACGTGGCGGAGTGCTCGCCGATCACCACGAACTACATCTGGCAGGCGCGCGAGCTGGGGGCGCGGGTCATCGTGCAGGACCCGCGCATCACCCCACTGGCGCGGACCTGCGACATCTTCGTCCCCATCAAGCCCGGTCGTGATGCCGCGATGTTCGCGGGCGTCCTGCAGCTGATGATCGAGAACCGCTGGGTGGACGAGGCATTCATCGAGGCCCACACCACCGGCTTCGAGGCCGTCGCCGAGGACTGCCGGCAATGGCCCCTGGCGCGCACAGCCGAGGTCACCGGCGTGCCGGAGCGCACCATCCGCGCGGTGGCCGAGCTCTGGGGCACGGCCAAGTCGAGCTTCCTGTTCCACGCGCGTGGCATCGAGCACCACTCCAACGGCGTGCAGAACGCACTCGGCACCATCAACCTGGTGCTCGCCGCGGGGCACCTGGGCAAGCCGAAGTCCGGGTACGGCACCATCGTCGGGCAGGCCAACGGGCAAGGCGGGCGGGAGCACGGCCAGAAGTGCGACCAGCTCCCGGGGTGGCGGGACATCGCCAATCCCGAGCACCGCAAGTACATCGCCTCGGTGTGGGGCGTCGAGGAGCGCGACATCCCCGGCCCCGGCGTGGACGCGTACGAGCTGTTTCGCAAGATCGAGGCCGGCGAGATCAAGGCGCTCCTCGCCATCTGCTTCAACCCGAAGGTGTCGCTCCCCGACAACGAGTTCGTCACCCGCGCCCTGGAGAAGCTCGAGCTCTTCGTGGTCATCGACTTCTTCCTCAGCGAGACCGCCCGGCACGCGGACATCGTCCTGCCCGGCAGCCTCCAGGAGGAGGACGAGGGTACGGTGACGCAGGTCGAGGGGCGGGTCATCAAGATCAACAAGGCCGTCGACTGCCCGGGAGAGGCGCGACAGGACTGGGTCGTCATCCAGGACATCGCGCGCGCGCTGGGGCGGCCACACGGGTTCACCTTCGACAGTCCGAGGGCCATCTTCGAGGAGCTACGCGTGGCCAGCAAGGGAGGCGTCGCCGACTACTCCGGCATCACCTACGAGAAGATCGAGCGTGAAATGGGCGTCTTCTGGCCTTGCTACAGCGTGGACCCGCGGACCGGAGAGGCACTCTCCGATCACCCCGGGACGCCACGTCTGTTCGAGCCCGGCAGCTACAACCCGGTGGCCAAGGGCGCCGGGCCCTTCTACTTCCCGGACGGCAAGGCGCGCTTCAACGTCGCCGAGTACCGCGACCCGGTGGACGATGCGTCGCCCGACTACCCCGTCTACCTGACCACCGGGCGCGTGGTCAGTCAGTTCCTCTCCGGCACCCAGACGCGCCGGATCGGCCCGCTCGTCGCCCAGTATCCGGAGCCGCGCCTGGAGATCCACCCCCGCCTCGCCGAGAAGCTCGGCGTCGAGGACGGCGGCTGGACGACGTGCGAGACGCGTCGTGGGGCGATCACGGTGCGGGCCATGGTGGTGACCACCATCCGGCCGGACACGGTGTTCATCCCCTATCACTGGTCGGGCCCGAAGAGCGTCAACCGCCTCACCGTCGCCGCGCAGGACCCGATCAGCAAGATCCCGCAGTACAAGGTGTGCGGCTGCCGCGTGAAGAAGGCCGATGGCCCTCCGGCCTATGCCGCCGAGCTGGAGGCGCAGCAGTGAGCGTCCCCAGCAATCTGCATTTCTTCATCGACCCCAGCCGCTGTATCGGCTGCCAGGCATGCGTGCAGGCATGCACCGAGTGCGATACCCACAAGGGCGACTCCATGATCCACCTGGAGTTCGTGGATCGGTCGCGCTCGGTCCAGACGGTGCCGGTGGTCTGCATGCATTGCGAGGAGCCGACCTGCGCGGAGGTCTGCCCTGCGGACGCCATCAAGCGCACTGGAGATGGGGTGGTCCAGAGCGCGCGCAAGCCGCGCTGCATCGCCTGCGGCAACTGCGTGCTGGCCTGCCCATTCGGCGTCCCCGAGGTCTATGTCGACCGCCAGGTGATGATGAAATGCGACATGTGCTACGACCGCTCGAGCGCCGGAAAGAGGCCGATGTGCGCCACGGTATGCCCGAGTCAGGCGCTGTTCTTCGGGACGCACGAGGAGATCGCCGCCCTCCGGCCGCAGTCCCGCCCGACGAACGCCTTCCGCTTCGGCGAGCAGACGATCACCACGCGCACCTTCGTGATGGTCCCCGTCGGGCCCGCGCCGGCGCCGCACCTCGACGTGACCGCCGCCATGGCGGAGCAGCCGGAGCGGCGGACGGTGCGGCTGCCGATCCATGGCGGGGCCCGGGACGTGGCCGATCCGTTCGCGGAAGTGGAGGTGTGAGATGCCCGACGGTCCGCCCAGAGGAGATGGATCCCGCCCGGGCCCCGCGCCAGCCCACGGTGGGGGCGCGAGCATCGACGCGCGCGTCGACGAGTGGTCACGGCGTGGGTTGACCGGCACCGCGCGCAGCGACCTCTACGGCCCGACGCGGGACCCGGAGGATATCTCGCGCCCACCCGATCCAGAGGACGAGCTCGCTCCGCCGCGATGGCGCGAGGACTTTCCCATCGACTGGTCGAAGGACGAATTCGTCGCACGACGCGACTTCGCCAGGTTCCTGGTGCTGACCAGCGGCGCGTTCGTGGCCGGTCAAGGCTGGATCGCCGCGCGGCAGCTGCTGCGTCGCAACCGCCCACCGCCGCCACGCCAGAAGGTGGCGACGCTCTCCGAGCTGCCGGTGGGCGGCGTCAAGGACTTCTCCTATCCCGCGGAGCGGAACCGCTGCCTGCTCGTGCGCCTCGCGGAGCAAGAGCTGGTCGCCTTCAGCCAGTCGTGCACCCACCTGTCGTGCGCCGTGGTGCCCAAGGTGGACGAGGGCGTCTTCCTCTGTCCGTGCCACGCGGGCTACTTCGACTTGCGAACCGGCACGGTCCTGGCCGGTCCGCCGCCGAGGCCGCTGCCGCGCATCTTGCTGGAGATCGAAGGCGACGACGTCATCGCCATCGGCGTCGAGGAACGGATGGTGGGCTGATGCGTACCAGGCGCCATCTGACCCGGGCGCAGCTCACCGTCATCGTCAACGGCGTTGTCTGCTTCGTGCTCGTCCTGGTGGTGCTCCAGCTGTGGCTCCTGACGGCGACGATGAACGCATTCCTCGGCGGAGACAGCGCGGTGGTGTGGCCGGCGCTGGCGGCGAGCGGCGCTTGCTTGCTGCTCAACCTCGGTCTGCTCCGCTACCTGTCGAGCACGCGGTGAGCCTTGCGCCAGCCGAGGCCGGTCCGAGCGCGCACGTGGTGCAACGAGGCCAGTCACCACCGCCAGCGGCCGAGGGGGAGCTTGCCACCTTGCACCCGGCGTACTTCGCTCTGGTCATGGCGACGGGCATCGTCTCCATCGCCTCGGCGCTGTTGCGCATCCCCTACGTGCCGACCGCGCTGTTCGCGCTGAACGTCGTCTTCTACCCGCTGCTATGGGCAGCCACCGTGGCGCGCGCGCTCCGCCACCGTGCGCGACTGGTGGCCGATCTCTCCCACCACGGACGCGCGGTTGGCTTCTTCACCATCGTCGCGGCGACCTGCGTCCTCGGCTCGCAGTGCGTGGTCGTGGCCGGGGCGCCGGGCGTGGCGTTCTGGCTCTGGGTGGCCGGAATCTGCCTCTACGTCCTCCTCGTGTACTCGGTGTTCACGATCTTGACGGTCAAGCAGGACAAGCCGCCGCTCGCCGACGGGATCAATGGTGGGTGGCTGGTCGCCGTCGTCGCCGCCCAGTCGGTGGCCGTCCTCGGCGCGCAGCTCGCGCCGGGCATGGCCCATCCGGACCGGGTGCTGTTCTTCTGCCTGGCGATGTGGCTCGGCGGCGGGATGCTCTACCTGTGGATCATCTCGCTCATCTTCTTCCGGTACACCTTCTTCACCATGGCACCGTCCGACCTCGCCCCGCCGTACTGGATCAACATGGGCGCGGCAGCCATCTCCACGTTGGCCGGAGCCACGCTCGTGGGCGTCAGCGAGCACTCGCCGGTGATCGTCGGCGTGCTGCCCTTCGTGCGCGGGCTCACCCTGATGTGGTGGGCGACGGCGACGTGGTGGATCCCAATGCTGCTGGTGCTCGGTGTCTGGCGGCACGTGCTGCGGAAGTTCCCCCTGCGGTACGACCCGCTCTACTGGGGGGCGGTGTTTCCGCTCGGCATGTACACGGCGGCGACCGTTCGCCTCGCGCACGCCGTCGATGCTCCGTACCTGCTGGAGATCCCCCGCTGGACCATCTTCGCGGCGCTCGCTGCATGGGCGCTGGCGTTGGTGGGGATGGCCATGCACCTGGGGCGTGCGCTGGCGAAGCGCGCCGCCTAGAGCCCGTTGCGCTACCTCGTCTCGCGGCCACGGCTTGCCTGCGCCGGAAGGAGCCACCGGCGCCACGCCGGGCTCCCACTGGTCCGGTAGTTGCTACGATCTGGCAACCATGCTCGTCCTCCCTTCGGTCGCCCCAGCCGTGCAGCCCGAGCGTCGCGCGCTCCCGCTCGTCGGTGAGACCTCCTCCGCTCGGCCGCGGCTGGCCGTCTCCGCCAAGGGCTTCCGGGTCTTCTTCGCGCTTGCCGCGTGCTACGCGGTGCTCATCGTCCCGCTGTGGCTGGCGATCCTGGGAGGTGTTGCGAGCCCGAGCAATTACCTCGATCCGCTGAGCTGGCATGCGCACGAGATGGTCTTCGGATTCACCGTCGCGGTGATTGCGGGCTTCCTGCTGACGGCCGTCGGCAACTGGACCCAGCGCGAGACGCTGATCGGTGCGCCGCTGCTGGCCCTGGCTGGCCTCTGGGTGCTCGGCCGCGTGGCGATGATCCTGGCCTCGCAGCTGCCACGCGGGGTGGCGGCCGCGGCAGACCTCGCCTTCTTGCCAATGCTGATCGTCGCCCTTGCTCGGCCGCTGGTGGCCACGCGGAGCCATCGCCATTTCGTGATTCTCGGCGTTCTGTCGGGGCTGTTCGCTGCGAACGTCGCCGTCCACCTCGATGCGCTGGGCCTCGTCGCCGCCGGCACGGCGCGGCGAGCGAGCTCCGTGGCCGTCGACTTCGTCGCGCTGGTCATCCTCATCATCGCCGGACGCGTCTTCCCCATGTTCACGCGCGGTGCGACCGGCGTGGACACCATCCGTTCGCACAGGCTCCTCGATGTCATGACCGTCGTCGGGATGGCGGCGCTCGTGATCGTCGACGCGGTCGCTGCCGAACCCCCGACCCCGAGCATCGTCGCCGGCGTCGTCGGCCTGCTGGCTGTGGCGCGCGCCATCCACTGGGGCGCCCAGCACTCTCTTCGCCAGCCTTTGCTCTGGATCCTGCATGCCGGGTACGCCTGGCTAGCGCTCGGCTTGCTGCTCCGTGGCGCAGGCTCCTTCGCGCCCGTGTTGACCGGCTCGATGGCCACCCACGCCATCACCGCGGGTGCCATCGGCTCGCTGACCCTGGGCATGATGGCCCGCGTGTCGCTCGGGCACACGGGCCGCCCCCTGGTCGCACCCCCGGCGATGCGCTGGGCGTTCGCGGCCATCACACTGGGCGCCGTGGCGCGCGTCCTGGCGCCCGTCGTCGCGCCTGGCGCCTACCTCACCGCGCTGATCATTGCAGGCGCCCTGTGGTCGATGGCCATGCTCGCTTTCCTCGTCGTCTACACCCCGATGCTGGTGGCGCCGCGGATCGACGGGAAGGCCGGCTGAGCGGGCACCGAGGCCAGGCCGGCCGGCCGCGCCTCGTGGCCGGCTAGGGCCGGCGCGCCTTGCCGCCGCCGCTGGCCTTGCCGTACTCGTGCAGGCGGTACTGCACGGTGCGCACGCTGATATCGAGCATCTCCGCGGCGCGCGCCGTGGAGCCGTCCACCGCCTCCAGCGTGGAGACAATGGCGTACTTCTCGATCTCGGCCATGGTCGCTCCCGGGATGCGCACCGGGCCATGGGTCACCGGGGCGACGTCGACCGGCAAGTCCTCCTCGTCGATGCGGTCCTGGTCGCAGAGGACCACCGCGCGCTCGATCGCGTTCTCCAGCTCGCGCACGTTGCCCGGCCAGCGGTGGCCGACGATCTTGGCGCGCGCGGCGTCGGTGAACCCCTCGATGCGCTTCATGTTGTCCGCGGCGAACTTGCGCAGGAAGTGGTTGGCGAGGAGCAGTACGTCGCCCTCGCGCACCCGCAGCGGCGGCATGTCGATGTGCACCACGTTGAGCCGGTAGTACAGGTCCTCCCGGAAGCGGCCGTCGCGAACGTCCTCGGCGAGGTCGCGGTTGGTGGCGGCGATGACGCGCACGTCGACGTTGATCGGCTCGTTGCCGCCCACGCGCTCGAAGGTGCGCTCCTGCAGCACGCGCAGCAGCTTCACCTGCGTGCCGAGCGGGATCTCCCCCACTTCGTCGAGGAACAGCGTTCCGCCGCTGGCCTGCTCGAAGCGGCCCTGCCGCCGGCGGTCGGCGCCGGTGAACGAACCCTTCTCGTGACCGAAGAGCTCGCTCTCGAGCAGCGACTCGGCCAGGGCGGCACAGTGCAGGGCCACGAACGGCCCGCTGGCCCGCGGGCCCTTCTGGTGGATGGCGCGCGCCACCTCGCCCTTGCCGGTGCCGCTCTCGCCGGTAATGAGGACCGTGGCCTTGGCCGCCGCCACCTGCCGCGCCATGCGATAGATGCGCTGCATGGCCAGGCTGGCGCCGATCATCCCCTGCAGGCCGTCGCCCTCGCGCTCGCGCATCTGTTCGCGCAGGCTGTCGCGCTCGGCGCGCATGTCGCGGCGCTGCAGGACGCGCTCGATGACCAGCGCCAGGGCGTCGAAGTCGATGGGCTTGGTCAGGTAGTCGTCCGCGCCCTCACGCATGGCCTGCACCGCGGTCGAGACGTCGCCGAAGGCGGTGACCACGATCACCGGCAGGCCCGTGTCCAGCGCGCGCAGCCGGCGCAGCAGCTCCACGCCCTCCCTCTCCGGCATGCGCAGGTCGCTGAGCACCACGTCCCGCGGGTGCTCGCCGACGGCCAGCAGCGCCGCCGCGCCGTCGGGGGCCGTCTCCACGGAGTACCCCTCGTGCCGGAGGAGCTTCTCCAGACCGGAGCGCGCACTCGCCTCGTCGTCCACCACCAGGACCCGCGCCTTGGGGGAGTGCGCCTCAGCCATCGGCGCACTCCCGGGCGAGGGTCGAGCTCCCGCAGAGTTGTTCCATGCGTTCTTCTGTAGCCCCGTCAGGGCCACCGTGGCCAGCCCGCCGGTGCAAACGGTGCGCACCGGCGCAAGGCGTGCGCTCAGTGGGCAGCATGGTGGCGCGGACCCACCATCCCCTTCCCGAAACTCCGGCTCATGGATCCTGCTTCCGGCTGCGTGGTCGAACGTGCTCCGCGCCGGGACACGGCCGGCGCCACCCCTCTCTTGCAGCTCTTGCAACCGGATGGCCATCCGCAGAAGAACCGCTTCAGGCGCCGAGGTCGAGCACGACGCGTCCCTCCAGCGTCCCCTTGCGCAGGGCATCGAACACGTCGTTGACCTTGGCGAGAGGCGCACGGGTGATGGTCGCGTGCACCTTGCGGGCGGCGGCGAAGGCCAGCGCCTCCTGGAGGTCGAGCCGGGTTCCGACGATGGACCCGCGCACGGTGAGGCGCTTGAGGACGACGTCGAAGATGGGCAGCGGGAAGTCTCCCGGCGGCAGACCGATGAGCACGCAGGTGCCCCGGGGGCGCAGGGTGGAGATGGCGGCGGTCACCGCCCGCGTCGAGACCGCGGTGACCAGCGCCGCGTGCGCGCCACCGATGGCCTTGCGCACACGGGCGGCGGGGTCTTCCTTGGACGCGTCGATGAGGAGCTCCGCGCCGTGGTGGCGGGCCAGCTCCAGCTTGGCCGGGGCGACGTCGATGGCAGCGACTCGCAACCCCATGGCACACGCGTACTGCACCGCCATGTGGCCGAGGCCGCCGATGCCGCTGATGACCACCCACTGGCCGGGCCGCGCCTCGGTCTCCTTCAGGCCCTTGTAGGTGGTGACGCCCGCGCAGAGCACCGGCGCGGCGTCCGCGAAGCTCACCTCGTCGGGGAGTCGCGCCGCGAAGTCGGCGCGGGCGATGACGTACTCGGCGAAGCCGCCGTTCACCGAGTACCCGGTGTCGTGCTGCAGCGGGCACAGCGTCTCCCAGCCGGAGAGGCACGGTTCGCAGCGCCCGCAAGCGTCGTGCAACCAGGGGACTCCGACGCGAGCGCCCACCGCCAGGTCGGGGACGTCCTCGCCGAGGGCCACGACCGTGCCGGCGGACTCGTGCCCGGGAATGAAGGGCGGCGTGGGCTTCACCGGCCAGTCGCCGTCGGCGGCATGCACGTCGGTGTGGCAAACGCCCGAAGCGTGGACGCGCACCAGCACCTCGCCGCGTCCGGGTGTCGGGACGGGCACGCGCTCGATCACCAGCGGGGCCCCGAAGCTCCGCACCATAGCCGCCATCATCGTCGTAGCCGTCATGGTTGCTACCCTCCATTGGTGCCGCCCGTTGGCCGGCGTGCTGCACGCACCACGCCGTTCCAAGCCGTCGCCGTGCCACGCCGGCCAGCGCCTGCGGGGGCAGGCCTTCGACGTGTCGACGACGTCACGTCGACGCGGGCCGCGGCCGCGCCGGATGGGCATCGGCGTTCGGTCGTCCCCGCCACCCATCGAGCAGCCGCATGTACTGCGCGCGCTCCCACACCGCCGGGTTCGGCACGCCGCTCCAGGGAGAGCACGCCGCGCGCCTCGGCGATGCACGGGTAGCCGAGCTGCCGCAGCCGCGCCGCCAGCTCGTCGCGCAGCGCGGCCAGGCGGTGCGGCCCGTGGCGCAGCAACGCCGACACGACCTGCACGGCGTGCGCGCCGCAGAGGACGGCCTTGACCACGTCGTCGCCGGTGTGGACGCCACCGGTCGCCACCAGCTCCAGCGAGCAACGCCCCGAGAGGATGGCCAGCGCGTGCAGGCGCATCGGCAGCTCGCCGCTGGTCGACAGCCGCACCTGCGAGGACACATCGAGGGACTCCAGGTC
This sequence comes from Polyangiaceae bacterium, assembly GCA_037720395.1. Classification (GTDB taxonomy): domain Bacteria; phylum Myxococcota_A; class Polyangia; order Polyangiales; family Polyangiaceae; genus JBBJMR01. Next base: position 13,396 of record JBBJMR010000045.1, read on the forward strand.
CACGTCCGGCTGGTAGAAGCGGTTGAAGAGCACCACCGAGGCGGCGCCGGCGCGCGCCAGCGCCGCGGCGGAGGCGGGCAGCGAGCGGTAGCACGGGGAGATCTTCACGGCGACTGGGACGTGCACGGCGCTCGTCACCGACTCCACCACGGCCAGCTGGCGCGCCTCGATGTCGGTGCCCGCCGATGCGACCAGGGTCGGCACCTCGTAGAGGTTGAGCTCCAGCGCGCTGGCCCCGCCGTCCTCGAGGGCGCGCGCCATGTCCAGCCAGCCTCCCGGCGTGGTGCCGTTGAGAGAGGCGATCACCGGGACGCCGAGCGCGCTCCGCAGACGTGCGAGCTGGCGCAGGTAGGGCGCCGTGCCGGCTTCCAGCACCTCGGTGAGGGGAACGAAGTGGTCCTCGCCGCCGGTTTCGGGCGACTCGAACCAGCGGTGCAGCGCGCGGTGCTCGGCGGTGACCTGCTCCTCGAAGAGGGAGCGCATGACCACCGCCCCGGCGCCGCCACGCACGCACAGCTCCAGTGCCTCGAGGTTGTCGCAGAGCGGGCCGGCGCCGACCACCAGCGGCGAGGCCATGGGCAAACCCATCCAGTGCGTCGACAGATCCATGGGTAACCTCCCGCGGCTCCAGGTTCGCGCTCCTTCTGCACAGCATGTGCCCTGCAGCGCCGCGACGTGCGCACGGGGCGGGCGACGCCGACGGGCGCAAGTCCTGCACCGCGCTGCAGCCGGTGCGCCGATGCCGTCACGGAAGCGTCGTGGCCGCGGGGGAACGCCGATTGCGATGGCGCCTCGCATGTCCAACTGGCCCCGTCCGCCGGTCACGGCAGCCCAGGCCATCGCCCGCATCCACCCCGGCCAGAGGATCCTCATCGACTCGGGGGCGGCGGAGCCGACGCAGCTGGTGGAGGCGCTGGTCACGCACGGGTCGGCGCGCCCTTCGCGCAGCCTCCACCAGTCGCCGCTCGCCGCCGGGCTCGCCGGGCTGGACGGCGACGTGCGCACCGGCAACCGCCGGATGATGTCGCTGTTGCAGCGTCCTGCAATGGTGATGGATCCGACCGCGGACAGCGGCGTGTCCAGCGTGGTGGCGGGGTTTCGTGCGCGCTCCGCAGCGTCCACCTCGCCCGGTCCGAGCAGCGGGCGGCTCGAGCCGGCGGCGAGGGCGATCGTTTCCCCTGCGCCATCAGGAACGGCCATCATGGTCGTTGTCTGAAGCCCGGAGAGCCTGGGCCCTCCCCGGCACCGAGATCGGTGAGCTCGGCGTTTTCGTATCGCTGGGCCATCGGTGACCCGTTCTTCCAGCTCCCATGAAGAGACAATCGACGCCGAAGCGCCGGGCCCAGCCCGGCGCCCGGGTGGCAGGGCCGGCGCTGCAGCGGCTGGCATTCCTGGCCATCCCCATCGCCTGCTGCGCCTCGCCCGCGACCGGGCGTGCCGACGGCGCGCCGCCAGATGTCGTGGTGCGCGGGGAGGTCTCTGCGTACGCGGACAACGACTACACCGAGGTACTCACCCCGGCGGTGACCGGCAGCCTGGAGAGCCCGACCGGCGGCTGGGGGCTGACCGCCTCGTTCCTGGTCGACGTCGTGTCCTCGGCCTCGGCCGACATCGTGGCCAGCGCTTCGCCACGGTGGACGGAGCTGCGCTACGCGCCGGCGCTGTCCGTGCACCACCCGATCGCAGACGCCGACGTGGCCGTACACGGGGCGCTCTCGCACGAGCCCGACTACCTCTCGCTCTCGCTCGGCGGCAGCGTGGCCATGGACATCCTGCGCAAGTCGGTGACGCCGAGCATCGGCTACACCTACTCGCACGACACGGTCGGGCGCGCCGAGACGCCGTTCGACGTCTTTTCCCGCGTCGTCCAGCACCACGCCATCGATCTCTCCGCGTCGTTCGTGATCGACAAGGCCACGATGGTCATCGGCAGCGGCACGCTGGTGGTGGAGAGCGGCGACGGGTCCAAGCCCTACCGGGCCATACCCATGTTCGACCCGGCCGCCGTGGGGCGCGCGTACGCGGGAATGGGCGCCGCGGCGGTCGACCGGTTGCGCACCGACGATCGGCCGCTCGAGCAACTGCCAACGGAGCGGGAGCGCTGGGCGCTGGAAGGGCGACTGCTGCACCGCTTCGCCCGCAGCACGCTGCGCCTCGGCGAGCGCCTGTACACCGACAGCTGGGGGCTATGGGCGACGACCACCGATGCCCGCTGGCTCATCGACGTCGGTCCGTCCGTCCGGCTGGGGCCGCACCTGCGGCTGCACGAGCAGACCGGCGTCGACTTCTGGCGGCTGGCCTACACCGCGGTGCCTGGTCCAGATGGCGTCGTCTTGCCGGCATTGCGCACGGGCGACCGCGAGCTCGGCCCCTTGGTTGCCGCGACCACCGGCTTCGGGTTCGGCCTGCAGCTCACGCGCGGCTTGCGAGCTACGCTCGAGGGCGACACCGTGTTCACGCAGTTCCTCGATCATCTGTACATCCTGCAGCGCGCCGGGGTGCTGACCACCGCGACCCTCGAGGCGAGCATCGAATGAGTCGGCAGGCACGGCTCCTGACGCTCGCCATCCTCGTCGCCAGCGCGGCGGCGGTGGTCGCGTGCGGCGACCCGGTCGCCGACGACCGCATCGAGGCGCTCGGCGGCGAGGCGGCTGGGGGGGCCCGGCCCCACGCACCGGCCTGGGCAACCGTGCCTGGCGTGCCACTCCGACGCCGGCGACGGCGAGGGCCCGCTGATGAGCGTCGCCGGCACCGTCTACCAGAAGCGCGACCGCGACATCCCCGCCTGGGGCGCGGTGGTTCGACTCACGGACGCCTCGGGTGGCAGGTTCGAGTCACGCGCCAACTGCGCCGGCAATTTCTACATCACCGTCGGCGACTGGGAGCCCGTCTTCCCGCTGGTGGTCGAGGTCGATCACGCCGACCTGCCCGCGCCGGTTCCGATGGAGTCCCACATCGGCCGCGAGGGCGCCTGCGCAGGCTGCCATGTGGTGGACTCCGGGCCGGGCTCGCCGGGGCGCGTGTTCCTCCTCGACGATCCCGCCAGCCCGGACTGGGCCGATCCGGGACCGCAGTGCGGAGGGGACGGTTGAGACCCGGCGCTCGCCTGCCGTGTCTGGTTGCCGTCCTGGCGGTCGTCGCGGCGAGCTGCACCTCCGTGGACCCCGAGGCCACGGTGGTCGCCGCCTGTCCGGACGAGCTGCAGTTCGCCTCCGTCTCACCGGTGATGGAGGCCAGCTGCGGAACGCTCGACTGCCACGGCCATCCGGCGAGGCCACTGCGGATCTACGGAGAGCGTGGCCTGCGCCTCGGCCAGACGGACCTGTCCGGCGAAGCGCTGACGACGGCCGCCGAGAGGGCCGCCAGCCGGCGTTCCATCTGCTCGCTGCAGCCCGAGGCGATGGCGAGCGTCGCGGCGGCAGAGATGCGAGCTGACGCGCTCCTGCTCGTCCAGAAGGCGCGCGGCGAAGCGTTCCACAAGGGTGGCGCGCCGGTCGCCGCCGGCGATGCGACGGACACCTGCATCACCACCTGGCTGGACGGCGCCGCCGACACGCAGGCGTGCGCGAATGCGCCGACGCCCGACCCGTGACCGATGCCTGCGACACCTGGAGAACAGCCATGAGCCTGCAGGCTCTGCGCCTTCCCAACGCGCGCCGGGGTGACTAGAACATCGGCCATGACCGAGCCGGGTCGTTCCACCGTTCTGGTCATCGACGACAACGAGGCCAACCGCGCGCTGGCCAAGGCGGCGCTGGAGGACGAGGGGCACGGCGTCGTCCTCGCCTCGAGCGGTGGCGAGGGCATCGAGGCGTTCGGTCGCACCCGGATCGACTGTGTGCTCCTCGACGTGCGCATGCCGGGCATCGACGGGTTCGCCGTCTGCCAGCAGCTGCGCCGGCTTCCGGGCGGCGCCGAGGTCCCCATCCTCTTCTTGACCGCCCTGCGCGATGTGGAGACCTTCGAGATGGCCCTGACGGCAGGCGCCGACGACTTCCTGACCAAGCCGGTGCGTCCCGACGAGCTGGTGGCGCGCGTGGACACGTCGCTCAAGCTGCGCCGGATGGGCCGCGAGCTGCGCGAGCACGCGGCCGTCCTTCGCACGCAGCGCGACGGCATGCTGCGCCTGCACCTGCAGAAGGAGCGGCTGATGGCGTTCCTGGTCCACGACCTGAAGAACCCGGTGAGCGCCATGGATCTGCACGCGCAGTTCCTCCTCCGCGACCGCGGCCTCTCCGAGGATGCGCGCGCCTCCGCGCTGCAGATCCGCACCGAGGCACGGCGCCTGAACCGGATGCTGCTCGACCTGCTCGACCTGAGCAAGGCCGACGAGGGCCGCCTGACACCGCGCCCCGAGAGGGTGGCCATCCGACCGCTCTTCGAGCGCGTGGTGGCCGAGCTCGCGCCGCTGGCCGAGCAGCGCGAGGTCACCCTCCGGATCGAGGGCGAGGCGGTGGACTTCGAGGTCGACGCCGATCTGATGGAGCGCATGGTGGCAAACCTGGTGGAGAACGCCATCCGACACGCGCCCGCGCGGACGACGGTCCGGCTGGAGGCGCGCGCTGGCGCGGGCGGCCGCGAGGTGCGCGTGGCCGATGCGGGCAAGGGCATCCCCGCGGAGCTGAGAGCGACCGTCTTCGACGCCTTCGTGCAGGCGCCGGGCGGCGGCGTGCATCGCGACGCCGCAGGCCGAGGCCTGGGCCTGGCCTTCTGCAAGCTCGCGGCCGAGGCCCACGGCGGGCGCATCGAGATCGAGGACGGTGGGCCGGGCGCCACCTTCTCGGTGAGGTTCCCCGATGATGGCTGAGCACCCGAGCGGCGCCGACGACAGCCGTTACCGGCAGCTGCTGGAGACGGCGCCCGACGCCATCGTCGTCGTCCGCGAAGGCGGGGAGATCGACCTCGTCAACCAGCAGGCCGAGACCCTCTTCGGGTACACGCGCGAGGAGCTGATCGGGCAGCGCCTGGACATCCTCATCCCCCGCCGGTACCGCGGCTCCCACGGCGGACACCTGGCGCGCTTCTTCGAGCGTCCCGTGCCGCGCTCCATGGGGTCCGGGCTCGAGCTCCACGGTCTGCGCAAGGACGGCCTCGAGATCCCGATCGAGGTCAGCCTCAGCCCGTTGCGCACCGAGGCCGGGCTCTACGCATCGGCGGCCATCCGCGATGTCTCCGACCGCAAGCGCATCGAGGGCGCCGCCAGGCTCGCCGCGGAGCGGCTGGCCAGTGCCGTGGAGAGCATCGAGGACGCCTTCGCCCTGTTCGACGCCGATGAGCGGCTCGTCCAGTGCAACAGCGCGTACCGGCAGCTCCTCACCGAGGTGATGAAGGGTCCGGTGTTGGGCCAGACATTCGCCGAGCTCATCGTCGCCCTGCACGGCGTGGTGGATCCGAACGAGGCAGACGATGCGGCGCCCCCGAGCACGGCGCAGCTCCGCGAACGCACCGGCACCCACGACATCCGGAGCCGCGATGGCCGCTGCTGGCGCATCTCCAATCGACGCACCGCCGAGGGCGGCACCGTGCAGACCATCTCCGACATCACCCAGGACGTGCGGCGCGAGGTGGAGCTGCGCGAGGCGCGCCGCGCCGCCGAGGCAGGCAGCAAGGCCAAGAGCGAGTTCCTCTCCTGGATGAGCCACGAGCTGCGCACGCCGCTCAACGCCATCCTCGGCTTCGCGCAGCTGCTGCAGCGCGACAAGCGTGAGCCGCTGAGCACTCGTCACCGCGAGCGCGCCGATCAGGTGCTGAAGAGCGGGCAGCACCTGCTCAAGCTAATCGACGAGGTGCTCGACCTGTCGCGCATCGAGGCGGGCCGGGTGACCATCTCCATGGAGCCGGTCAGCGTCGGCGGAGCCATCGCCGAGGTGGCCGACACGCTGCGGTCCCTGGCCGAGCGCCACGGCGTGCGACTGGAGGTTGCAGGCGGCGTGGCCACGGTGCCGATGGTGCGCGCCGACCGCATGCGCTTCGTGCAGATCCTCGTGAACTACGGCAGCAACGCCATCAAGTACAACCGCAGCGGCGGCCAGGTGACGATCGACGCGACCACGCTGGCCACCGGCGAGGTGCGCACCATCGTCGAGGACACGGGAATGGGCATCGCCCTCGACAAGCAGGACCGGCTCTTCCAGCCGTTCCAGCGCGCCGGTCAGGAGACCGGCCCCATCGAGGGCACCGGTATTGGCCTGGCGCTCTCCAAGCAGCTCGCCGAGCTGATGGGAGGCAAGGTCGGCTTCCGCAGCACGCCCGATCAGGGGTCGGCGTTCTGGCTTCAGCTTCCGGCCGTGCTCGGTGCCGCCCCAACGGATGTGGCTCGGCGGCCGTCGGCGGGCGCCTCCGGACTGGCCGACGTCGGCCCTCGCACGGTCCTCTACGTGGAGGACAACCCGGCGAACATCGCCCTCATGCGCGACGTGCTCGGAGGCTTCGACAACCTCGAGCTGGTGGCTGCGCAGACAGCCGAGGCCGGCGTGGAGCTGGCGACGCGGCTCCACCCGCAGGTCATCCTCATGGACATCAACCTCCCCGGCATGAGCGGCTTCGACGCGCTCCGTGTGCTCCGTGCGGACACACGCACGCGCGACATTCCGGTCGTCGCCTTGACGGCGGCCGCCACGGAGCGCGACCGCGAGAGAGGCCTGCAGGCGGGATTCTACCGATATGTCACCAAGCCCGTCGATGTCGGCGAGCTGGAGCAGATCCTCGAGGCCATCCTGGCCCCGGCCAGCGTGCCCGCGGGCGGCTAGAGCACCGTTTCGCTGCTCTAGGGTGCGCCTGCACGCAGCGGCTGCGCTTCACTGCTGGAGCGGCAGCGTGACCCGGAACCGTGTGAGCCCGGGCTTGCTGTCGACCTGCAGCGTGCCGCCGTGATCGCTGACCACCCGGTGCGCGATGGTCAGGCCGAGCCCGGTGCCGGTGGCCTTGGTCGTGTAGAAGGCGTCGAAGATGGAGACGGTGTCGCCGTCGATGCCCGCGCCATCGTCCTCGACCTCCAGGCAGGCCCGGTGGGGCTCGCGGCGCGCGCGCACCACGACCCGCCCGCCAGGCGCCACGGCCTCCACCGCGTTGTCGATCAGGATTCCCAGCACCTCCGCCAGGCGCTCACCATCGGCCTCGAGGGATAGCTCGGCCGCCGGCAGGTCGAGCTGCACGCTCGCCCGTCCCACCGTATCGACAGGCCGCTCCCGCACCACCCGCCGGCAGAGCGCACTCAGCGACACCTCGCTCAGCTGCAGCGGTCGGGGGCGTGCGAACTCCAGAAAGTCGGCGACCAGCCAGGAGAGCCGCTGGATCTCGTCGCGGACCACGCCCAGCGTGTCCAGGCCCTCCTTCGCATCGAATGGCGAAGCCCTGAGCGCGCGTTCGAGCACGGAGACGTGGAGCTGCGCGCCGTTGAGCGGGTTGCGGATCTCGTGCGCCAGTCCGGTGGCCAGCGTGGCCATGGCGGCCAGCCGCTCCTCCACACGCGCGCGCTGTTGCAGGTTGCGCTCCTGGGAGATGTCGCGCGCGAGGAGCAGGTGAACGAGCTCGCCATCCACCCGTGGCATCTCCGGCAGCCTGGCCATGATCCAGCGCACCTGCCCCAGCTTGCCGGAGCGCGTCACCAGGCCCGCCTCGTGCACCGCGGAGGCCGTGGGAGTGACCCCTTCCAGCGCGGCGCGACCGGCATGGTCGTCGGGCAGCAGGAGCAGCTCCTCGAACGATCGCCCCAGCGCCTCGTCGGCGGCATACCCGGTGAGCCGCGCAGCCTCGCCATCGAACATGACGATCTCCCCGCGCGGGCCGAGACCGATCGTCGCTAGACCGGCGAGCTGCAACGAGCGAGCGCCGAGGTCGTCCTCGGGGCGCGGCGCCGGTCTCGCGCCTGCGACCGTCTGTCGTGCGATGCGGTCGAGACGCGCCTCCATGTCCTCGCGGTGGCTCTCCATCATCACCGCCAGCTCGATGTCCAGGATGCGGCAGACGGCGGCGCGTGTGGCCGCGGCGTCCGCGGCGCCGTCGGCGATGGTCAGCAGCGCTTCGCGGATGAGCGACATGGCCACGGGCACGTAGCGCGGGGGAAGCCCGGCACGGACGTGCGCCATGCCGATGCGCCGCGTGTGCTCGAAGTACGCCGCGTCGTAGGTGCCTCCGAGGAGCCGCTCCAGCCAGGCCACCAGCGAGCGCTGCATGCGCGCGACCTGCGCCTCGTCTGCGAGCACGGCGTGGGCGCCTTCGTGCTCGCGAACCCGCTCGTAGAAGGACCCGACAATGTCCTCGAAATGCGGCGCGGCCAGGTCACGCAGCGAACGCAGCCGGCGCGCATCGTCGTCCGTGAAGCGGACGTAGCGCTGGAGCTCCTCGGGGATGTCCACCGTCTTCAGCCGTAGCGCACTTGTCACCGCCGTTGGAACGGGCATCTCCTCATCCGATCGTGCCCGGGGGAACGTCGTGCTCCAGGCTGACGAGGGCGAAGTCGGCGTAATTGAAGTCGCCGGAGTCGAAGTGCCAGGTGGCCACCGCCGATGCCGGCACGGGCAGATCGCCGATCCAGCGCCAGGCGCGCACCGGCGTCGACCAGCGCGCCCGCACCATCTTCCCCGTGCGGGCCGGGTCGTTGCCGAAGCGGTCGGTGGTGCTGAAGTCGGTCACGCCGCCGCGGCCGTCGAGGAACACGCGTGCGGTCACCTCTCGGCCACTGTCGCGCAGCGTGACGTCGAAGGTGTCGCGGTCGACCTCGGAGAACGACGTCGAGAGCAGCAGCAGCATGGAGGGCGCCAGCAGCACCGCATCGTTCAGGTAGGTGACCAGCTCGCCGGTGGCGATGCGCTCATCCGATTCGTCGACGAACGGAAACGTGTCGAAGAGGCGCGCGCTCATGCGGCCGCGCCCGTGGAGATAGGTGTCTCGCACCAGCAAGGGCAGGTGGTGGTACCGCAGGCGCATCTGGAAGATACGCGCCACCGAGGCTGCGGAGTTGTACTGCAGGGCGTGGCAGGGGAGCCACCGCGCCTCGGGGCGCAGCCGGAACGAGCCCATGAAATGCGCGCGCAGCGACCAGGTGGGCCGCTTGCCGAGCACACCCATGAAGCGGAGGTAGCGCTGGACCGGCGCGCACAGTGCGTCGATGTCCCCCTGGGTGACCGGCGTCAGGGCCGGCGGCCGGCCAGGGAGCCCGGCACGCGCCACCTCGCGCATGAGCGCGTCGTGCGCCTCGATCGGCTTGCGGAGCGGCGGCGCCGGGGGCGCGGGCGGGGGCGGGAGAGCGAGAGAGCGGGTCATCGGGCTCGGTCGGGGCTTGCACAGTCCACGCCGCCGCCGATACCGCGAGGCACGGCTGCTGCCAGGTCCACCTGCATGGCCACGCCCGGCGGCGAGGGCGCGGCGGCGCAAACGGTGCGCCGCCGCGCACCGCCTGCGTGAGCCGGTCCGATGACGTCCGCGAAGGCTGCAGCGGCGCGGCACGGTGGCTCGGGTGCGCGGTGCTGGTGGAGCGGAGCAAGCAGCACGACGCCGCCGCCCGCGAGCCCGAGATCGAGCTGCTCTGCGCGCGCTGCGCAGAGCGACGCGCGCAGACGAGCGGGACGGAGCTGTGGTGCGCCGAGCACGGCACCCACCACCTGAAGATGCACATGACCACCGGCGAAGCACCGCGACGCGGCTTCGAGGTACGGTCCTGGGGCTTCGACGGATAGCGGCTGGCCGCCGCGCATGCGGCGATCGCTTCAGAGGCGGCGCAGCCGCAGCGGCGAGCCGCCGTCGCGCGCGATGACGCGCCTGGCCTCGAGGTCGAGCTGCACCGCCTTCAGCCACCACCCGGCCTTGGCCCCTTCACGGCCAGCGTCTTCCTCGCGTCGACGGTCTTCTTCGATGCCACGTCCGGTCCTCCGTGTGAGTCGGCAAGGGATCCTACGCGCAGCGCGCGCAGCAACGGCGCGCGCTTCGATGTCAGGACCTGTCAGGATGTTTCGGTTGTCGGAGGCCCGCCGTCGCGCGACCCATGGGAGTCCAGTCGAGGAGGCCACCCGTGCACGTCACCACCCGCGCCGCAGCCATCGCCATCCTCGGGGTCGCGTGCGCGTGCAGCGCCAGCGCCGAGCCCGACGAGGACGCCCGCTCCTCCACCGCCGGCTCCGGAGGCGAGACCAGCGGCAGCGGCGCATCGTCGTCGAACGGCGCCGGCGGGGAACCGTCCTCGTCCTCCTCCGGCGCCTCGTCGTCCACGGCAGCAGCCAGCGGCGGCGCCGGTGGTGGCGGCGGCGGCCAGAGCGGTCAGCCCTTCCAGATGGTGGACTCGCTCGCCGGCGCGACCATGGGCAACGTGGTGGGCGGCTCGCTCGGGCCGGACGGCTGGACGGTCACCGATCGCACCGACCGGCTCTGGTGGGCGCTGCCGCGCCTGGTCGAGGGCTCGGTCGAATTCACGGTCACCAACCTGACCCTGGCCAACCTCACCGTGAACGACAACGAGGTGCTGGCCATCTACGACGGCGGCTGGGGCATCGCCGAGCCCATCGCCTACAACCCCGAGTATCGAAACAACTACTACAAGGGGATGATCCGCATCTACGGCACCAACGAGCCCGAGCGCACCGGCCAGCAGAAGACCATCTGGTTCATGTGCCCCGCCGGCTCGCCCGGGTACGGCCAGGGCGAGCCCTGCCCCTGCGCGTCGAGCTTCGGCGAGGAGACGTACAGCGGCGACCCGAGCTGGGACGGCAGCCCGCAGGTGCTGCGCATCACCTGGGCTGCCGGCAAGACCACGCTCTACCGCAACGGCGCCGAGGTCCACGCGCTCGACTGGTCGGGCTCCGGGGTGACGTTCGGCCCCAGCGAGCTGCACGTCTCGCTCGGCACGTCGCGCTCCACCGCGGTGGACACCGCGGGCATGCCGGTGGGCGCGGTGTTCTCCAACGTGGTCATCGAGGGCATCACCGGCCCGGAGACGCCGGCCTGCCAGTGACCGCGCCGCGGGGCGCGTACTTCCACGCAGCTCGTCCTCACGACCCGTAGACGGCCGCGGTGACGCGCGTCATGGCCTCCACCATCTCGGCCAGCATGCGCTGGCGCGCCTCGCGGCGGTGCTCGGGGCCGCGCGCGGATCGACGAAGGCACAGACCCGGACCGTACCGAGCGTCACCAGCTGCTCCGGCACGTCGACGCGGCCCCGTCGCCCTGTCCGGCGTCGACCCAGAAGCCCCGCGCCGCCTCGACCTCCGCGCGATGTGCGGCGGACAGCCCGATGCCCATCTCGAACGGCGCCAGGCAGTCCCAGAAGCCATAGGTCTGCTCGTGCTCGGAGTAGCTGCGCACGTGCACGGTGCGCGCGTCCATCAGCCTCGAGCCGTACTCGCTGGACGCCGGCGCGCGCGGTGCCAGCAGGAAGCGGAAGGGCACCGGCGGCGCCACGGGGAGGTGCTTGTACCAGCTGTGCTTGCCGGACATCCCGCGCGCGAACGCATCGTGCTGTGCGGCCGTCGGCCGCGGAAGGGCGCGAACCAGATCCAGGTAGCCCACCCGGTCGAATGTAGCGCGCCCGCCGAGCCGCGCCCGCGCGTCTCCGGATGGCCTTGCGCCGGGCGTGACGCGTCGATATCGCTGGTGGGTATGCGCATCCGCCACGCGATCGCGGTCCTGGTCGCCGTGTTCGTCGTCTGCCTGGGCGCGATGGCGCTGGCCTACGAGCCGCCGCCCATCCAGGGTCACGTCACCGACCTCACCGGCAAGCTCAGCGCCGAGGACGACGCGTACCTCGAGGGACGCCTCGACGTCTCGCGCACCGGGGCGGCGGAGATCGCGGTGCTGGTGCTGCCCTCGCTGGGCAACGAACCGATCGAGGACATCGCCCACACCACCTTCAATGGCTGGGGCATCGGTCGCAAGGGGGCCGACAACGGCGTGCTGCTGGTCATTGCCACCGGCGAGCGGCGCATCCGCATCGAGACCGGCAAGGGCGCCGGTGGCGCGCTCACCGATCTGCAGGCCAACGAGATCATCCGCCAGAAGATCGGCCCGGAGATGAAGCAGGACCGCCTGCGCGAGGCCATCGACGCCGGCGGCGAGGCGATCATCGCCGCCTTCCGCGGAGAGAAGCTGCCGGAGACGCCGCCGCCGGAGGACATGGCTCCCTGGAAGAAGACGATCATCGTCGTCGCGTGGTTGATCTTCTTCGTGTGGTTCATCCGCCGCATGCTTCGCTTCATAGGGCCCGGCGGCCGGGGCGGGGGCGGCGGCGGCGGGTACTCCGGCGGGAGCGGGTACTCCGGCGGCGGATCCTCCGGGGGTTACTCGGGCGGCGGCGGTTCCTCCGGCGGCGGCGGTTCGAGCGGCAGCTACCGAGGTGCGCTGGCCGGTGGGCTCGCCTGACTCGCTCCGATCGATCGCTTGCGTTCGCAGGTCATCCGCGTGACCGTCCGCGCCGTGGGGCGGATCATCGAGTTTCCGCGGCGCCGGCTCTCCCTCTGCGACCGCTTGCGCGAGGCCTTCGAGAGCGGGCCGCGCGAGCGCGGCGAGGGTTACAGCCGCGAGGGACGCGTCGAGCTGCGCCGCGGCACCAGCACCGAGGTGCGTGCCAGCGTCGCCGGGAACACCGCCTACGAGGTCCGCATCCGCTGCGCCGGCGCCGACCGAGCGGAGGCCAGCTGCTCGTGCCCGTACGCGCAGAGCAGCGGTCCGTGCAAGCACATCTGGGCGGTGCTCGCGGCCGCCGACACGGGCGCGCACCTCGCCAGCCTGACCGCGCACCGGCCACAGCTCACGCTCATCGACGAGGCGCGGATGATCGCCGACGAGGCGCTCCTGGAGCGCGGGCGCACGCAGGGCCGGGTGGAGGTCCTGCTCTGCCAGCTGGGCGCGCGCTTCGGGGACGTCGAGACCCGCGTCGCCGACCGCGTGTGCATGGGCTCGGATGCGGAGATGCAACGCTGGGTGGGGCGCGTGCTCACCGCGGGCAGCGTGGCCGAGGTGTTCGCCGACGAGTGACGAGGACCCTCGCGAATACTTAGGTATTGACCTTAGTATTGGCCGTGCCTAGGTCCGCAACAAGCACCAGGAGATGGGGTTCCAGGACGGCTGGGGCACGACGCTCGACCAGCTGGTGGAGCTGGCCAAGACGCTGTGAAGGCCGGCACCATGCAGGGATGAGCGATTTCTCCTGCGCCCGGCTGACCGTCGTCGATCACGTCGCCGAGGTGGCCCTGGTGGCGACCGGCAAGGGCCAGCGGATGGGTCCGGCGTACTGGGAGGAGCTGCCGCGGATCTTCGAGCAGCTGGACGGCGACGCCGCGGTGCGCGCGGTGCTGGTGCATACCGCCGGGGACAACTTCAGCTACGGGCTCGACCTGGCGGCGATGGCCCCGGCGCTGATGGAGCTCACTGCGCCCGATGCCCGCGCCGTGGTGCGGACCCGCCTGCTGGCGATGATCAAGCGCATGCAGCGCACGCACAACGCCGTGGCCGCCTGTCGCAAGCCGGTCATCGCCGCCATCCACGGCTGGTGCATCGGAGGCGGCGTCGATCTGATCACCGCCTGCGACATCCGCCTGGCGTCGGCGGACGCGCGGCTGTCGGTGCGCGAGGTGAAGATGGCCATCGTCCCCGACGTGGGCACCCTGGCGCGCCTGCCGGCGATCGTCGGACAGGGCGCGGCGCGCGAGCTGGCGCTCACCGGCGACGACGTCGACGCGGCGCGGGCGCTGCGGCTCGGGCTGGTGAACGAGGTCTACCCGTCGCACACGGAGCTGATGGCGGCGGGGCGGGCCATGGCCAGCCGCATCGCCAGGAACCCACCGCTCACCGTGCAGGGCGTGAAGCAGGTGATGAGCTTCAGCAGCGAGCGTGAGGCCGCGCTCGGGCTGGACGCCGTGGCCCTGTGGAACGCGGCCTTCTTCCCGAGCGAGGACCTGCAGGAGGCCATCGCCGCCTTCCTGGAGAAGCGCGAGCCGAAGTTCGCCGGGCGCTGAGGCGCACCTTCTGCGCGCGGCCCGCACTTCGAGCCGCGCACTTCGCACCGCGCGACGCACCGCCCAGTGCGCGCTACCCTCGGGGGTATGAGATATCTTGCTTGGCTGGCACTGCTCGGTGTTGCAATGGCGATCGCCCCGCCTGTGGCCGCGCAACCCATGGACCCTGCAGTGCGACTCGTCTCGGTGGATTGGGGCGACGCGCCCCCCGGCTACGACGAGCCGCTGCCGGCGACCCGCGCGGACTGGGAGGCGATGCGCAGGGTCCTCGGCGCGCGCGTGCTGCGTGCCGAGCGACAGCTCGACAAGGTGCAGCGGGAACGCGACGACGCCGAGTTCGAGCGCGTCGAAGACGAGTTCGATGCGCGGCGAGATGCGCTGAAGGCGTTCGAAGAGCGCACGATGCAGAGGATGCCCGAGCTGTGGATTCCGGGCGTGACGCTGGCAGGCGCTGGCACCGTCGGACTGCTCTGGTTCGCCCTCAGCAACCTCGGGACAACGGGGGAGTCACCGGGGGTCGAGGTTCCTGCGGCCGGGGTCGCCGGGCTGATCGGGGTGGCCGGCGGCCTGCCCTTGCTGCTCATCGGCGCACGCAAGACATGGCGCGGTCCGAGCGACGACGCAGAAGCATCGGTCGTCGGCGTCGGCGTCGGCCCCGGATCGATATCGCTGCGCGGCGCCTTCTAGACGCGTGGCGATCGCGCCGCCGGCGCTATCCATGGTTTGCTCCTCGTAGCGCTCGAGCGCGTCTCTGCCAGCGCCGCGTGTCTCCGTGGCGATGCACGGCAGCTTCTGACTGGCTCCTCCTCGAGTCTCCTGGGCAGGACCATGGGTCATCGCCGCGCTACGCTCGGGCAATGAGATACCTTGCTTGCCTTTGCACGATGGTCGCAGCTGCCCTCGGCAGCGGCACCGCAACTGCACAATCGTCACCGGCGATGGCCGTCCTGCCCTCACCGGCCACCCCCTCCCGGATGCCTCGCACCGAGGGCGAGTGGCGGGAAGGGCGACGCGCGCTCGAATCCCGCGTGGCCATGGCCAAGGAGCGTGTCGAGTACGCGAAAGCCACCGGAGACGAGGCTCAGGAGGACATCGCCGAGCGACAGCTGGACGACGCCGAGGAGGCGCTGGAGCGCTACGAGGACCGGACGATGGACAGCGGTGGTGGCGGCGCCATCGCGGGCGGATCCGTGCTTTCCGCCACGGGCGTTGGTGCCATGGCCTTGGGCGTGATCAGCAGCACGCGAGGAGGCGTGGAATCGCCCGCCAGCCCCGACCACGGGCTGGGGCTCGGATTCGCGATTGGCGGCGTCGTATTCGTGGCCTCCGGCGTGGTGGTCATCGTCCTCGGCACCCGCAAGGGCTGGATCGGGCCGCCCGACGACGGGGCGACCGCGGCCGTGGGCGTCGGCCCGGGTTCGGTGACGGTGCACGGAAGCTTCTGACGGGCTCTTCCCTCAGCGCTTCGGCGCGTCCGGCTGGCGCTCCGGCCGAGCGCGCGCGAACGCCTCCAGCTCGGCGCACGCGCTCTCGATGCGCGTCAGGGTGACGAAGGCCTTGCTGTCCAGGCCGTAGCGGCGCGCGTGATAGAGCTGCGGCACCAGGCACATGTCGGCGATCGTCGGCTCGTCGCCGACGGCGAACTTGCCGGCGCTGCCCTGCACCACTGCCTCCACGGCGTCGAGGCCGCGCTCGATCCAGTGGCGACACCAGACGTCGGGGTCGGCGCCGAACTTTCCCTGCACGTGATCGCGGACCGAGGTGTTCTGCAGCGGCTGGATGCCGGCGTTGATCATCTCCGCGATCTGCCGGGTGCGCGCCCGCGCCAGGCGCTCCCGCGGCAGGAGCGGCCGCTCCGGCCAGCGCTCGTCCAGGTACTCGGCGATGGCCAGCGACTGGGCGATGCGCACCACCGAGCCGTCCTCCTCGGTGAGCTCGAGGGTCGGCACCTGGCGCATCGGGTTCAGCGCCCGGTACTCGGCGCGGTGCTGGTCGCCGCCCCCATCGGCGATCAGGTTCACCGGGCGGTACTCGTGCTCGAGCTGCTTGTGTCCGAGAGCGATGCGCACCCGCCAGGTGGCGCTGCTGCGCCAGAAGCCATAGAGGACCACGGCCTCGCTATATCCAGTCGCCGGCGCCGCGTCTCGGGGTCGGTCACACAGCGCGGCCCTTGCGCGATGGGAGGGTGTGGACCTGGCGCAAGGGCGAGCGGTTCTTGTTCTCACGGCGGCCTGCTTCGCCGCCGGATGCGGCACGGCGACGACACCGGCGCCGATGGCCGAGCACGCCGGGCGGCCATCCGTGGCCCGGCTCCGAGCGGCGCCGGCGACGCCGCCCCGTGCCCTCGGCGAAGGCGCAGAGCTGGCCCGCGCCGCCGGGGTCCTACCGGGGACGCCCGCGACGGCGGCGCCGGCGACGGCGTCTCCCGTGGCGGCCGCTCCCGCGGCGCCGAGGTCGACCCAGCTCCCCAGCGGGTTCTTCAACCCCATGCCCGGCGGCGTCTTCGCCGGCTACCGCGCCGACACCGGCCTGGACCTTGCCGGCAGCCCGCGCCCCGTCCACGCCATCGCCTCCGGCACGCTCGACTACTCCGAGCCTGGCCACACCCTGTGGGTCGGGCCGCGCGACACGGCCCACACCATCCGCATCGAGCTCGACGAGCCCATCCCCTTCGAGGGCCGGCGCGTCACCCACGTCTGGTACGCGCACCTCTCGGCGCTGGAGCGCATCCAGCGCGAGGGCGACCTGCCGCGCGCACACGTGGAGGCCGGGGAGAAGCTGGGCATCTCCGGGAGGGCGAACGGCAGCCCGCACCTGCACATCGGGATGTTGCTGGACGGTGAAGTGGAGCAACGCTGGGGCACGTTCCTGCTCGAGGATGAGGTGCGCGAGGTGCTGGGCGGCTATCGCACCGGCGTGCGCCTCCCTGCGCGCTAGAACGAGGAGCCGGGCTGCTTCAGGAACTCCGTCTCCTCCGGGGTGGAGGTGCGCCCGAGCAGCGCGTTGCGATGCGGGAAGCGTCCGAAGCGCGCCACGATGTCCCGGTGCTGCACGGCGTAGCCGGTGTTGTAGTCGTTGCCCACGGCGGTGAAGAGCGCCACCGAGCGCTCCTGGTCTTCCAGGGACTCGCTGTGCATGAACGGCATGTAGAGGAAGGACTTCTCGACCTTGTCCAGGCGAGCGTCGAAGCCACGCTCGATGGCCGCGCGCGCCGCCTCCAGCGCGGGCGTGTCGCCCACGTACATGCGCTCCGAATCCCGGAACATGTTCCGCGACAGCTGATCGAGGACGATGACGTAGGCCAGCGCGCTCCGCGCCTCCTCGCGCCAGGCGTCGTGGTCGCCGCGCAGCAGCGCCGCGTGCAGGGCCTGGAAGCGGTCGCGCACCTCGGCGTCGAACGCGGAGCTCTTCTTCCACCAGCTGTCGCGATGGGAAAACCAGAAGGCGAGCACCTCGTCTGCGGTCGTGATCGGCTCCTTCGACATCGCTGGGATCTAGCAGGTCCCCGCGCACGCCGGACGGCCCGGAATGGCCGGCGCCGGCAGAGCGTTTTCTGTGTCGATGTGGCGAGGGCGCGGGTTGGCAGTCCTGGGCCTGCTGATCGGTTGCCGCACCGGGGGCGGATCGTTCGAGCACGGACCGGGCAGCGGTGGGGCTCCGGTGGCTGCTGCCGGTGCGCGCCACGACGCGAGCACGGTGCGCGCAGCGCCGAGCGGTGGCAGTGAAGCTGGCGCGGACAACGCCCGCGAAGCGCCGAGCGGTGGCAGTGACGCTGGCGCGGACAACGCCCGCGCCGCGGCGAGCGGTGGCAGTGACGGGGGCGTGGACGACACGCGCGCCGTGCCCCCGGAGGCCGGCGCCAACAATCTCTTCGGGCTGGTCCGCAGCGCCGAGGACATCGGCGCCGAGCAGGAGGGTCGCGCGGCCTCCCGCGACGGCAAGGTCACCGCCCGGGTGCAGGTCCCGGCCGGCGGCCGCCCGCGCATCCTGGTCGACGCCGGTGACGGGCGCGGTGAGCGGGTGCTCGTCGATCTGGCCAGCGACGCCACGCCCGAGCCCATGGGCAGCGGCGCGCCCTTGCGCCAATCGAGCGGTGTCTTCTCGCTCGCCTTCTCGCCCGACGCGCGCCAGCTCTACTTCCAGGCCGACGGGTGGGGGACGTCGCTCGCCCTGTACGCGCTGGACGTGGACACCGGCGCGGTGCGCTTCGTCACCGATGCCAATGGCTACCAGGTCATCGACCGGTGCAAGGACAAGAGGCTGGTCGGCAAGCTGGTGCTCCTGGAGCACCGGTACTTCTATCCCCTCCCGCAGAGCGCGGTGGACTGGTTCTTCCTGCGCGACGAGCGCGGCACGCGACTGGGCATCGTCGGCCCCGAGGACCACAACGTGGCGCGCTTGCTGGCGCGGCGCTGCGGCGTGGGCCAGGCCCCACCGCCGCCACCGCGGCAGAAGCCGACCGGCAAGCTGGCGCGCGGCAAGGTGCGCTGCGGCAAGCAGCAGCTCAGCCCGGCGCCGATCACCTTGCTCGACGGGACCACGCTGGACTTCGTGCACCTGGTGGACCTGGAGGCGCTGGCGGAAGACCCTGACGCTCTACCGATGCTCATCGACGCGGAATCGGCGGCGTCGATCCTGCAGGGCGACTGCCGCTGAGCCGCTGCCTCATTCCTGCCAGACAGGGCGGAACATGACGGCGATCCGCGGCGCCGCGGCGCGCGACACCTTGGGCACGGCGTGCTGCCAGGTTCGCTGGCACGTACCACCCATGACCAGGAGGTCGCCCCAGCCGAGATCGAGGTGCATCGACTCGCCGCCGCCCGTGGGTCGCAACAACATCCGGCGCGCGCCGCCCAGGGAGACGGTGGCCACCAGCGCCCCCTCCATGGTGCGCGCCACATAGTCTCCGTGCCAGGCCACGCTGTCGCGGCCATCGCGATAGAGCGCCAGCGAGATGCGCGCGAAGTCGGTCGCGTAGCGCGCGGACAGCGCCCGGCGCATGCCCTCGATCACCGGCGGGATGGGACCGTCGGCCGGTAGCGCGGCAACAGAGCGCGGCACCGCCACCACGCGCTCGTACATCGGCCGTTCTTCCTGGCGCCAGCGCGCGCCCTCGGCGAGCACGTCGAAGAGCCTCTGGTGGCCGTCGCACCAGCCGGGCCGGTGCTCGAGCCAGGCGCCGTGGGCGAGCTCGAGCCGGCGGACCGCAGAGAAGTGCTCGTCGAAGGAGGGCTCGTCGTGGCCGAAGAGACTCACCTGACCGGTCGACACGCCGGACTCTAGCGCGCGAAGGGCGCGCGCTCCACGCCACGGCGGGCGGGCTCAGCGTCCGGGGAAGCGGCCGGCGAGGTTGGCCACGGAGACGGCCAGCTCGGTGGGGTCGACCGGCTTGGGGACGTAGATGTTGAAGCCGGCGGCCAGGGCGCGGGTGCGGTCCTGCGGGTGTGCGAAGGCGGTGAGCGCCAGCGCCGGTGTGCGGCCCCCCTTGTCCGGCTCGAGGGCGCGGATGCGGCGCACCAGCTCGTAGCCGTCCATGCCCGGCATGCCGATGTCGGAGACGAGCACGTCGGGTCGCCACAGAGGGAGCTCCGCCAACACCGCCTCGGCGGACGCGACCATCTGCACCTCGGCGCCGTCACGCCGGAGCATGGCGGCAACCAGCTCCAGGCCATCCGGGTCGTCGTCGACGAGCAGCACGCGCAGCCCGGTGAGGCGGGCGGACGCGGCCGGGGAGAGCGGCGCCGGCGGGTGCAGGTGGAACGCGCTGGCCGCCGCGGCCTTCTCGAAGCGCGGCAGCCGGACGGCGAAGGTGGCACCCGTGCCCACGCCGGCGCTGGCGGCGGCGACGCTGCCGCCGTGCAGGCCGGCGATGAACTTGACGATGGCCAGGCCGAGGCCGAGACCGCCGTGGCTGCGCTTGGATCCGTCCTCGCCCTGCCGGAAGCGCTCGAAGACGTGCGGCAGGAAGGACGGCTCGATGCCGCGGCCGAAGTCCTTGACCGAGAGCTGCACGTCGCCGTCGACGCGATCCATGCCGACCACGATGCGCCCTCCCTTGGCGCTGAACTTGATGGCGTTGGAGAGCAGGTTCCAGGCGACCTGCTGCAGGCGCACGTCGTCGCCCAGGACCACCGCTCCGTCCGGATGGATGGCCAGCTCGACGACGATCTGCTTGGCCTCCAGGGTGGGGCGCATCGCGTCCAGAGCGCGGTGGATGACGGAGACCATCTCCACCGGCCCGCTGCCGATGGTCAGCTTGCCGCTGATGATGCGCGCCATGTCGAGCAGGTCCTCGATGAGCTGCGCCTGGGCCAGCGCGTTGCGCTCCACGGTCTCCAGCGCGCGCTGCTGCTGCTCGGGCGCCAGGTTGGCGGTGCGCAGCATGCGCGTCCAGCCGAGGATGGCGTTGAGCGGGGTGCGCAGCTCGTGGGAGACCATGGCCGCCAGGAACTCGTCCTTGGCCTGGTTGGCGGCCTCGGCCTCGCGGCGCGCAGCCCGCTCGCGCTCGAAGAGATCGCTGCGCTCCTCCTCGGCGCGCCGCGCCGTCTCGTGGAGCTGGCGCACGCGCGAGAGCGTGCCCACCCGGGCCAGCAGCTCCGGGGCGTCGTAAGGCTTGGTGAGGTAGTCGTTGGCGCCGGCGGCGAGGCCTTCGATGAGGTCGCTCTTGTGTCCGTACACGGTCAGCATGAGCACCGGCAGCGCCGTCTCGTCGAAGCGCCCCCGCAGGAAGCGGCACACCTCGACCCCGGAGATGCCCGGCAGCTGCACGTCGAGGACCATCACCGACGGTGTTTGTCCCTCGGCGATGCGCTCGATGAGGGTCGAGCCGTCGCTGAAGATCTCCACGTCGTAGGAGGCAGACAGCGCGCGGCGGGCCATGGCCGCCTCCATCGGACTGTCCTCGAGCAGCCACACCGTCGGGCGCGCCGCCTCACCCGCAGCGGCCTCGTCGCGTTGCATGATCACAAGTTCTCCTGGATCAAGGCGGCCATGCCCTCGATGGTGGACTGGGCATCGGAGAACCCGGCGTCGACCACACTGCGGGGCATCCCGTAGACCACGCACGACGACTCCGATTCGGTGAAGACGCGGCCACCAGCGGCGCGGATGGCGCCGGCACCCTGGCGACCGTCGGCGCCCATGCCGGTGAGCACCACACCCAGCGTACCGTTCTTCGCCTCCCGCGCCGCGCTCTCGAAGAGCGCGTCGACCGAGGGGCGGTGCGGCGCGCTGTCCGGCTGCGCGTCGAGGCGGCACGCCCAGCCCTGGCCCTCGGCGGCGGTGACCACCAGGTGCGCGCCGGCGCGAGCGATGATCGCCAGGCCGGGCCGCAGCGGCAGACCGTCGCGCGCCTCGAGCACGTCCAGGTCGCAGGCGGCGTCGAGGCGCTGGGCGAAGGCCTCGGTGTACCCGAGCGGCATGTGCACCACCACCGCCAGCGGCACCGGGAATCGCGCTGGCAGAGCACGCAGCAGGGCGGTGATGGCCTGCGGGCCACCCGTGGAGGCACTGATGACCACCAGCTGGGTGTCGCCCTTGCGCACCAGGCGGCGCGGCGGGCGACTCGGTGGCGGCCGCGATCGCCGGCGCGCGCTGGGCTCGGCGGCGGCGAGCACCGTGGCGCGCAGCCCGTCGCCGAGATCGTAGAGCCTGTCGATGGCCAGAGCGGTGGGCTTCTTGACCACCTCGAAGGCGCCGGTGGCCAGCGCGGCCACGCCGAGCTCGCTGTCCTCGTCGGCCATGCTCACCACCACCACCACTGGCCGCCCCGGCAGCCCCTGCAGCGCCTGCAGGACCCCGAGACCGTCCAGGTTCGGCATCACCAGGTCCAGGGTGATCACATCGGGCGCGAGGTCGGCGATCTTCTCCAGGGCGTCGAGCCCGTCGCGCGCGATGCCCACGACCTCGATGTGCGGGCTCAGCTCCAGCGACTCGCGCACCACCTTGCGCGCGAAGGCGGAGTCGTCGACGACCAGCACGCGAACGCGCTGGCGGCTCATGACCCCGCGCTCCGGTAGAAGAAGGCGCCCCCGCGCTCTTCGCAGACCAGCATGGTCCCGAAGCGGAGCAGCGACTCCGAGGCGCCGACGAGGATCACTCCGCCGGGGCACAGCGCCCCGGCCAGGCAGGCGAGCAGCTGCCGGACCGTCGCGTCCGAGAAGTAGATGAGCACGTTGCGACAGAGGATGGCGTGGAAGGTCCCGAGCTTGGCCACCGCCGGGGCGTCCATCAGGTTGAGGCGCTGGTACCGCAGGGTCCGGCGCAACGGCGGGCGCACTACCCGGTCGGCGCCCGCCTCGGCCAGCCACTGCGCGACCTGCCGGCCCTCCAGCGCACGCAACGACCGCCCACCGTAGCGGCCGGCCTCGGCGCGCTGGAGTGCGCGCCCGCTGATGTCCGTGGCCAGGATGTCCACGGAGTCGAGCATGCCGCGGTCGTCGAGCAGCATGGCCAGGGTCAGCGGCTCCTCGCCGGTGGAGGCCGCCGCGCACCACACCCGCGCGCGACCGCCGGCAGCGACGACGGGTCTCAACACCTGATCGCACAGGGCGCGGAGCTGCTCCGCCTCCCGGAAGAAGTACGTCTCGTGGACGGTGAGCATCTCGGCCAGGGAGTCGAACTCGCGCCGGTCGGCGTCGTCGTAGCGGAGGAAGTAGTAGTAATCGAGCGCGGAGGCGAAACCTGCCTCGGCCACGCGCGCCAGCAGCTTGGCCCCGAAGAGCGCGCTGTCTCGCTCGGCGTAGTGCATGCCGGTGCGCTCCTCGACCAGCCCGGCGAGCAGCGTGAAGAGCGCCGGGGTGAGCTGGGGCGTGTCGGACATCAGCTGCCCGCGGCGGCGATGCGCCGCACGTCGTCGTCGCTGTCGGCGCCGGCGGCGAGCGCCAGCGCCGCGCGGGCCTCGGGCGTGCCCAGGCTGACCAGCGCCACCGCCGCCGCCCGGCGAGCGTGCACATTGCCGAGGTGCAGGGACGCCTCGATGGCCGCATTGCCGTGGGCGCGCCGCATGCGGAGCAGCGCCTGCATGAGGTCGGATGCCAGCGGCCCGTCCGCGGTCTCCAGAGCGACCAGGATGCCCTCGATGCGCCCGTCGACGGGCTGGGCCAGCGCGGTGAGCGCGGCCTCGCGCCCGCCACGGGCCAGCTGCTCGATGAGCCAGCCCGTGGGCGCCACACCGTCGCGCGTGGCCACGAACCCGAGCGCCGCGTTGCGCACCGGGCCGGACGGGTCGGCGCCGGCACGCATCAGGGCGGACAGGGCCTCCGCCAGCGGACTCTCGGCGATGGCCGCCAGCGCGACCAGGCGCGTGGAGGCGTCCTCGGACTCGGCCGCGGCCAGGAGCATGGGCATCGCCTCCGGCCGGCGCAGCGCACCGAGGCCGCATGCCTCGGAGAGGCTCGCGGCCACCTCCATGGCCGCGTCGCCGGCGAGGAGCTTCGCGCGGTAGATCCACCGGTTGGTCTCGGGGTCTCCCGGAGCCCGGTCCACGCGCCGCCCGGCCTCCTCGAGCACGAGCCGGGCGCCCTCGACCTGAGCATCGGCTCGGCCGAGGCGAGCGCGGACAGAGGCGAGGCGACCGAGACCGCCGCGCTCACCCTCCACCACGCGGCCCTCGAGGTGGCGCACGGCCTCTGTCAGCGCGGCCTGGGCCACGCCCACGTACACCGAGGCGTAGGAGGCCACGAGCCACTGCGGCATGGCGTAGGCCAGCAGCCGCACGAGGCCCTCCACGCCGCCCACCAGCGTGTCGGCGGACACCCGGGCGTCGAGTGAGAAGCCGTTGGAGGCCGTGGCCCGCATGCCCAGGGGGTCCCACGAGTGCTCGACCTCCATGCCCGCTCCCCCGGGCACCAGGAAGTAGGAGATGCGCGGCTCGGCGCCCTCCTCGACCTCGGCGGCCCGAGCGGTCACGAGGTAGGCGTCGAGGTGGCCGGCGCCCGAGCACACCGACTTGTGGCCCTTGAGCCGAAAGCCCGCGCCCTC
>JBBJMR010000046.1:0-37234 GCA_037720395.1 Polyangiaceae bacterium
TGGCCCTGGAGACGCGCGGTGCGCAGCGAGGCGGCGCCGGCGGCGCCCCCGCCGACAACGGGGCCTGCGACAACCGCTTCACCGCCATCCCCAAGGACGCGCCCTGGGCGCCGCCCCGGCGCACGCCGCGCCCACGCATCCGCGGCGTGCAGACGGCGGTGGTCACCGGGCAGAGCAGCGAGGACCAGTCGATCCACGTCGACAAGTACGCGCGCATCAAGGTCCGCTTCTTCTGGGACCGCATCGGCCAGCAGGACGAAAACGCCAGCTGCTGGATCCGGGTGGCCCAGGTGGGCATGGGGCTGACGATGAACCTGCCGCGCGTCGGCTGGGAGGTGCTCGTCTCCTTCCTGGACGGCGACCCGGATCGCCCCATCGTGCTCGGCTGCCTCTACAACGGCGAGAAGCCGGTGCCCCACCCGCTCCCCGGCGCGCGCGCCTCGGGCGGCTTGAAGAGCCACTCGTCACCGGGCGGCGCCGGGCACAACGAGCTGCGCATGGCCGACGACGGCGGCAAGCAGGGCTTCGCCATGGCGGCGCAGAAGGACCTGAACATCTCCACCGGCCACGACAAGAACGAGAAGGTCGCCGTCAACGAGACGCACAACGTCAAGGTCAACATGTCGACCTCGGTCGGCGCCAACGAGACCATCAAGGTCGGCGCCAACCAGACCACCGACGTGGGCGCCAACCTCACCCAGAACGTGGCCGGCAGCCAGTCGATCACCATCGGCGGCAACGACACCACCAACGCCACCGCCAACCTGGTGGAGAACGTCACCGGCGCGCGGAGCTACACCATCTCCGGCAAGAGCTTCACCCTGCAGAACGGCATCCGTCTGGAGTCGAGCGGCAACTTCACCCGCGACGTCGGTGCGGTGCAGATCGTCGGCGCCGTCGGGGCCATCAGCGACAACATCGCCGCCGCCTACTCCTCCAACGTCGGGGCGGTGACCCTGCACCTGGTCAACGGCACCCACGGCGAGACGGTCGGCGGCGCCAAGAGCCAGACCTCGACCGCCGCCGAGCTGCACCTCATCAGCGGCAACTTCCAGAGCGCCTGCAGCGCCTCGGTGACCACCATGGTCGGCGGGCTGCACTACCAGAAGATCGGCGGTGACCTGACCATCAAGGCGCCGATGCTCACCCTGCTCGGCGGCGTGGGCATCTTCAAGGGTGGCGGCACCACGGTGAAGCTCGGCGGCGGACCCATCGTCATCAAGGGCTCGAAGATCTCGTTCAAGACGCCGATGCTGGTGAAGCTGGGCTCTTCGCTGAAGATGGGGAGCTGACGGTGGCCGACGCACCCGGGGTGGTCTCGGCCACGCTCTCCATCGAGGGCGACGGCTGGCACGTCCTGTCCTATCGCGTCCGCGAGGCCGTCTTCGAGGTGCCCGAGCTGGTCTGCGAGGCGAACGACCACACCCGCCAGGCCGCCGACCCTGCCACCTTGATCGGCAAGAAGGCGGAGGTCACCGTCACCCGCAACGACGGCGGGCTGGAGCGCGCCTTCTTCGGCGTGGTGGTGTCCGCCGAGCGCCGCACCGGCGAGGACGACGTGCGCACGTTGCACCTGACCATCGCCCCGCGCCTGTGGCGCTGCGGCCAGCGCGCCGATTGCCGCACCTTCCAGGAGAAGAGCACGGTCGACATCGTGAAGGAGGTGCTCCAGGGCGCCGGCGTTGCGGACATGGACTGGCAGCTCGTCGGCGACTACGGGCCGCGCGTCTATGCCAACCAGTACCGGGAGACGGACCTCGACTTCGTGCGCCGCCTGCTGGCCGAGGAGGGCATCGTCTTCTTCGTCACCATGGCCGACGGGAAGGACACGGTGACCTTCACCGACGACCCGAAGGGCATCGGGCCCATCGCCGGCGAGAGCAAGCTCGACTTCGTGCACGGCGGCGGCCAGGTCGCCGTGCGCGACTCGGTGACCGCCATCCAGCAGAAGCTGGCGGTGCGCTCGGACAAGGTGATGGTCCGTGACTACGACCCGCAGAAGCCCAAGGTGTGCGTGGAGGGCAAGGGCGAGGGGACCGACGAGGGCGGGCACTCGCTCGAGGTCTACGCCTACCCGGCGCGCACCGCGGACAAGGCCGTCGCTGAGCGGTACGCCAGGGTGCTCATCGAGTCGATGCAGGCCGAGCGCGACGTGGTGAGCGGTGAGACGCACTCGCTCGCCATGCAGCCCGGGCATCGCTTCGAGCTCGACCGTCACCCCTACGCGCCGTTGAACCAGGAGTACCTGCTGCTCTCGGTGGAGACCAGCGGCGGCGAGCCGCGCCTGGGGGGCACGTCAGGCGCGCGAGCGCAGCGCCCGGAGGCCGTCTATTGCTGCCGCTTCACCGCCATTCCCACCAGGGAGAGCAAGCTGCGCCCGCCGCCGTCGCTGAAGGACCGGGCCGGGCGCCCGCTCGGGGCGGCGCGCACCGTCCCCGGCTTGCAGACGGCCATCACCACCGGGCCGCCTGGTGAGGAGATCCACACCGAGGCCGGTGGCCACACCAAGGCGCAGTTCCACTGGGACCGCCTGGGCAAGAAGGACGACAAGTCGAGCCGCTGGATGCGCGTCAGCCAGATGACCGCCAACGGCGCCGTGCTCCTGCCGCGCATGGGCTGGGAGGTGACCGTCCTCTGCAACGAGGGCGACGTCGACTGGCCGGTGGTCATGGGCCGCCTCTGCAACGCGGTGACCCCGCCGCCCTACGCGCTGCCGGCCGGCAAGTCGCGGTCGTCGCTGCAGACGGCCACCTCGCCCGGCGGCGGCTCGAGCAACGAATTCCGGACCGACGACACCAAGGGCAAGGAGGAGATGTTCTTCAACGCGTCGAAGGACATGTCCGTCGACGTCAAGAACAACACCACCGAGTCGGTGGCCAACAACCAGACGCGGGTCATCGGCTCCAACCAGAAGATGGAGATCACCAACAGCCTCACCGCCAGCGTCGGCGCCAACCAGACTCTCCAGATAGGCGGCAACCAGAGGGTCGCCGTCTCCACCTTCGTGGCCGACGAGGTGGGCGGCGCCCATACGCTGAGCGTCGGCGGCGACCGGAGCATGAAGATCGGCGGGGACCACAAGCGCGAGGTGGCCTCGGACAGCACCCTGACCGTCAACGGCATGTCCATCGATCTGGTGGTGGGCTCGGTCAGCGAGTCGACGCTGGCCAGCCACACCCACACCGTCGGGGCGGCGCTCATCGAGATGACCGCGGCGAGCAAGAGCGTGCTGGTCGGCGCCGTCCGCAACGAGACCGTCGGCGGGGCGAAGATCATCGTCACCAAGGCCGGGCGCGCGGTGGAGGTCGGCGGTCCCATGTCCCAGCAGGTGGCGGGGGCCATCATCGCCAAGGTCAAGGGCGACCAGAACGCCTCGTCCGGCGCCAGCTACACGGAGATCGCCGCCGGCGCGCAGGTCATCAAGGCCACCAACATCACCTTCGAGGGCGAGACCATGCTCTCCGTCGTCATGGGAGCCTCGACCATCACCCTGACGCCGGTCCTCATCGCCGTCGCCGGGGTGAGCGTGAAGGTGGACGGGGACGCCGGTGAGTCCGCGGCGATGATCATCGAGAACTGATCATGCCTCGCGACGTCCTCCTCGGTTTTCAGGTCGGCGACACGGTCGCCGACGGAGTGTCGCACCTGCGCGAGCGCCACCGGCTCGGGCTGCCCTCGGAGCTCGAGGTCGACATTCAGCTCGTCGACTACGTGGAGCTCGACGACCTGGTCGGGCAGTCGGCGGCGCTGACCATCGAGCACGAGGGCTCGCCGCCGCACCTCTTCGTCGGCGTGGTGGAGACGGCCACCGTTCGCGGCTCCGACAACCCCGATGCCGTCACCGGCGTCCATCGCTACACCTTGCGGGTCGTCTCGCGCATGGCCCTGCTCGAGGGCAGCTTCGGCTGTGCCATCCACCAGGAGATGGATGTGAAGGAGGTGGTGGCCAAGGTGCTCGAGGAGCACGGAATCCAGGCCGGGGCGACGGACTGGCGCCTGCGCACCACCTATCCCAAGCGCGAGATGTGCGTGCAGTACCAGGAGACGGCGCTGGCCTTCGTCTCCCGCCTCCTCGAGGAGGAGGGCATCTACTGGTTCTCCGAGTACGGCGACGATGGCGAGAAGATCGTCTTCGCCGACGACAGCAGCGGCGCAGAGCCGGTGGAGGGCCAGGCCATCTTCCACTATCGCTCGCGCAGCGGGCTCAACGATCCCGGCGACGCTGCGATCCACATCTCCGAGCGGCAACGCGTCGTCTCCGGCAAGTTCGTGCTCCGCGATTTCGACCATGGTCGCCCGGCGCTGGACCTGACCAGCGAGGCTTCGGCCGACGTGGACACCGACCTCGAGGTCTACGACTACCCCGGGCGCTACCTGGAGCCCGCGGAGGGCAAGCGCCGCGCGACGGTGGAGCTGGAGGCCGCGCAGGCGCAGCGCCGCACCGTCGGTTGCGACTTCGTCTCCACCCGGGTGCGCGCCGGTCGCAGCCTGGAGCTCGCCGACGCCAACGAGGCGGACGGCAAGTACGCCATCACTGCCGCGAGCATCGACTACACGCTGGCCGGTGACGCCAGCACCGCCATCACCACCCGCGCAGAGCTGCTCCCGCTCGACGTCAAGTATCGCTCGCCGGCGCGGACTCCGCTGCCGATCATCGAGGGGCCGCAGACGGCGGTCATCGTCGCCCCCGAGGGCGCGCAGGCCGAGGAGATCCACACCGACGCGCGCGGCTGCTGCAAGGTGCAGTTCCACTGGGACCTCTCCGGCATCACCGACGACAAGGCGTCGTGCTGGATGCGGGTGGAGCAGCTGCAGACCTCGGGCTCCATGGTGCTGCCTCGCGTCGGCTGGGAGCTCGTGGTCGAGTTCCTGGAAGGGAACCCCGATCGACCGATGGTGGCGGGGCGCCTCTACAACGGCGTCTTCATGCCGCCGTACGCGCTGCCCGAGGGCAAGACGCGCACCGCCATCGGCACTGCCAGCTCGCCGGGGGGCGGCGGCAAGAACGAGATCCGCATGGAGGACAAGTCCGGCTCCGAGGAGCTGATGATCCAGTCCCAGTACGACACGACCATTGCCGTCGCCAACGACAAGACCAAGAACGTCGGCAACAACGAGACCCAGTCGGTCGGCGTGGACAACAGCGTCGAGGTCGGCGCCGACCAGTCGGTCAAGGTCACCAAGGGCGCGCAGCACACCATCGGCGGCAGCCAGACGGTGACCGTCGGCGGCAACCGCAACTACGAGGCCAACGCCGTCATCGGGCTCACGGTCAAGGGCGCCGCCACCACCTCCATCGGCGGCAGCCAGACGGAGATGATCGGCAACGCGCTGGAGGCGGCGCTGGCGCTGGCTGCCGAGAAGGCGGCCGAGATCGCCGCCGCCAAGGCGGGCGAGGCGCTGGCCAAGGTGGAGGGCGCGGTGCAGGGCGCGGTCGACCAGGCGCTCGGCCCGGTCAACGCGCTGACCAACAAGGCCGAGGGCATCGGCGCCGCGATGAACGCCGTCAAGGGCGGCGACATGGCCGCGGTGGGAGGGATGATCGGCGCGGCCAGCGGGCTGCCCGGCGCATCGGCCATGGGTGCGGCCATGGGCGGCGGACCGAGCGGCGGCCTGGCGGCGACGACCACACCCGGCGCGCAAGGCTCGAGCGCGGCGGCCGTCAGCGGCGGCAACCTGGCCAGCTCCATGGCCGGCGCCGCCATCCAGAAGGGCATGGCCAAGGCCAAGGCCGCGCTGGGCATGGGCGGGGGGAGCGGCGGCGAAGGTGGCGGCGGCGAGAGCGGCGCCAACGAAGGCGGGCCGGAGGGCGGCGTGGGCGGCGTCGACGAGACGGACCGCGAGAAGGGCCCCGGGCATGGCATCCAGAAGGTCGCCGCCACGCACACCGAGACGGTGGCGGCGATCAAGATCACCGCGGCGGCCAGCGGCATCATGACCAACGTCGCCGCCAGCATGACCCGCACCGTCGGCGCCGCGCACGTGGAGATCGTGGCGGGCGACCGCGCCGAGTCGGTGGAGGCCGCCAAGAACGAGACCGCCCTGGGCTTGATCGTGCTGAGCAAGGCCGACGAGACGGTGACCGTGAAGGGCCCGCACCAGACCATGGTCGGCGGCGCGATCATCGACCTCGTCACCGGCAACCGATCGGTCACCGCGTCCGCGCCGGCCACCTTCATCGGCGCGTTCCACAAGGTGGAGGCCAGCGGCAAGATCACCTTCAAGTGCGGAGGCAGCGAGGTGGTCATCGACGGCTCCGGCGTGACCCTGAAGAGCACCTTGATCACCATCACCGCCGGCAAGATCCAGCTGCCCAAGGCGGTGAGCGAGGTGGTCTGACCATGGGCGTGCGCGCGCGCGGCGCGGGGAGCGGCTCATGGGCAAGGTGACCGCCGTGCACATGGCGGTGACCACCGACAAGTCGGGTCACCAGGCGATCGGCATGGCGCCGAGCGTGTGCACCACGCCGGCGGCGCCGAGCCCGCTGCCCATCCCGTATCCGATCACCTCCACGGTGATGGAGGGCTGCATCAAGCCCGCCATGCGCACCAAGATCGAGGGCGCCAAGGTGATCACCGTGGGCAGCGACCTCAAGGCCTGCCACGGCAACGAGCCGGGCACGCTCAAGGAAGTCGTCAGCCTGAACACCGGCGGCCCGACCTTCATGCTCGTCGGCGCGCCCACGGTCTACGTCGAGAAGGGGATGCAGGGCATCACCGGCAGCCCGGGCATGAAGAACCGCATCCCCACCGGTGGCGGCGGTCCCAGCGCCAGCGGGGCGGGCGGCGGAGGCGGCGGCGGAGGGGGGGGCGGTGGCGGCGGGGGCGCGGGCGGCGGCGGAGGTCCGAGCGGCCCCGGCGGCGGTGGCGGTGGTGGTGGCGGCAGCGCCGCGGGCGCGTCCGGCCTCAAGGGCGTCTCCGCCAAGGAGAAGGCTCTGGCGGCGGCGCCGGGCAACTCCAAGGAGCAGATCAAGGCGCGAAAGAAGCTCGCCAAGCGCTTCTACAAACAGAAGGGCCAGAAGTACGACCCGACGCTGAACGGCGGCAAGGGCGGCTTCAGGGGCCACAATGCGTCCGAAGCGCGCGCCGAGATGAAGGGCATCGACTTCGACAAGCCGGTGAAGTTCGGCCCTGCCCCGCCGTGCAAGACGCCGCAGTGCTCGTATCAGATCCCCGACGCCGACGGCGGTCGCCAGGGGCAGTACTACACGGACAAGGGCGTGCCGCCGACGAACGTCGGCATCCACGACAAGGGCACTGCAAAGACGGGCCCGAACAAGGACACGGCCGTTCCCAAGGTGGCCAAGGAGTACGACGTGAAGCCCGATGCGCCGTACCTGGAGAGCACGGCGTCGCCGGTGCAGGACGACTGGTCGCGTCCCGGCCACAAGCACGGAACCGACGGCGGAGCCACGCAGCGCTACATTCCAGGAAGCGCATCGCAGGGCGCGTGCACGCCGACCTGAGCGTGCAGAGGACTCGATATGGCTGGTGTGTACGGAGAGATCGACTCGCGGGCCGACTTTCATCGCGTGCTCGACGAAGCCATCGCCACGGCAAAGAAGTTTCTGGCGCAGGCGCCAGACGACCTCACCGTCGAGGTCATCGACACCCAGCTCGATGCCATCCGCCGCTGGACGGCCCAGGGTCGAGCCCCGACCCAGGACGAGCGAAAGAGCCTCGACATGGGGTTGCGTGCGGTGCGAGAGCTGGAGCCGACCGAGGACGTGGAGCGATACAGCTGGATCCAGAAGCTCTACGCGCTGGAGAGCTATGTCGAGGACTGGCCGGATGACGCCACCGCGGCCAGCGCTACCGACGATGACTGGTGGGACAAGGAAGAAGACGACGACTGAGGCCGGAGAGCGATGTCGAAGCGGTACAAGAACCCGACCGCGCCTCCCATACCGGCAGGGGTGCCGGTGCCCGTGGCCTTCGATCCGGCCGCGTTCCACGCGCGCGTCGAGGCGCTGTTCGATCACTATCTGACGCTGGGATGTCCCTGCCGATTTCCCCGCTTCCGTGCGGTGGTCGAGCAGGAATTCGCGCCGGCCATCGGGCCACCCCTGGCCGCGCAGGATCAGCAGGCGCTCCTCTACGCGTTCGACGAGCGGGTGGCGCTGACCGAGCGGGAGAAGCGGCCGGTGGGGCATCGGGGGCGATGCGAGAAGTGCGGCTCCCTGGTGGAGCGGTGGTACGTCGAGCACTTCAAGTCGGCGTGGATCGAGTACATGCGCATCGCCGTGGCGCCGGGGGTGGTCGACATCGGTGCTCCGGTCGACACGCCCATCCCCCACTGCAGGCCGTTCTTCGCGGCAGGCCCGCGCGACGGCCGGGACCGCAGCAACGGCACCATCGAGAGCGAGCACCCCCAGGTGGCCGCCGACATCTGGTTCGCCTGGCTCGTGGCCGTCGACGAGTAGCGGCGGTCACGGTGGATCACGGCTGCGCTTTCCGCTCCTCCGCAGCGCCTCGCTCTCGGACGAGCTTGGCGCGGACGCGCTCGACATCGAGCATGCGAGAGCGCCCCTCGCCACCCGAGGTGGCCATCGAGGCCTCGCATTCCCAGGCGGCGAGCGCGATACGCCAGTAGCGCGCTGCCAGCGGCATGTCGCCGTCGATGCGCGCATAGTCCACGGCGTCCTCGATCACCCCCACGCATTCGACGACGTCGAACAAGGCCGGGCGGGTGGCGACCAGAGCGCCGCGATGGCCTGGGCGGTGTTGCCCCGCGCCCACGCCGCCTCCGCAGCGGCGCATCGGTCTCGGACCCCACTCACCCGGCAAACATGTCACGAAGCCAGAGTGTCTCCCAGCTCGCCGGTGGGCGGCGTCCTTCTGCCTCCGGGCCCGCCCCGCGCAGGCCGCTAGCCGCCTCCGGGGCGCCCCGTGTAGAACGCCAGAGCCGTCATGCAGGAACCGACCGAGGTCTGGCCGCCGCTGTGGATGGCGCACCTCGAGCGTGCCCACGATTGCATGGCGCGCGCTCTTCCGTTGCTGGAGGAGGGCGAGGCTGTCGCCGCCGACCTCGCCCAGGTGCCGAGCCTCGACGGCTTCGAGCGGGCGCTGCTGCGCGCGCTGGAGCGCCTCTACACGGCCTTCTTCCAGCAGGGAGACCAGGCGCTGGCCGCCAACGAGAGCGTCGGCGCGTTCGACGAGGCCATCGCCGCGCTGGCGCCGCTGGCGCCGTCGTACCCGCACCTCGGCGAGGTGATGGGTCACCTCCAGGCGGCGCGCACCTCGCTGCTCGCCGCCGGCGAACGGCTGGTGCTGCTCGTCCCGCGGCCTCCGCAGCCCGTCCCCGACCTGCACGCCAGCACGCGCAACGTGCCGGAGCTCTTCGTCCTCGACCGCCCGGTGCTCGTCCCCGCGCTGCGCCTTCCCGTGGCGCCGCCGCCGGTGGTGGTGGAGGCGACCGAGGCGCCGGCGCGCCCGCGCTCGTTCGAGGAGATGGAGCAGGGCTTCGCGGCGCTCCGTGAAAAGCACGACAAGCGCCGCGAGGCGCTGCGCGGCGAGGCGGCGGCGCGGCCCGTGCGCGCCGTCGCGCCGGCGGCGGAGACGCCTCCGGGCTTCGTGGCCGACCCGCGCCCGGCGGTGAGCGAGCTGGCCTTCGTGCACGACAAGACGCGCGAGTGCTTCGAGGAGGTGTGCATGATCGGCACCCAGCGCGCGCCGCTCCTCGGCGACCCCTGGCGCAGCTCGCTGGCGCTGGAGCAGCGCATGCTGGCGGCCATCGACGCCATCGCCGCCATGGGGCCGCGCGCGGTGGCCCACATCGAGCCCCTGGTGCGCGACTCCCCGATCACCGACGCCTCGCGCCTCTTCGGGGCCTGCATGGTGCTCGGGTGCATCGACGGCCGTGACGCGCTGGGCGCGGCGGAGCGCGTGGTGCTTCCGCGGCTCGAGGATCCGGCGTGCGCGGCCCAGGTGGCGGCGGCGCTCGAGCTCGCCCCCCACCCGCTGCTGCCCTTGCTGCTGCGCACCTGGTTGGCCCACCCGGAGCCGGCGCATCGCGCCGTGGCCATCGAGGTGCTGGGCTACCGTGGGCTGGCCACGCCGGAGGAGCTGGCGCGCGCCGTGCGCGACGAGCCGCGGGTCGTCACCGCGGCGCTGCCGTGGTTTGCACAGAGCGCCGACCCCGGCGTGCGCGAGGCGGTGGAGGCGGCGCTGGCCTCGGAGGATCCGTCGCTCCGCGAAGCGGGCGCTCGCGCGCTGCTCGTCTCCGGTCACCCGCACGCCGCCAGCATCCTGGCGCGGATGCTCGAGGCCGACGACCCGATGGAGAACGTGCCGTGGTACCTGGCCCTGGTCGGCGCCGCCGACGACGCCGCGGTGATTCTGGAGCGCGCCACGGCCAGCCCGACGCGCGCCCTCATCCAGGCCGTGGGCTGGGCCGGCGCGGGCGCCGCGGTGCCGCGCCTGATGAGCCTGCTCCGCCACAAGAAGGGCGACATCCGGCTCGCCGCCGCGTACGCGCTCGATCGCATCACCGGCGCAGGAATGTGGGAGGAGGCGGAGGTGATGGCCGAGGAGATCGAGATCCCCGACGTCGCCGACCCGCCGCTGCCAGACTTAGGGCCGGGCGGGGCGCGGCCGGCTGCGCGGGAGGACCGCGTCCTCCCGGCAGCCGGCGCCGGAGACCATCGAGCGCCCGACCACCGACCTGGCACGCTGGAGCGCGTTCTGGCAGGAGCGCAGCGCGGCGTTCGCGCCCGACAAGCGCTTTCGGCGCGGGTACCCGTACTCGCCGCTGATCACGCTGCGCGAGCTCGACGGCGTGTGGCCGGCGACGCCCGTGGAGCGCAGCGCGCTGCAGCTCGAGCTGGTGGTTCGCACGGGCTCGTCGGCGGTGCGTCTCCAGCCGCACGACTTCGTGGTGGTCCAGGAGGAGGCCATCCGCGCCTGGGAGGAGCCGGCCACGCGCGCCTCGGGGAGCGCCGGCGGCTGGCTGCGCCCGCTGCGCCGATAGAGCGCTCCAGCACCCGAGGCGCTTGCAGCCAGTGGAGCCCGCGCGCTTCAGGCGGAGATCAGGACGGGCAGCTGGTCGCCATCACCGAGGACGCGCGCCTGGCGCGTGCCGCGGTAGCCAGCGCCGACGGCCCTCTCCCGGGTGAGGGCGCCGTGGGCGGTGATCGCGTCGCCCTCGCGCAGAAGCGTCTCGCCGAGCTCGATCGCGGGTGGGGGCGTGTCCGGTGCGGAAAGCCGGGCACCACCCTGGCGCGCCGGGACCGCCGGCAGCCCGCGCGCCGCGAGGAAGGCGCGGAGCCGTGCCTGTGCCGCGCCGCCGAGCTCCGGCGAGGCCACGGCGGGCAGGGGCAGGTCGAGGAGCAACGAGGTGGCGCGGATCGGCACGCGCTCGCCTTCGGTCGCGATGGCCATCGCTGCGGACTCGGCGTCGTCGATGAGGGCCGCGCCGACGCGACCGACGAGGCGGAAGGCGAGACAGTGCTCGCCGGAGAGTGGGGCCACCACCAGCTTGCCCTCCTCGGCAGAGGCGACCCCGGAGACCGAGTCGCGCGAGGTCTGCAGCGGCGCCAGACCGCGGCCGCGCGCCGCCTGCACCTTCTCGGCTGCGCGCGTCTCGAGCAGGTGCTTGGACAGCCGCGCGCGGTCGAGGATCCACAGCGCCGCCTGCGCGCCGAGGAGCAGCAGGACCGAGGACAGCGCGATGACCAGGAGCTGCACCCCAGCGGCCACCGCCAGGCCTCCGAGGAAGCCCGACGCGCCCGGCATTGGCTCGCGGTTTCCAGCGGTCAGCAACCAGGCCCCGACCTCCACCGCGAACAGCGCCAGCAGCAGCAGAGCGGCGCCCGACCTGTGGCGCTTCGCCCAGCCCGCGACCCGCGGTGCCCATGGCTCGGGGGCAGCTGCCGCCGCCTCCGTGCTGGGAAACGGTGCCGGGTGCAGTCGCCGGTCCGGCGCTCCGCCGAAGAGCCACGACACCAGCATCACCAGCGACGCCCAGGCCACCCAGATGAGCGCGGCGGCGGCCACCGCTCCCCCGAGCCCCGCGAAGAGACCCACCACGCCCCCGATGATGCGGGTGGCCCCGTTGTCCGAAAAAGCGATGCTGGCGCTCACCGCCAGGCCGATCGCTGCGCAGAAACAGAAGACGATCCCCAGGACGGCGGGGAAGAACAGGAACGCGTCACGCAGCGGACGTCCCACACGCGCCGAAAGGCCGCGGTCGCGCGCCAGCTCGGCCAGCGCCTGATCGGGCGGCTGCGTGGCGCGCCGGCAGCGCGGACAGACCTTGAATCGCGCCGGCAGCCGTCGAGCGCAGTGGACGCAGGCGGCCCGCAGATCGTTGCGCATTGCGTTCAGCGTAGCGTCCGCGGCGTGCTCGACAAGGGTGGCCGAGGTGACTTTGCCGGAGCTGCGCTGGAGCGAGGATGCCATGTCCAGCGGTGCGCTCGGCTCGCTGACCGCGGTGTGGGCGTTCGACACCAGCTACGCCTGCTCGCCGATCAGCGACTGGAAGTCGTGGATGAACGACAGGCCGGGGCTCGAGGTCGACCTCTTCTACAGGAAGGGCACCGGCACGGCCGCGTGCGGAGCGCAGTTCGCCTCGCTGGCCGGCTCGTTCCCGAGCCGGATGCAGGTGAGCCGCGTCTCCGAGTCGCACTGCGACGTGCCTGCCAAGCGCCTCGGCGCTCTGCTCGACGGGCTGTGAAGGGCTAGCCGCGCCGAATGCGCGGCCGGTGCCGCCGCCACAGCGCACCTGCGCCACCCAGGGCGAGCGCCAGCATCGCGCCCGACCCGTCGCCGCCGCGCCCGCCTGGCGGCAGCCGCAGCCGCCACCCTTGGCGGTCGGCGAGAAGCCGGGCGGCGGCTCGAGCGGGTCCGGCTCGTCCACGGGCTCCTCCTGTGCGGCCACGCCCTTGCCGACGAGCTCGATGAGGCGCGTCGGCTGATCGGGATCGTTCGAAGCGATCTCCAGGGTGGCGGTGACCTCCCCCAGGGCGGAGGGCGAGAAGACCACCGCCACCGAGGTCTCGTCGTCCGGCTCCAGCTCGAGCGAGTCGTCGCCGACCGCGAAGGCCGGGTCGCTGCTCTCCAGGGTGGCTGCCACCAGCGCCTCGCCGAGGTTCGCGGCGGCGAAGGTGCGCAGCGCGTCCTCCCCGACGACCACGTCGCCGAACTCGATGCGCTCCACCGGGACCTCCAGGTCCGGCAGCGGGAAGCGCACGCGGTGCGCGGGCATGGTCACCGGCTGGCTGTTGGGCGGAAGCGGCGCCGGGATGTCGGCCACGGGCATGGTGATCTTCTGGCCGAGGATCTCCACGAACAGGGTCGGCACCAGGTGCAATGTGCCCTGGTGCTCGACCCGCCCCTCCGGGTGCACGTCGAGCTCCACCGCGGGGCCGCCTACATAGGACGCGTTGGAGGTGCCGTCCTCCGCGGTGATCGGCCCGCCATCGACCGGCTGGCCGTCGGGCGTGGTGATGACGATGCGTTCGGCGATCCAGGTGCTGGTCAGCTCCAGCGCCACGTCGAGCTGGAAGCCGCCGTCGATGCCCGGGATGGAGGTGCCGATGATCGCGCCCAGCCCGATGTCCGCCACGGTCTGCGGCAGGGAGGTGCCGCTCAGGGAGTAGCCGGGCGCGAAGCCCCAGGCGTCGAAGTCGCCGGACTCCTCGACCTGGAAATCGACCTGCGGCACGTACGGCAGGTCGCCGGTCCAGGAGAGATTCTGACCGAGGACGGTGATCTGCACCTTGCCCTCGGCCGCGACCTCCACGCCGTAGTGCACACCGAACGAGCCACCGCCGGGGTCCCCCGGCGCCCGGAGGAGCAGTGCATCCGGCCAGCTCGCCTCCACGGCGCCGGAGAGGCCGAGCTGCATGTCGGCGTGCACCGCGGCGAGCAGGTGCACCTGCAGATCCGATCCCTGCGGCACCCAGCCGGTGTCGACCATCCACTGTGCCGGAGAGACCTCGTCGGTGACGAAGGAGACCGCGGCCGTCTTGCACAGCCTCGGCTCCTCGGCGCAATCG
Source organism: Polyangiaceae bacterium (assembly GCA_037720395.1). Taxonomy (GTDB): domain Bacteria; phylum Myxococcota_A; class Polyangia; order Polyangiales; family Polyangiaceae; genus JBBJMR01. The sequence continues at coordinate 13,997 of JBBJMR010000046.1, forward strand.
ACGGCGAGCACGTCGTAGGCCAGGGCCACGGAAGGGAAAGCGAGGGCGATGGCGGCGGCGCCGAGGCCGAGCAGGGAAGCGCGCATGATGGCCGCGGAGTAGACCAGCGCACCGCGGGCCACAACGGCGGCTCGCGCGAGGACGCCGCGGCGACGCCGAGGTCGTGCGGCGGGGCGGAGGTCGTGCAGCGGGGGCCGAGGTCGTGCAGCGGGGCGGCGATTTTCGCTCCTGCCTGCGGCGGCGGCGCGGCCTCGGCGCCCTGCGATGGCCGGTGTATCGTGGTGCGTGCTTCCCGCCAGGTGGTTCCCTCGAGGCGCGCGCGCGATCGGCGGCTGGGACCGGCTCGCGGCGGTGGCCCTCCTCGCCGCGGCGGCGCACGGCACCGGCTGCAACGCCATCTCCGGCGTGGGGGACCTCGACTTCTCCGCCGGCGGCAGCGGCCAGGGCGGCGCTGGGGCCGCTGCGAGTAGCGGAAACACGGCCTCCAGCGCGGCCAGCGTGGGCAGCGGCGCCGCTGCCGGGAGCGGAGGCGAGAGCTGCGGCCCCTGCATCACGCCGCCCGCGGACTTCGATTGCTACCAGCGGAACGGCGCCTGCGTGGGAGGGGCCTGCCAGTACGAGCCGCGGGTCGCGGGCACGTCGTGCGACGACGAGAGCGAGTGCACGCCGAGCTCGACCTGCGACGGCCACGGAGCCTGCGTCTCCGGTCCGGAGTGCCCGAGCGATGGGCCCTGCCACCTGGCCGGCGCCTGCGTCGCCGACGTGTGCGAGTACCCGGCCGCCGCCAACGGCACGTCGTGCGGCGCGACGGATGCCGATGTCTGCTGCGGCGGCACCTGCGTGGACATCTCCACCGACAAGGCGAACTGCGGCGGCTGCGAGCTCGCCTGCCATCCCGACTTCGCGTGCGAGTCCGTCGCGGCGACGAGTGGCTGCGAGTCGGCACCCGCGGCGACCTCGGGGCGCTGCACCTGCCCCGGCGAGAACGCCAAGTGTCCCGGTGGCCAGATCTGCCGCACGGTGACGCCGTACAACAACCGCTGCTCGCCGGATCCGGGGGGATGTCCACCGGGGTCGACGTTCCTCGAGGTGAACTTTTGCCCCAACTATTGCTTCTACTGAGGCGCGCGGCGCCGGTGGCGCTGGCGGTGGGCATCGCCGTCGCCTCGGCCGCCGGGTGCAACTCCATCTCGGGGGTCAACGACTTCGATTTCGGCGAGCCAGCCGGCGCGCTGTCGGGAAGCGGCGGCGCCGGCCCATCGAGCGGGGTGGGGGCGAGTGGCGCCGGGCCGAGTGGCTCGGGCGCCAGCGGTGGCTCGAGCGCTGCGGGGACGGGCGGCTGCGGTCCTTGCGACGAGCCGCCCGAGTGTCAGGAGTGGACCGGCTCCTGCGACGGCGGCCGCTGCCAGTACGCGCCGAAGCAGAACGGCGGATCCTGCGACGATGGCAACCCCTGCACCGAGAACGACACCTGCGACGCCAGCGGTCAGTGTCTACCAGGGCCCGAGTGCCCGGCCGCAGCGTGCCAGGCGCGCACCTGCCAGGCGGGTGGATGCACGTCGGCGCAGCCGTTGCTCGACGGCACGCTCTGCGGCGGCATGGCGGCCGCCGATCGCTGCTGCGGCGGCGCCTGCGTCGACCTCTCCAGCGATCCGGCCCACTGCGGGGGCTGCGGGCAGGTGTGCGCGACCGGCATCTGCGAATCGGTGGACCAGACACCGAACTGCACCGAGGGATGCGATCCGGAGCCCTGCGAGGTGGCGCCGGCCGCGACGAGCGGCCGCTGCACCTGCGGCGGCGGCGGCGATTGCCCGGACGCCCAGGCGTGCGTCAACCAGGGGCCCTACCAGAACATCTGCGCTCCCGAGTTCGACGGCGAATGCGCCGCCACGCAGGCGAAGATCGAGGTCTACACCTGCCCGAACTACTGCATCTATCCCTGAGCGGCGCGGCTACTTCTGCGGCGCGCCCTCGGGGGGCGGCGCGAAGTGCCAGCGCTCGATGGTGGCGCCGAACTTGTTGCCGCTGCCCTCCTCCCAGCCATCGAGCTCCGGCGCGGCGACGATGCGGTCGGTGAGGAAGAGCAGCGGCAGCTGGGGCAGGCGCCTGGAGTACTGGACGAAGAGCAGGTCGCGGATCTGCTCGCGGCGCTCGGGGTAGAGCGCGCGCTCCTCTCGCGCCACCAGCTCGTCGATCTGCCCTCTCCCTGGCAGCACCGAGCTCAACGCTCGACGGCCTCGCGGACGTCGAGCGCCAGGCCGCACCCCTGCACGGCGGCCGCGTGGAGCGCGCGGGCGCTCGGGAAGCGCGCGCCGGCATCGACCTTGCGGCGGAGGCGAAGGAGCAGGCGATCTTGCTGCAGGTCGACGATGGCCACCCGCGCCTCGTGGGGGCGCTCCTCGACGCGCCCGAGCATGGACACCTTCTCGCGTCCGGGTACCGAGGGCGGGGGGCCGACTCCCGGCGGCGGGTCGTCGACGACCAGCAGCAGCACCTCGGCCGAGGCGGCCACGAAGCCGGCGGCGGTGGGCGCGTCCTGCAGCTCCGCCTCGAGCTTCTTCATGGCCGCAGGCGTCTCGGCGCTGCGCGCCCGGCTGTCCCAGCTGGCGGCGAGCACCGAGAGGCCCGCCTCGGCGTCGTGCAGCCGGCGCACGTTGCGCGTCAGGCTGTCGACCATGGAGCCGCCGTAGTTCACCCCGCGCACCGCGGAGAGCACCGCGGCCTCGCTGCTGGCGTGCGGCGGCGTCAGCAGGCACAGGAGGAAGGCATCCTTGACCGAGGCGCGCGCGGCGTCGCGCAGCAGGTCCGGCGTCGTCAGCTCGGGGGTCACGCCGCGGAGGTAGACGGTGGGCCGTCCGAAGAGCTCGTCGAGCGCGCCGGGCGCGGTCAGGTCCGCGGCCGTCTCGTCGTCCGCCCAGTCCTCGCTGGCCAGTCGCGTCACCCAGCGCTCGACGCGGGGCAGGAAGGCACTCTGCTGATCGCTGAGCTCGGCGCGGCCGGCATCGGTGGTGGTCAGCAGCGCCTGGCGGCGACGGTCGAGCTCACCGCTCTCCTCGCGGCGGATGAAGAGCACCAGCGCCACCACCACCACCATCGCGCCGCCGACGATGACGAACATCGCCGGCGACCGCGCGCTGCTCTCCTGCAGGCGCTTGGGGCGGTTGCGGCGCGGGCGCCCGAGCTGCGCCTCGATGCGGCGCCGCAGCGAGGGCGCCATGCGCGGGTTGGTGAGCAGCGTGGGCACCGGCGCGCTCGCTCCCTCAGCTCGGGCTGCCGTTGCCGTCGGCGCCGGTGAGGGCACGCGCCGTGCTCCGCTCCACCAGCGCGCGCAGCTGATCGCGCGTCACCCCCAGGCGCGCCGCTGCGCGCTCGGCCAGCGAGGTGCGCGCCACGCCGGGCACGAACTGGTAGGTCGGTCGCTGCTCCTCGTCGAGCTCGACCTGCAGGAAGCGCAGCGGCTCCAGGCGTCCCTGTTGCTCGAGCGACCGCGGATGCGGATCGCTCGGGGTATGGGGGGCCCCAGGGGATTCACTCCCCTGGGGGGAGAGGGCGAAAGCCTTCTCCCGGGACTCGAGACGCTGGGCGAAGCTCAGGAAGTGGGTGGTGATGAAGGCTTGCGGGCGCAGCTCGATGAGCAGCGACACCACCAGCTCGAAGATCTCCTCGCCCTCGGAGGGGTTGGTGCCGGAGCACAGCTCGTCGAGGACGACCATCGCCGCTTGCGGCAGCCGCTCGAAGAGCGCGCGGATGCGGAGCAGCTCCATGCCCAGGCGGCCCTCGGCCTGGTCGGCGGTCGTCTCCTGGATGAGGGAGACGACCATGGCCGGGACCGGGGCCAGGTTGGCCTCGGCGGCCGGCACGAAGACGCCGGCCTGGGCCAGCATCTGCGTCAGCCCCAGCGACTGGAGCAGGCGCGTCTTCCCGCCGGAGTTCGGCCCGGTGACGATGAGGGTGGTGTCGAAGCGATCGGTGCGCACCTCGCAGGGCACCGCGCGCGTGCCGTGCGCCACCAGCAGCGGGTTGAAGAGGCCGCGCACCACGCGTGGCCCGTCGCGCGGGCCGACCAGCGTCGGCAGGCAGGCCTCCAGGCCGGCGGCGCGCGCCATGTCGCGGAAGCCGAGCGCGCCCAGGTAGAACTCGAGGTCCCCGGCCAGCTGGAAGAGGAGGACGAACCAGTCCTCCAGCCCTTCGAACACCGCGTCGAGTAGGCGGGCCATCACCTCGCCGTCGCCGAACTTGTACCCGCGCGCCAGGAGCTCGACCTTGGTCAGCATGCGGCGCAGCGGGGAGACGACCATCGGGTTCTTGGCGTTCTCCTCCACCTTGAGGATGGAGAAGTTGCGCACGCGCCCGTCCGCGCCGACGCTGACCTCGAGCCGCAGGGTCGCCAGGTGATCGTCGAAGTCGAGCAGGTCGCGCAGGGAGCGGTAGGCCTCGGTGGCCAGCAGCGCGGCGCCCGTCTCGCGCAGGCGAGCCAGGCCGGAGCGCGCGCCGGCGAAGGAGCCGGCCATGCGCTCGAAGATCTCCTTGCCGATGGCCAGGATGTCGAGCTGGCGGCGGTTGGCGTCCCACCTCTTGCCGCCGGTGGCGCCCTCCAGCATGCCCCGGAAGCGGCAGATGGTGGCGTAGATGCGCTCCAGCTCCCCGCGATACTGCGTCGACTCGGCGAGCTCGGCGCAGATCTCGCGGCGGAAGGCGACCACCGCCGGGTCGCTGGGCGGGTGACAGAGGAGGCGCACCAGGTGCGATCGGCAGGCCACGTGGTCGTTCGGCCCGGTCTTGACCTTGAAGCAGCGCGCCACGAAGTCCTCGACGAAGAGGTCCTTCACGAAGGCGCTCGGCTCCCAGGTGGAGATGCCCACCGAGGCCTTCTCCAGCGCACCGACGAACAGGCCCCCGGAGACGCCGCTGGCGAAGGCGAACGTCAACGCCTCCTTCAGCACCGGCAGATCGACGCGGGTGAGGGGCTGTGGGTGGAGCAGGTCGGGGATGGCCGCCGGACGCTCCGCGGCGTCGGCGACGGTGCGCGAGTCGGACGCGGCCGTGGCCGCGGTGGGGGTCTTCGCCAAGCAGTCCTCCGGCCGGCCAGAGACTCCCCGCGGTTCGCCAAGTTCCCCGCGTGACATCCGGCCTGTAGTTCTATCAGAGGCTCCTGGCGACGAGGCGTTCCCGGGAGGTCGCAATCCTCCGCTGCGGACGAGCGCGCACATCGGACGATGATCGAGCCGGATCGCGCGGCTACCATCCCGGTATGCGCAAGAACCTCGCTTCATGGGCGCTCGTCGGGCTGGTGGCCGTCTGCGGTTGCAGCGATGACGAGTCGGACGGGACGACGACCGACAGCAGCAGCTCCTCGTCGAGCGCCGGCAGCGGGGCCAGCGGCGGTGGCGGCGCCGGGACCACCGGCGGTGCCGGCTCGGGTGGTGACACCGGCTCGGGCGGCACCGGCGGCGGCGCGGGCGGCAGCGGCGGGGGCACGGGCGGCAGCGCCGAGTTCTCCATCGGCAGCCCCGCGTTCGGCGACGGGGAGATGATCCCCGAGGTGCACGAGTGCCTGAGCGGCGGCGGCGACAACGTCTCGCCCCAGCTCACCTGGACGCCGGGGCCGGCTGGCACGATGAGCTACGCGGTCATCATGCGCTACCTCGACTTCAGGGGCGGCTTCCTGCACTGGGTGATCTGGGACATCCCCGCCAGCGCGCTCGGGCTGCCGCAGGGCGTGGAGGGTGTGTTCGAGCCCGACGATCCGGCCGGCGCCAAGCAGGCGCCCTTCAACGCCAACACCATCGGCTATTACGGCCCGTGCTCCCCGCAGAGCACGAACACCTACCAGTTCACGGTGTACGCCATCCCGACGGTGACCCTCGACGGCCTCGACGACAACAGCACCAAGATGGAGGCGGCCACGGTCATCGAGGGTGCGGCCATCGCCTCGGTGGCCTTCGCCGGCGAGTCCTGATCCGGGGCGCGCTGCCTCTTCGCCACACTGCCTCCAGCATGCGGGGGTATCTTGGCGAGAGGCGGCGGCGCGCCGCCGCCGCACCATGAGCGAGCGAGAGCGACCGGAGGATGCCACCCGCACCCACGCGGACGCGGCCGGCTCGGCGTCCGCGCGCAAGGCGCGGGTGGTGGTGCTCTGGGACGGCGGCGTGGTGAGCCACGACTTGCCCGAGCAGGGGACGGTGACGTTCGGGCGCGGAGCGCAGTGCGACGTGGTGGTCGACCACGTGTCCGTGTCGCGGCGCCACGCCGTGCTCCACATCGGCGCGCAGCTCGAGCTCGTCGACCTGGGCAGCTCCAACGGGAGCAAGGTGGACGGGCAGCGGATCGAGCCCGGCGCGCGGGTGTCGCTGGTCGGCGCGGTGCACGTGGAGCTCGGGGCGGCGCGCCTGCTGCTCGAGCACCCGGCGCTGCGCGCGGCGGGAGACGCCACCTTGCCCGTTGCCGAGGGTGTCCCCGAGCGCCCGTCGATGGATCGCGCGGCAGAGCTCATCGAGCTGGTCGCGCCCAGCCACCTCAGCGTCATCCTCCATGGCGAGACCGGCGTCGGCAAGGAGCTGGCGGCGCAGGCCATCCACCGCAAGAGCCGGCGCGCGGACGGCCCATTTCTGCGGCTCAACTGCGCTGCGGTGCCGGACGCGCTGCTGGAGAGCGAGCTCTTCGGCTACGAGCGGGGGGCGTTCACCGGCGCGGTGCAGGCCAAGTCCGGGCTGCTCGAGGCGGCGCGCGGGGGCACGATGCTCTTCGACGAGGTCGGGGAGATGCCGCTGCCGGCGCAGGCCAAGCTGCTGCGCGTGCTGGAGAGCCGGGAGGTGACGCGCGTGGGCGGCCTCGAGCCGCGGCCCATCGACGTGCGCTTCGTCGCCGCCACCCACCGGCGGCTGCCGGAGCTGGTCCAGACCGGGGCCTTCCGCGAGGACCTCTACTTTCGCCTCAACGGCGTCTCCATCCTCATCCCGCCGCTGCGGGAGCGCCTCGCCGAGATCATCCCGCTCTCGGCGCGCTTCGCGGCCGCCGCCGCGGCGTCGCTCGGTCGCGCGTCGCCCGACTTCACCGCCGCCGCGCTGGCGGCGTTGCGCGCCTACGCCTGGCCCGGCAACATCCGCGAGCTGAAGAACGCGGTGGAGCGGGCGGCGGTGGTGTGCGCCGGGACCATCGACGTCGGTCACCTGCCGCCGGAGGTCCTGGCCGTGCGCCCCGCGGAACGGGCGAACGCGGCCCCCGTCTCCGCGCCGAGGCCCGGCCAGGGTGCGCCGCTGGTTGCCAGCGGCGGCACGACGACCGGCGCCCCCGCCGAGCACGACTCCGCCGAGCGCCAGCGGATCATCGCCGCGCTCGAGCAGTGCGGCGGGCACCAGGGCCGGGCCGCCGAGGTGCTCGGCATATCGCGGCGCACCCTGCTGGCGCGTCTCGACGCGCACCAGCTGCCGCGGCCGCGCAAGGGCCAGGACCCGGGCAAGCGCTGAGCCTGGTCGGGTAGACCCCGGGCGGCCACCCGCCCAGGCCCACCCGACTAGCCCGGTGCGATGAGCTGGCAGGGCGTGATCGGATCGGTGGCCGGCGCGCCGAGCTCGTCGGCGCCCACGTCGGGGCTCTCCGGCTGGTGCGGGGCGCCGTCGAGATCGAGGCCACCGTCGCCACCGGTCGGGAGCGGCACGCCGCTGTCGACGAGGGCCGCCGCGCGTGGGCGGAGGTGGAAGTCGTAGCTGGCCGCGTCGGTGAAGGCGGTGTCGAAGTCCGCCTGGGCTACGGACACGTTCGCCTGGGCATCCATCTGTCCGCCCTCGCGCGTGTTCACACCGCTGGGGTCGACGACGTTGTTCCAGACCGTCGTCTGGCTGACGTCGAAGCGGGCGTCGATGGCGCGGTAACCGATGTACCCATCGGCGAGCACGGTGTTGTGCAAGACGCGCGGCAGGCGCGTCCAGTTGAGCTCGATGCCCGTGTCGTAGCATCCGCCACCGAGGATGACGTTGTTGCGGATCATGCCGTCGATGTGCGAGAGCGGCGCGCCGTCGTAGGGCGCGTCGGAGTAGATGCGGCGCTCGTCGGAGAACTCCTGCACGCCGAAGGCGATGCCGCGCGCCGCGCCGATGATGCAGTTGTTCTCCACCGTGCTGTCGCGCGCCCCCTGATCGAAGCGGACGGCGAACGGTGGGTTGGGGCAGGCGGGGGCCCGGGGGTCGAGCGGCGCGCAGGTGAAGCCGGAGAAGGCGTTGCCGGTGACCACCCAGCCGCGCCCGCCGGCCACGGTGAGCCCGCTGGGGAGGGTGGCGCTGGGCGGGTCGGCGCACAGGCCGGCGGCGGCCGCGTCGAGCTCGAAGCGACTGCGCTCGATGCGCCCGCAATCGGCGACTCCACCGCCGGTGCGGCGCACGGACACGAACGCCTCGGCGCCGGCGTTGCGCAGGTCCACGCCGCACAGGCGGATGCCCTGGAGGCGGCGGCCGCCGCTCGGGGCCACGGCGACGCCGATGCTGCCCAGCCCGCCGCCGCCGAGGTTGAGCACGGTGATCGCCGACAGGGTGACCCGCGAGGCGTCGATCTGGATGGCGCCCGGGTAGCCCTGGCCGTCGATGGTCACCGCCGCAGCGTCGCCGCTCTTCGAGCGCAGCGTCACCTCGTCCCGGGCGAAGACCAGGGGGCCGTTCAGCGTGTACGTCCCGTCCTCGAGCTCGATGACGCTGCCGGCGGCGGCCTCGAGCACGATGGAGTGGAGGTCGGCCGCCTCGGCGGGGCCGACGACGCGGGTCGCCGGCCCTGCGCCGTCCGCGCACGGTGGCGCAGGCGTGCAGGGGCCGTCGTCCGTGGTCGGCGGTGCGCCGCCGCCGCCGCCCGCGCCGCCGGAGACGAAGTAATCGTCACCGGGCGCGACCAGCGAGCAGCCGCCGACCAGCGCTGCCGACATGGCGGCGACCCAGCGCTCGCCGGCGCCTCGACCCGTCGACATCCGACCGACAATCTACCACGACGTGTGCAAGCCCCCGGCGCGGCGCCGCCCGGCCTGGCGCCGCCCCGGCCTGCCGCCGGCGCGGCGATGTATCCTGACCCGATGCGGAGCGACGGCGCCTCGGACGAGCGGGAGAAGGACCCGCCGGACGACGAGGCGCACCCGCGCCCACCCGCGCGCGGCAGCGTGGTCGGGCCGGGGTTCTCGGTCGGGCGCTACGTGCTCCACGAGGAGATCGGCGCCGGCGGCATGGCGCGCGTCTTCCTCGGGCGCTTCCGCGGCCCGGCGCGCTTCAGTCGCACGGTGGCGGTCAAGTGCCTGCACCCGGCGTTCGCCGCCGACCCGGAGCTGGTGGCCATGCTCATGGACGAGGCGCACCTCGCCTCGCGCGTCCGACACCCGAACGTGGTCGCCACCCTCGACGTGGTCCCCGAGGCCGGCGAGCTGTTCGTGATCATGGATTACGTGCACGGCGAGTCGCTGTCGCAGCTGCTCCGCGCGGCGCGCGCCGAGGGCCGCGAGGTGCCGCTCCCGGTGGCCAGCGGCATCGTGGCCGGCATGCTCTACGGCCTGCACGCCGCCCACGAAGCGCGCGGCGAGCACGGCGAGCCGCTGCACATCGTCCATCGCGACGTGTCCCCGCAGAACGTGCTGGTGGGCAGCGACGGAATGACGCGCGTCTTCGACTTCGGCATCGCCAAGGCCGCTTCGCGCATGCAGCACACCGCCGACGGCCAGGTGAAGGGCAAGCTGCGCTACATGGCACCCGAGCAGCTGCGCTCGCAGCCCATCGACCGGCGCACCGACGTCTTCGCCGCCGCGGCGGTGCTCTGGGAGGTGGTCGCTGGTGGCCGCCTCTTCGACGGCGCCGACCCGGGGGCCATCGTCACGTCCATCCTGACGGCCGAGATCGCTGCGCCGGGGTCGCGGCGCGCCGGCGTGCCGGCCGCCCTCGACGCGCTGGTGCTGAAGGCGCTGCACCGCACACCCGCGGAACGCTTCGCCGACGCCCGCGAGATGGCCATGGCGCTGGAGCTCGCGGTGCCGCCGGCGACGGCGCGCGAGATCGGCGACTGGGTCGAGCGCGTCGGGGGCGAGGGGCTGGCGGCGCGCGGTGCGCGACTCTCCGATCTGGAGCACGCCCCGCGGGTCGCGCCGTCCGGGCTCGGCCCCGACGAGCCGACCGCGCCCACCCGCTTGCCGACCACCGGCGTGCACGCGCGCTCCGGCCTCCGCGCGGTGGACGAGGAGACGGACATCAGCGCCTCGCGCAACGCACTCGGGGCGGACGCCACGACCGCGCTGCCGCCGACAGACTCGCGCCGCGGCTCGCGTCCGCATGGCGACGCTCCTGGTCGCGTCGGCCATCGCCGGCGCGGCCGCACTGTTCCTGGTCACGGGTCGAGGCGGGACCAGTGGTGCGGAGCCTGCGCATGGGGAGCCCGCGTCTGCATCCGTTGCCATGCCCGTGCCCGCGTCCGCGTCCGTGGCCACGCTCGTGCCCGTGCCCGTGCCCGTGCCCGCGTCCGCGTCCGCGTCCGCGTCCGCGTCCGCGTCCGCGACAGTGTCCACGCCCGCGCCTCGCCCGCAGACGGTTCGTCCGCGCGCGGGTGCGTGCGACCCGCCCTACGTCCTCGAGAACGGGATCAAGCGCTTCAAGAAGCAATGCCTGTAGAGTCCCGTCCCGCGTTGCGAGCCCGCGCTCCTGTCCACCCCGGTGTCCGCGCCGATGTCCGCGCCGTTGTGCGCGCCGATGTCGGTGTCGATGTCGGTGTCGATATCGGTGTCGATATCGGTGTCGGTGTCGATGTCCGTGTCCGTGCCCGTGCCCGTGCCGCGTCAGCTCTGGTCTGCGCGCTCGCGGTCCAGCTCGGCGCTCCCGTCGCGCGCGCACAGGACAAGTCGGCGTGCGTCGCCCCACACGAGGCAGCGCAGGAGCAGCGCCGCGCCGGCTCGCTGCGCGCCGCGCGCGCCTCGCTCGACGTCTGCGCGCGCGAGTCCTGCCCCGCGCTGGTGCGGCGCGACTGCGCCGGCTGGCTCGACGAGGTCGCCGCGGCCACCCCCTCGATCATCGTCGACGTGCGCGACGCCGCCGGGCGCGAGACGCTGGACGTCGTGCTCCTCGTCGATGGCGCGCAGATCGCCGAGCGCCTCGACGGTCGCGCCATCGACATCGATCCGGGCGAGCACACCGTGGGCGTGCGCGCGCGCGAAGGGAAGGTCCTCGAGGAGAAGGTCGTCCTGCGAGAGGGCGAGCGCCGCCGCCGCGTGGTGCTGACCTTCGCCCCGCACGCCGCGCCCACGCCGCCTCTCCGGGTCGCCCCGGCATCGGTGGCGCCGTCGCGAGCGCCGCCGCCGTCGCCGTGGGCGTGGGTGCTCGGGGGCGTGGGGCTGGCCGGCGCCGGGAGCTTCGCGACCTTCGCAGTCCTGGGCCGCGGCGAGCAGGACGACCTCGAGCGGTGTCGCCCGGACTGCGACCCGGGCGCGCTCGACCCCATGCGCCGGGACTACCTGGTGGCGGACATCTCCCTGGTGGTCGCGGTCCTGGCCGCCGCCGGCTCCACCGTCCTCTTCCTGAGCACGACGGCCCCCGCCGCCCCGCCGGCGGCACGCGCGGCCGCGCGCCCGGGCCCCTTCACCGCGCCGCGGCCCGGCTTCCGCTTCTGACCTTGCGCAGGCGCGTTGCGCCACTGGCGCAGCGCAACCCTTCGCCACTGGCGCAGAACAGCCCGGCTGGAACGACGGATGCGCGCCAGCGGACCGCACAGCGCAGGGCACGCCGCTTGCGAACTGGGGGGTGAGGCAACGGCCTCGAGCGACTTCCCCGGAGGAGCCCCATGCCGCATTCGTGTTCTCCCTCGCCCCGGCGGGGCTCGGTCGAGCGGTATGGTCGGCCTCTTGCCCGGCTGCGCCGGGCAATGGCCCTCCGTGACTCGCGCGCGCCGGCCCTGGCCCTGGCGCTCTTCGCCGCCGGTTGCATCGGCAACATCGGAGACTCCGCGGAGGGCACATCGCCCTCCGGCGGCGCGGGGTACCCGTCGGGTGGCGGCCCGGAAGGCACCACCCTCGGCGCCGTGAGCGACCTGCGCCGGCTGTCGCGTATCGAGTACGAGGCCTCGCTGCGCGCGCTCTTCGGCGACGAGGCGGTGGAGGCGGCGGCCACGGCCCTGGCCGGTCTGCCCGACGACCGCGGCAAGAACGAGTTCAGCAGCATGGAGCGCGGCGTCTCCAGCGGGCACGTCGACGGCCACTGGGCGGTGGCCAAGCAGGTGGCGGCGGCAGTGAGCACCTCCCCGAGCTGCGCGGGCGCATGGCGCCGTGCCTCGTCGAGGCCAGCGCCGACGAGGCGTGCGTGACCGGCGCCATCGACGCCTTCGGCCGGCGCGTGCTGCGCCGGCCGGTGTCCGACGACGAGCGCACCGAGATGCGCGCCGCCTTCGACGCCGGCAAGAGCCAGCTCTCCTTCGAGGACGGCGTGGCGCTGCTGGTGCTCGCCTTCCTGGAGTCGCCGGACTTCCTCTATCGCGTCGAGGTCGGCACCGACGCCGTGCCCGGGGAGGAAGACACCTGGATCCTCGGTGACTACGAGCTGGCCACGCGCCTGGCCTACCTGCTCACCGGCGCCCCGCCGGACGACGAGCTGCTCGACGAGGCAGAGAGCGGCGGCCTCGCCGACGACGCGCGCTACCGCGCCCAGGTGGAGCGCCTGGCTGGCGGCAACGGCGCGCGCCACCAGGTGCTGTCGTTCTTCGTCGAGTGGCTGGGGATCGATCGCATCCCGGTGCCGCAGCACTCGGCGGACTTCCTCGGCGGCATCGATCCGGCGGCGGCCGTCGGCGAGATGCGCGCCGAGCTGGAGACGGCGACGCTGCACCATGTCTTCGAGGCGCCGGCCGGGTTCTCGGTGCTGGTGGACTCCGACCTGGCCTTCCCGGGGCCAGCGCTCGGCCAGATCTACGGCGTGACGCCGCCCGCCGACCCGCTCACGCCGCTCTCCATCGACGACGGGCGCCGCGCCGGGTTGCTGACCCGCGCCGCCTTCCTGTCCACCATGTCCGAGCAGACCCACCCCATCCTGCGTGGCGCGTTCGTGATCCGCAAGCTGCTGTGCGACGACATCGAGGTCCCCAAGGCCACCGCCGACCTCCAGATCGAGCCGCCGGCGTTCGACCCGGCCAAGACGGCGCGCGAGCGCTGGACGGCCAAGACCAGCGCCTCCAACTGCGCCGCCTGCCACCAGCGCATCAACGCCTACGGCTTCGCGCTCGAGCAGTACGACGCCCTCGGGCGCTTCCGCGACAAGGAGCCGATCCTCGATCCCGAGAGCGGCGAGACGCTGGCCGAGCTCCCCATCGACGCCGCCGTCGACCTGGCGCTCGACGGCGACACGGTATCCGTGGAGGGCGGCGTCGGGATGAGCGCGGCGCTGGCACAGAGTGAACAGGCGCGCGCCTGCTTCGGCCGCAAGTGGTTCCGCTTCGTGCACGGGCGCCGCGAGGTGTCCGAGGACAAGACCGAGATCGAGTCGCTCGTCCGCGACGCCAGCGAGGGCGCACCGATGATCGATACCTTCACCGCGGTGGCCCTGAGCCCCGCCTTCCGGGTGCGGAGGGTCCAATGAGCGAGCTCGGCAAGCGGGTCGGTGGTCTGGTCTCGACAGGAGCGAGGTCTCCCTCGCGACGCATGATGCTGCGTGGCCTCGGTGGGCTTGCGCTGGCGCTGCCCTTCCTGCCCTCCATCGAGGGCGAGAGCCGCGCCGCGCCCCCGGTGTTCCCGAAGCGCTTCGTCTACGTGTCGCTGTCCTGCGGCGAGCAGCCGCAGAACTGGTGGCCGACCCACCCCTTCGCCTGGAAGGACCTGAGCGGAGGCGCCCGCGAGGCGGACCTCACCGAGGCGGCCGGCACCGGTGGCCTGAACCGCGTCCTGGGGCCGAAGTTCGACGCCCTGCTGCCGAAGATGATCTTCACGCGCGGCCTGGACTTCATCGGCGAGCACACCGGCGGCCACAACCCGTCGGCGCCGCTCAACGGCCGGCGCACCGGATCCGCGGTGACGCTCGACCAGATCCTGGCCAAGTCGGCGGCCGTCTATCCGACGTCGCCGGCGCTGCGCTCGCTGCACCTGATGGCCAAGCTCGACTTCCAGGCCGAGGCGGGGCTGTCGCTGGCCGAGGAGGGCAACGTCTTCGCCGACGCCGCGCCGAGCGTCAGCTGGCAGCGCCTCTTCGGCGGCTTCGTTCCCGACGACCCGACGTCCCTGCTGCGCCGCGACCTGGAGCTCGGCGTGCTCGACCGCGCGCGCGGCCAGTACGACCGCCTCGTCGCGCACCCTCGCCTGAGCAGCGAGGACCGCGCGCGCCTCACCCAGCACGCCGAGCTGGTGCACGACCTGCAGAGCCGCATCCTGGCCACCGCCGCCGCCTGCGACCCGCCGGCGGAGCCGCTCGATCCGGTGATGAGCGAGGAGACCGGCCTCGACGAGGTGGCGCAGATCAACATCGACCTGCTCACCGCGGCCCTGGCCTGCGATCGCACCCGCGTGGCCGTGATGCAGCTCTGCGTGGGTACCGACCTGCGCGTCAATCACCACGGCGTCAGCCACGACTCCAAGTTCGAGCAGTCGGCGCGCGACGAGTTCGCCGCCATCCACGGCCACTACACCGACCAGCTCGCCGACCTGCTCACCTCGCTGGACAGCGTGATCGAGGACCCGACGACCGGCACCACCCTGCTCGACAACACCTGCGTGCTCTTCTCCAACGAGGACGGCTGCTGCAGCGACGTGCACGAGGGGATGGCCATGCCTGCGGTGCTCGCCGGCGGCTGCGGCGGCTACTTCGACACCGGGCGCTTCGTCGACTTCCGGCCGGTGGAGATCGTCGATGGCCAGGAAGTGGGCGAGAAGTTCAACCATCCGGCCTACGGGCCGGTCGGTCCGGAGTTCGGCGACTGGCGCGGCCGCGTCTACAACTCGCTGCTGCTGTCGATCATGGAGGCCATGGGCGAGACCCCTCCCGGCGACGGGATCGGCGACTACAGCAACAACATCGACGGCATGTTCGACGAGACCGAGATGCGCAAGCCGCTCCCGCACCTGCAAGGCTGAGCGCGGGGTCGCATCCGGCCGTTCTTCACACGTCTTCGCATGCGGCGCCGCTTGCGCACGCTACAGATCGGGGATGAGCCGTCCCGCCAGCCTGGACAAGGACAAGGCCCGCCGCGCCGCGGCCGACCCGGATCGGCCGGGAGAGGACTGCCGCGCCGCGCCGGGCAAGATGCGACCGGTGGTGAACCACGCGCGCTGCGAGGGCAAGCGCGACTGCATCGAGGTGTGTCCGTACGGCGTCTTCGAGGTGCGGCGCATCGACGACCTCGACTGGGACGACCTGGGCTTCTTCGCCAAGCTCAAGGTGCGCGCCCACAAGATGCAGACGGCCTACACGCCGCGCGCCGCCGATTGCCAGGCCTGCGGCCTGTGCGTGGTGGCCTGCCCGGAAGACGCCATTCGACTGGTGGGCGATTGAGTCCGGGCCAGAACGAGACCGGTCGGCGGCTTGTCGCCGCCATCCTACTCTGGTAGGAAACCCGGATGGGTCTTCCCGCGGCAAAGCTCTCGGTGAGTCTTCCAGGGGCGCTGGCGGCCGAGGTGAAGCGTCGCGTCGGCCCGCGCGGACTCTCGCGGTTCGTGGCGCGTGCCGTGGCCCGGGAGCTGGAGCAGGAGCAGCTCTCCACGCTTCTCGCTGAGCTCGAAGCCGAGCTGGGCCCTGTGAAGGAAGCGGAGTTGGCCCGTGTGCGTCGAGAATGGCGCAAACGCTGATCCTCGACGCCGAGGCGTTGAACGCCTTGGCCCATCCGCGTGAGCGCGGTGCCCTTGCCCTACGCGCACGCTCGATCCTCGAGGTTTCCCGAGAGCGTCGCGCCATGGTTCGCGTGCCGGCACCGGTGCTCGTAGAGGTCTGCCGTGACTCGAGGCGGGATGCAGCGATAGCCCATCTGCTCGGTGCGCGCGGTATCGGCGTGGTGCCGGCTGACCGCGCGATATCGCAGGCGGCCGGGCACCTCCTGGCCCGGCACGGGCTCTCTTCGGCTCATGCGGTGGATGCTCTGCTCGTTGCCACCGCCTTCCTCCTGGCGCCATCCGCGATCGCAACCGGGGACCCGAAGGATATCCGCTTGCTGACGTCCTCCCTGCGCGGCGTGCAGGTCATCGCGCTGTAATCGAGCTGGCTCAGTTCTGCGAGGCGGCGAAGAGCGCCGCCGCCGCCAGCAGCAGCACCGCGGTGATGATCACGAACCGTCTCGTCCACACGTGGCGCATTGCTCGATCGCGCTCCTCGCTCAGACCATGTCGAAGCGCTCGGTGTTGATGCGCTCCGCGGAGACCCCGACCTTGCACAGCGCCAGGTCCATGGCGTCCATCATCGGCCCCGGGCCGCAGACGAAGTACTGCATGCGCTCGAAGCGCTTCGGCAGGTGGCGCCGGAGCACGGCCTCGGTGATGTAGCCGGTCTCGCCCTGCCATCCCGCGGGCGCCTTCTCGAGAACGTGCACCACGGTGAGAGGCGTCCGCCTGGCCAGCTCGTCGAGCTCGTCGCGGAAGGTCACCCCGTCCCAGTCGCGGTTGGCGTAGAGGAGCAGGCAGGGCCGCGGGTCCTGCCGATCGGCCATGGTCCGCACCATGCTGATGATCGGGGTGATGCCCACGCCGCCGGCGATGAGCACGAAGCCCGGCCCCTCGAAGCGGTCCGGGCTGAAGACCCCGTGCGGCCCGTCGAGATAGACGCGCGTGCCCGGCTGCACCTTGGCGATGGTGCCGGTGAAGTCGCCGCGCGCCTTGATGGTCATGGCCACGCGCTCGCCGTCCTCGGCGCGCGCCGCGCGCGCGACGGGGTGGGGGGTGCGCGCGACGGGCGCGCCCCCGACCATGACCCAGGCGAACTGCCCGGGCTGGAAGCGGAAGCCTGGGTGGCCCTCGGGGCGCATGACCATGGTCCAGGCGTTGCCGTGCTCGGCGTGGATCGACTCCACCCGCCACGGGTGCCGGTAGCGCCAGAGCGGCTTGAGGACGCGCACCCAGCCGAGCAGCCCGACCAGCGCCGCCGACATGGCCATCCACAGCGCGCGCTGCCAGGGCCGCGCCACGTAGTAGCCGACGCCGGCGGCGTGGGCGAGCGCCAGGGCCACGATGGCCACCGCCAGCAAGCCATGCAGCAGCTGCCAGAGCTCGTAGCGCAGGCGCATCTGCCGCCGCCAGATGCTGGTGGCCATGAGCAGCAAGAGCGCCACCGTGGCGCTGACCGCGAAGCGCGCGCGGTTGGGGGCGGTGGTGAAGTCGAGGAGCCGCAGCTTGCGCGGGTCGTCCACGAAGAGCAGCACCGGGTGGGTGATCACGAAGGCCGTGGCCACGTAGGCGATCTGCCGGTGGTACTGGAGCACCGCGTCCATGCCGAAGGGCGCCGCCACGCCCTCGAAGCGGGCGATGAGCGCGAACTGCAGGGTCATCATCGCCAGCCCGACGAAGCCCAGCGCCACCGAGAAGTCGCGCACCCACCCCTGGCCGGGCTGTGAGATACCCAGGCCGGTGAAGATCAGCGGGGCCACGGCGACGAAGACGTAGACGCCGATCCAGAAGGCACCGCGCAGGGTGACGCTCACCGGCCGAGCTATCGCCCGGATCCAGCGTGGAGGGCAAGCCGCTATCGGGTCTAGCGCCCCGGCAGCTTGGTCCCCATCTCCGCCGCCAGCCGGTGGAAGTCGCTGCCGCGCTGCACGAAGCGCACGTCGGCGCGCAGCGTGTCCTTGCTGATCAGCTCCGAGAACGGCACGAACTGGACCTCGAGCTGGCCGGCCACGCTGACCATGTGCCCGTCGAGGCCCTTCTCGACCAGCGCGCGGTAGGCGCCCACCCCGAGCTGGCTGCCGAGGATGACGTCGAAGGCGTGCGGCGGCGCGCAGCGCGACTCGTAGCCGAGCTGGACGCCGTTGAGCTTCTTGTCGCGGCCGGTGCGCTGCTTGTAACGATCGCCCGCCGCCCTGGCGACCATCTTGCCGATGTCTACCTTGCCCAGCGAGACGTGCCCGTGCTCGTCGCGCGCCACGCCGGCCAGGTACGAGGCGGGCAGCAGCTCGGCCAGCCCCTCGGCGAGCACGATGACGCCGTAGCCCTTGCCGCCCTTCTCGCGGGCCACGATGAGATCGACGACGCGGTCGACCAGCGCGTCCATGTTCAGGCAGGCCGTCGTGCGCGTCTTGCCGTCCTCGCCGGGCGCCTCCTCATCCATGGCCAGCTCGCCCACCACGTCCTCGACGCCGACCACCATGTGCGCCTCGCCGGCGATGGCCACCCCGTAGGCCAGCCATCCGGCGCGCCGGCCCATGCTCTCGACCACGAAGTAGCTCGAGGTGGCCAGGGCGTCGGCGCGGAGGTTGAGGATCTCCTGGGCCATCACGTCGACGGCGGTGAAGAAGCCGAAGGTGAAGTCGATGCCGCGGTAGTCGTTGTCGATGGTCTTGGGGATGTGGACGACGCGCACCCGCCTGGAGCCGGCCGGGAGGCGGTTCTGGTACTCGTGGAAGAGGTTCGCGGTCCGCAGGGTGTCGTCGCCGCCGATGGACACCAGGCCGTCGACGCCGATGTCGAGCAGGGCGCCATGCACGCGAGCGAGGCGGTCGTTCTTCTTGGCGTCGTCGAGGTCGGCCAGGCTGCCGATGGCCGCGCCCGGGTTGGCGCGGGCAGTGCCGATGACCACGCCGCGGCTGTTGCGCAGCCCCCGCAGGTCGCGGTCGGTGAGCAGGCGCCAGTGCTCGCCCTCGCGGAGCGAGCCGGGGCCGTCGAAGGACTGCAGCCCGCTGTAGCCGTGCAGCACGGCCACCACCTCGCGCCCGCTCCGGCGGAAGCAGGTCGCCGCGGCACCGATGACTGCGTTGGCCGCCGGCGCCGGACCACCCGAGAACACCAGCGCCACCCGCTTGCACTCCGCCGCCTTCACCGCGTCGCTCATCGTCCATCTCCCGCCGGCCGGTGCCGGGTCTGCGCCATCCGGCGCCCGGAGCGGCTCTATCAGCCGAACGCGCGGGACGCGAGCGCGGTGCCCAGCTCGCCGTTGGCCCGCCGCAGGGCCTCGATGAAGCCGGCCTCGTCGGTGCCCGGCTCGACGCGCAGGGCGATGACCGGCAGGTGGCGCCCGTGGATGCGGGTGCGCAGGGCCACGCCGGCCGCCGGATCGACCATCAGCACCGCATCCATGACCACCGCGTCGACGCGCTTGTCGAGCCGGCGCATGGCGCCGCGCACGTCCGGGGAGATGAAGCACCAGGCGTCGAGCTCGTGGCAGATGAGGTCGTGATCGATGCTCGTCGCCCAGCTCTTGCGCAGCACCACCAGCAAGCGCCGCACCCGCCGGCGCATCCCCGACGACGGCGACGCCGTCGGCACCACGCGCGCGCCGCCGCACAACGCCGCGGCGAGGTGCGCCGGGTCGAGCGGGGAGACCAGGCAGGTCACGCCGTCGTAGTAGGCCGCCTCGCGCGCCTCGCTCGATGGGTCGACGAGCACCAGCGGGGTGCCGGGATGCTTGGCGGCCCAGCCGCGCGCCAGCGGGCTGTCGCAGTGCGTGGCGGCGACGAAGAACAGGTCGTAGCTGGCGACGCGGGTACGCACCATCGCGTCCTCGACGTGCCGCACGTGCTCGACGCGATGCCCGCCGTCTTCCAGCCGGAAGACCAGGTCCGCGCCGGCCCGAGCGTCGTCGACGAGGACGAGGATTCGGCGCGGCCCCACCCGACGGATCCTACGGGTCGCGCCAGGATCTGGCAGGCGGCGTGACCCCCCATTGGTGGAGGGGATTACCCGTACGGCAGATGCGGAGCGGCGCTTGTACGACAGCGCCCCCGGGGCGAACCGCCGCGCTCGGGCGGCGATTGGGATCGGTTTGCCCCGGCATGCGAGCGGTCCGGGCGCGATCGTTCACTCCAGATCGGCGGCGCGTGCGCGCCCGGCGCTCTCGCTTCGTAGCCCGAGGCGATGCGCGGCGAGGAGCAGGGCCACCGCGGCGACCGTCGAGGCCGCGGCGATGGCCCAGGGGATCGGCTCCTCGGGTGCGTCGGTGGCGGGACGTCCGGCGGTGAGCAGCGACCAGGTAGGCCAGGCGTTGAAGGTGGCGTGCGTGAGCACGCAGGGGAAGATCGATCCGCTGGCCGAGCGCAGCACGCCGAGCGCCACACCGAGCAGCGCCAGCGGCAAGAGCTTCTGCGGGGTGAGGTGGGCAAGCGCGAAGAGCACGCCGGTGACCACGATGACCGTGAGCGCGCCGCTCCGGCGCCGCAGCGGGGAGAAGAGCGCGCCGCGATAGAACAGCTCCTCCAGCACTGGCGCGGCCACCACCGCGCACAGCGCCACGGAGATCTGGACGGCGCGCGAGTCGGAGGTCAGGGCATCGACGAACGGATCCGCCAGATCCTTCGGCTCCGGCCAGCGCCGCTCGATGGCCGCGTAGAGGGCGCCGGTGGGCACGTACATGGCGAGGCCCAGCGAGACGCCGAGCGGGAGGAAGGCGGCGTGGGTGGCGCGCGCGCCGATGACGTCGCGGATGCTCCGCTCGGGCGCATGGACGCGCAGGAGCAGGAAGAGGCAGCCGACGATGCCCGCTGCCTGGCAGACGAACATGTTGATGACGTCGTGCTTGGCGCCGGGACGCAGCGAGACGGTGACCCCGACCAGGAGCACGAAGACCAGCACCGAGGACGAGGCCCACCCCATGGCGTGGAAGGGCGTCATCGGCCGCGGGCCGCCCTCCTCGGTCGGCGGCTGCGAGGGCACGTCCGGCTTCACTTCGGGGCCGCGGCCCGCCCACGCTCGATGTTCTGCAGCCGCTGCAGGATCTCGGCGTTCATGTGGTCCACCTTCTCGTGGAGGTGGGCGATCTCCAGCTCGGCCTTGAGGTTGACCTCGTACTCGATGTCGCCGCGCACACGGTCGCGCGCCACCTGGCGGTTCTGGCTGAGGAGGACGAACACCGACAGGATGATGGCCTCCAGCGAAACGACCATGGTCAGCAGGCCGAAGGGGAAGGGATCGAAGTCGCCGTAGGCCCCCAGGGCGCGGATGCCGACGTTGAGGATGATCCACAGGAAGAAGAGGCCGAGGTGCATGAAGAGGAAGGTCAGGCTGCCGCTGAAGGCGCTGATCCAGTCGGCGACGCGCATCACCGTGGTGCGCGTGTCCTCCAACTCCTCGTTGACGTTCCTCGACGCGGTGTGGCGCAGGAGCATGGCGGTGGCGCGCAGGCGCCGGCCGGTGGCGGCGAGCAGGTCGAGCGCTGCGCCGGGCTTGATGCGGAAGAGCTCGTCCAGGTCCTCGCGGTCGACCTCGATGGCCTTCACGTCCTGGGTGGCCACCGCGGAGGCGGTTCGCGGACCCTGATCGAGCAGGGAGATCTCGCCGAAGAAGTCCCCCACGCGCGCCGTCTCCAGGACGATGCGATCGCCGGTGTCGTTCTTGAAGAAGACCTCCACCTCGCCGGAGGTCACCACGTACAGCGCGTCACCCGGGTCGCCGGCGTTGAAGATCGCCTTGTTGGCGGGGAACTCCACGTGCTCGACGCGCGCCGCCAGTACCGCTCGCTCCTGTTCGTCGAGGAGCGCAAAGAACGGAACATCGGCCAGGAACTCCGCTTCGGTGGGCATCGGACGACCTCACTCGCGGCGTGGGTGAACTGCCTATCTGTCTCGCAGGCGCGCGGGGACTCCGCGCTTGACCACCGTATCGGCCACGCAGTCTTCGCGCGTCTCGGTGTAGTCGATGGTGGTGTGGAGCCCGCGGCTCTCGTGGCGCGCGGCCGCCGAACCGATGATCAGCTCGGCCACGGTGGCGATGTTGCGCAGCTCGAGGAGGTCGCGGGTCACCAGGTGCTTCCAGTAGTACTCCCGGATCTCCTCCTGGAGGAGAGCGATGCGCCGGCCGGCGCGGCGCAGGCGTGCGTCGGAGCGCACGATGCCCACGTAGTTCCACATGGTGCGACGCAGCTCGTCCCAGTTGTGGGCGACCACGACCTCCTCGTCGCTGGGCACGGCGTCACCGGTCTGCCAGTCGGGCACCTCGGGGAAGGGCTGCTGGCGCAGAGCGTGGATGGAGTCGGCCAGGACCCGCGCCGCGCGATGCCCGAAGACCAGGCCCTCGAGCAGCGAGTTGGAGGCCAGGCGGTTGGCGCCGTGCAGCCCGGTGAAGGAGCACTCTCCGATGGCCCACAGCCCGGGGATGGTGGTGCGCCCGGCCAGATCGGTGCTGACGCCGCCGCACATGTAGTGCGCGGCGGGCACCACCGGGATGGGCTGGGAGGTGATGTCGATGCCGAAGCGCAGGCACTGGGCGTGGATGGTGGGGAAGTGCTCCTTCACGAAGCTCGCCGGCCGGTGGGTGATGTCGAGCAGCACGTGCTCGGAGCCGGTGCGCTTCATCTCGAAGTCGATGGCCCGGGCCACGATGTCGCGCGGCGCCAGGTCCTTGCGCGGGTCGTGCTTCTCCATGAACGCCGTGCCGTCGAGCAGGCGCAGCACCGCGCCCTCGCCGCGCAGCGCCTCGGTGATCAGGAAGCTCTTGGCCAGCGGGTGAAAGAGGCACGTCGGGTGGAACTGGTAGAACTCCATGTTCCCGATCTCGGCGCCGGCCCGGTAGGCCATGGCCACCCCGTCGCCGCTCGCGACGTCGGGGTTGGTCGTATAGAGGTAGACCTTGCCGGCACCGCCGCTGGCCAGCACGGTGGCCCGCGCCAGGTAGGTGTCGATCACGTGGCTCTTGCCGCCGGGATGGCGCGTGCAGCCGGCGCTCTCGTTGAGCACCCAGGCGCCGGCGCAGACGTCGGGGCCACCGAGGCGCGAGAGCATGATCAGGTCGACGGCGGTGTGGTGCTCGACGAAGCGGATGTTGGCGTGGGCCTCGGCGGCGGCCACCAGGGCACGCTCGATCTCCGCGCCGGTGGCATCGGCGGCGTGCACGATGCGCCGCGCCGAGTGCCCGCCCTCGCGGCCCAGCGCCGGCTTGCCGTGCTCCAGATCGAAGTGCGCGCCGCGCTCGATGAGCTCGCGCAGTCGATCCGGCCCTTCGGTGACGCAGGCTTCGACCGCATCGGAGTGACAGAGGCCGGCGCCGGCGACGAGCGTGTCCTGCAGATGCGCGCCCGCTGTGTCGCCGGGGGCCATGACCACCGCCACGCCGCCCTGCGCGTACTTGGTGTTCGACTCGTCGCGCGTGCGCTTGGTGATGATGGTCACCTCGCCATGCGCCGCGGCGTC
>JBBJMR010000530.1:0-3211 GCA_037720395.1 Polyangiaceae bacterium
CGCATCGGCGGTGGCCACGCGCTCCCGCGGATGCGCCGCCTCGTCGCCCGCTGCGCGGTCGAGGCTGCTCCGTGATGAGGCGTCGCTCCTGTCTAGGCTCCGCGAGGAGGCGTCGCTCCTGTCGAGGCTCCGTGAGGAGGCGTCGCTCCTGTCGAGGTCCTCGCCGGTCGCAGTGGTGGGTGCCGGCTCTGCGCGGAGCGCATCGTGCGCAGCGCCGAGCCCGGCGGCCAGCTCCCGGATGCGCGCCACGCAGCGCCCGTCGTCGCAGACCGTCAGGTGGGCGGTGACCTGGGTGGCGCGGCCGTCGGGCAGCTCGCCGCTGGCCTGCAGCACGAGCAGGGCCTCCTCGACGTGATCCGTCGGCCCCGCGTACTGCGAAGGCGCATGGCTCACCGCTTCGCGATGGTCCGCGAGCAAGCTGCGAACGGGGCCGTCGGCCAGGTCGTTGTCGCTCGATGAAGCCAACGCAGTCCTCCTGTTCGTCCCGCACCTCGCCGGGGCGGCGTCGCACCGCCTCCGGCGGCACAATGGCGCCCTCGCGCGGCGCGTCAGTCTACCTTAAGCACGCGCCGGAACGCGGTCCCAAGCTGTGCCAGCGCCTCGCCGCCGGCGGCGTCGGTGCCGCCGAGGACCTCGATGCTGCGCAGCGCCCCGGCCCGGTAGAGCTGGCGCCAGGCGGCCATGGTCAGGCCCGGCTGGCCGAGCTCGTCGCGGGCGGCGTCCAGGGCGCGCCCGTCGTCGGGATCGCTGGCGCTCAGGCGTCGCGCGCGCAGCGCCACCGCGCTCTCGCGCGGCTCGACGCCGCGCAGGGCGTCGTGGAAGAAGACCAGGTAGCGCCACATGGCCAGGTACTTGCGGTCGGTGACGCTGCCCGCAGAGGCGGAGAGCAAGCGGCCCCAGGCGCGCGCGTCGAAGGCGTCGCGCAGGAGGTCGACGAGCATGGCGTAGCTGACCACATCCACCCGTCTCACATCGTCCAGGGCTCGCAGCACGCGCGCCGGTAGGTCCACCTTGTCCTGCCCGCTCGCGGCGAGCGGGGGCGATTCGTCGATGCCCACGCGCGCAGCGTACTCGCGTTGGGCGCGGCGCACCGAGGTCCTTCCGAGGTAGAGGTACGGCCAGGACGTGAGCCAGAGGCGAGCGTCCCGCGGCGCACGACCGTACGAGCGCACGATCTCCGCCGCATCCCAGCTCGGGTCGAGCCACCGGACGACCGCGTCGCCGGCCACGTCCTCGTCACGCCCGCGGAAGCGGCGGGCGAGGAGGCGCGGCACGTCACACGGCATGGTCAGCAGCCGGCGCCGGTTCTCGGGGTGGGGTTCGGCGAGGAGCGCGCAGCCGGCGACGCCGCGCCAGGCGGGGCACGCTTCGCAGCACGCGGGCAGGCCGGTGCGCCACATCGACCGCACGCTAGCACTGCCCAGCGGCAGCGCGCTCTCCGGCCTGGCGCCTCGCACCTCGCCGGCTGCGGCGGCGCCGCCTGGCGCTACTATGGGTGCGATGGCCGGGGGACTCGCCGAGCGGTGGAAGCGGTCGCTGCCCTCCGTGCGCGAGAGCGCGCTGCGGGCGGCGTTCCTGCGCAGCGAGCTGCTCGCTGCCGACCGCGACGCGGCCGCCGAGGCGCTGGACAACCTCGCAGACGGCGCGGAACAGGCTGACCCGGTGGCGCGCGACGTCCTTGCCGCGGCCCTGCCCACGCTCACCGATCCCGCGCACTTCGGCTGGGTCGAAGCCTTGCGCGAGACGGCCCACGAGCGTCGCTGCTGGCGCTGGCGCGCCTGCTGCGACGCCGGCGGGTCACCGACGCACCCGACCCCGGCGATCCGTCGACGCGACCGCTGCGTACCCCGCCGGGAGCCGCACGCTGACCCTCGGTGAGCGCAAGGCGCTGGCCCGGCGCCCGACCCGTCTGCAGCTCGATCGCCTCCTCGCCGATCCGCACCCCGCCGTCATCCGCGCGCTTCTCTGCAACACGCGCATCACCGAGGACGACGTGGTGCGGATGGCGGCGCGGCGCCCCGCCTACCCGGACGTGCTCGCCGAGATCGCGCGAGCGCCGCAGTGGACGCGGCACGCGCGCGTGCGCATGGCCCTGGTCCAGAATCCGGGCACGCCGGCCGAGGTGGCGGTGCCGCTATGCGGGCTGCTGATCAAGCCCGAGCTCCGCCAGGTGGTGGCGGCGGTCGATGTGCCGGCCATCGTGCGCGCTGCCGCCATCGAGCTCCTGCAGAGGCGCCCCCCTTCGCCGTCCGGCAGCTCGGCGCCGGGTGGCCAATCGGTGCAATGACCGTCGCCTACATCGGGGCGCGGCGCGACGCGATGCGGGGCGCCTGGCTCAAGCTCGGCAGGCCGCAACCGATCGCTATGGCATGGTGGGGGACAGTACCGGGCGGGGACGTGCGGCCGACGCGAGCGCCGCGAAACGAAAACAAGAAAGCGCGGAGGCGGCCAGATCGTGGCCGCAGCGCGCCGGGGACGCGCGACAGCGGCTCGAAGCTGCACGCGAGGAGGTGCGGGTGCTGCTGGCCGCGCTCGATGGCGTGCTGCGCGAGCTGGCGGTGGCTGCCACCGACGCGCCACCCGAGCTGGAGCTGGCCACGCTGGCCACCGAGCGTCTGCGCGAATCGCGGGCACGGGCCGAGCTGGCCCTGCTCCGAGCGCAGGAGCACGCCGACCTGGCCGTGGACGCGCTGTACGGCGCGTCTCTGCGGCCGAGCGACACGCGCGAGATCGGCAAGCCCACCCGACGCTCCGACTGACGCCTCGAGCCAGGTCGCTCCGGTGCAGGACCGATGCACCGCGAAACGACCTCGCGCCGCTCGCACGCTCGGTCGCCGATGGCTGCGCGCGGCGGCGTTCGGTGGCACACTCCGCCGCCGGAGAGGCACCGATGATCGAAAAGCTGAAGCTCAGCGACGACGAGTGGCGCAAGCGTTTGCCGCCCGAGACCTACGACGTGCTGCGCCGTCAGGGCACCGAGCGCGCCCACACCGGCTGCTTCGTGGCCACCAAGGACCCGGGCTCCTACGTCTGCGCCGGCTGCCACAACCCGCTCTTCCGGTCCGGGACGAAGTTCGAGTCCGGCACCGGCTGGCCGTCGTTCCACGCGCCCATCTCCGAGGACTCCGTCGTCGAGCACCGCGACGTGTCGCACGGCATGGCGCGCGTGGAGGTGTGCTGCGCGCGGTGCGACGGGCACCTGGGCCACGTG
>JBBJMR010000047.1:0-37181 GCA_037720395.1 Polyangiaceae bacterium
CGCGACCTCGGCAGCCGCAACGGCACCTTCGTCGGCGGGGTGCGGGTGGGAGACATCTTCCTCCTCACCAACACCAAGCTCCGGCTCGGCGAGACGGAGGTGGTCTTCGAGCCGGCGCGCCCGGAGCGCATCCTGGTGCCCTCCATCCCGGCCTTCGGGCCGCTGGTCGCGCAGAGCGCGGCGATGCGCGGCATCTTCGAGCGCCTCTCCAAGATCGGCCCCACCGATCTGACCCTGCTCATCACCGGCGAGACGGGCACCGGCAAGGAGCTGGTGGCGCAGGCGGTCCACATGGCCAGCGCCCGCGCCAAGAAGCCGTTCGTGGTCGTCGACTGTGGCTCCATCCCGCCCACCCTGGCCGAGGCCACCCTCTTCGGTCACGAGCGCGGGGCCTTCACCGGCGCCGTCGATCGCCGCCTCTCTCCGTTCCAGGAGGCGGACGGTGGGACCATCTTCCTCGACGAGCTCGGCGAGCTGCCCCTCGAGGTGCAGCCCAAGCTGCTGCGCGCCCTGGCCGAGCGACGCATCAAGAGCGTGGGCGGCAACGTCTACAAGGAGGTCGACGTCCGCGTCCTCGCCGCCACGCGCCGCGACCTGGTGCGCGCCGTCAACGCCGGCACCTTCCGGAGCGATCTCTATTTCCGCGTCGCCCAGGTGAAGATCGAGCTCATGGCACTGCGCCAGCGGCTCGAGGACATCCCGGTGCTGGTGCGGCGCATGCTCAAGGACATCGGTGACGAGGCGGCGTACGAGCGCGTCTCCAACGCCACCCTGGAGCGCCTCATGCGCCACGACTGGCCCGGCAACGTGCGCGAGCTGCGCAACGCGGTGGCCGTGGCCCACGCCCTCAACGTGGAGGGCGAGGAGATCGACATCGCCGCTCACCTCGGCGCGCTCACCGAGGCGCCGCAGGCCGGCGGCTCGCCGCCCAGCCAGGGCTTCTCCTCCCTCAAGGGCCGGCAGTTCCAGGAGGCCAAGCGCGAGGTGTTGACGCGCTTCGAGCGCGACTACTTCGCGGCGCTCTCCGAGGACGCGCGCGGAAACGTCTCGGAGATGGCGCGTCGCGCCGGCATGGAGCGCGCGCACGTGCGTGCCTACCTGCGCCGCCACGCCATCTCCGCCAAGCAGGACACGCAGGACTGAGGGACGAGCGAGCGCGCTCGCGAGGGCGAGCGCGCCGGCCGCGCGGCGGTATCCTCGCGCGGCATGACGTCCCGGCTGCCGGCGCTCGCGCACCGCGACTTCGTGCTGCTCTGGGTGGGCAACATCGTCTCGCGCACCGGGACGCAGATGCGCGACGTGGCGCTGGCCTGGCAGGTCTACCTGCTCACCAGGTCCGAGGTCGCGGTGGGCATGCTCGCCGCCTGTCGAGTGGTGCCCATCCTGCTCCTGGCCATCGCCGGCGGGGTGGTGGCCGACGCCGTCGACCGGCGACGGCTGATGATCGTCACCCAGGCGATCCTGGCAGGGACGAGCGTCCTGCTGGCCCTGGCCACGCGCGGCGGCTGGGCCAGCCCGCCCCTCCTCTATCTGCTCGTCGGCCTGGCCTCGACGGCGACCGCCTTCGACAATCCGGCGCGCCAGTCGCTGACGGTGAACCTGTTGCCACCGGACGCCCTGGCCAACGGCATCACCCTGGGCATCGTCGGCTGGCAGACGGCGACCACCATCGGTCCAGCCATCGGCGGCCTGATCCTGGCGCGCTCCATCGAGGCCATCTACTGGATCGACGCCGTCTCCTTCAGCGGCGTCATCGTGGCGCTGCTGGTGATGCGTCACCGTCACCCGCCGCGGGTGGAGGGCAGCCCCGGTCTACGCGAGCGCATCAGCGTGCGCGCCGCCATCGAGGGCTTCCGCTTCCTGCTCGGGATGCCGGCGCTGATGTGGCTCATGGCCATCGATTTCCTGGCCACCTTCTTCGGCGGGGCCACGCTGCTCATGCCCTTCTTCGCCGACCAGGTGTTCCACGTCGGGCCACAGGGGCTGGGCCTGCTCAACTCGGCGCCGGCCACCGGATCGCTGCTCGCTTCGCTGGTGCTCTTGTGGCGCAAGCCGGTGGAGCGACAGGGCATGGCGGTCATCGTGGCCGCCGCGCTCTACGGGCTGTGCATGGCGCTGTTCGGGGTGACCGACCACTTCGCGCTCGCCCTGGGCCTGCTCGCCGGAGCCGGCGCCGCGGACACGGTGAGCACGGTGGTGCGCCAGGTCGTGCGCCAGACGATGACCCCGGACGCGCTTCGCGGACGGATGACCTCGATCACCATGATGTTCTTCATGAGCGGGCCGCAGCTCGGCGAGGTGGAGGCCTCGCTGGTGGCGGCGGCCACCTCGGTGCGCGTCTCGGCGCTCACGGGCGGCCTGGCCTGCGTGCTCTGTGCGCTGAGCATCGGCCTGTGCGCGCGCTCCGTGCGCGCCCTGCGCGCCAACCCACCGAAGCCTCCGGCGCCGGCCTGACGGTCTGCGGTCAGGCAGATGGCGGAAGCGCACAGGAATCGAACCTGCCCAAGACAGCGGAGCTGCCTCGCACCGGTTTTGAAAACCGGGGCCCGCACCAGCCAGACACGCGCTTCCGGGGGGCATCGTCCGACGACCGGAGCTCCCGATGCAACAAGGGACGACCATGCGGGTGCTGTTCCCCGGGGCCCAGGGTGCCGACGGGACCGCGGTCCGTCGTCGGCGACGCTAGCGCGCGCGAACCGCGCACCGGGCGCGTCCAGTGGCACGCCGAGCTGCCAGCCGCCTCGCCAGACCGCTCAGCGTCAGAGCCGCGCCCATCGACCACCAGCCTGCGTGGGTGCCCGAGCCGTCCGGCGCGCGCATCGCGCAGTCCGCCTCCAGCGGCGGGCGATCCGGTTCACCGAGCGCGCGCATGGCGCATCGCTCCGTCGTGAACGCCGACTCGTCCCGTCCGTCGGCGCGCGCCAGGGCCCGCCCGGCGTGCAGGCGTCGCAGCGCGCCGCCCTCGAAGCGGACATCGTCGGCCACCCGGTCCGCGGTCTCCAGCAACGCCGCCCGCACCTCGCTGGCGGTGGCCTGTGGGGCGACGGCGATGAACAGTGCCGCGGTGCCGGAGACGACCGGCGCGCCGCCGCTGGTCCCGCCGAAGTCGTCGGTGTAGGGCCCGACCGCGTAGCCGCCCAGCGTCCGGTCGGTGGTCAGCTGGCCACCCGCCGGTGCAGCCAGCGCGTAGCGTCCCACGTTGGAGTCGGGGCGCAGCTGGTCGTCGGGCCCCGTGGCCATCACCGCCAGGCCGCCGGCGGTGGCCGAAACGTCTGCGATCGCCTCGATGTCGTCCCCTCCATTGCCGGCGGCGAAGACGACGACGGCGCCCTTGCCGTCGCGCCCGTGCTCGGCGGCATGGCCGATGGCCGCGGTCACTGCCAGCGACGCGCCAGACTGGCCCCAGGAGCAGTTGATGACCGACGCCTCGTGGTCGACGGCATGCGCGATGGCCAGCGCATCGTCGAGGTCGGTGGCGCCGCGCCGGATGGGGAGGAAACTGCACCCCGGGCAGAAGCCGACCATGCCGCGGCCGTTGCCGGCGCGGGCCAGGGCGATGCCGGCCACCGCCGTGCCGTGGTCGTCGAGGGGGCCGGCGGCGGGGTGGTCGTCGCCATCGGCGAAGTCGGCGGCGTCTGGATGCGCCTCCGGGAGATCCTCGTGGTCGAGGTCGAAGCCGTCGTCGATGATCGCCAGCACCACCTCGGGGCGTCCCGCGCTCACCTCCAGCGCCGCGGGCAGGCACGCCTTCTCGGCGTACCACTGCTCCGCGGCGCGCGCGTCGCCCGGGCCGCCGCGCGCCAGCCGCGGCCGCTGGGTCTACGGCGCGGGGCCGGCGCCGGCGGCGTGCGTGCGCAGCACCTGCGCCAGGCGCGCCGCCGCAGCCGGCGAAGGGGTCGATGCCACCGCCAGCCGCGGCCCCGGCAGCCAGCGGTCGAGGCGCGCGCCCTCCGCGGCCAGCAGCGCATCGAGCACCGCGGCGTCGCTGCCCGGCTGCAGGACCACCGCCACGCGGGTAGCGGTCACTGCTGCCGGTTCCCCGCCGCCCGCCATGGCTGGGCTGGAGATCACGCTCGCCGCCATGGCGAAGGCGACCGCCATCGCCAGGGTGCGACGACGCGCGAGGGCCAGGCACACCACCCGGGATCTCCGATCAGTTGCCGACGACGTTCGTTTCGATCCAGCCGTGGAAGCCGCTGCTGCTGCGGTCGGCCTGGCAATGGCCGAAGCCGTGCACATCGTCGTTCGAGCTCTGCGGCTGCAGATAGACCTTCTCCGTCTGGAAACTGTGCGAAGGGAAGGGGACCGTCTCGTTGTCACCGATGTCCTCGTAGTTCGGGCCCCCGGCGCTGTCGTGCATGTGACCGTTGACTCCCGCGTGCATGTCCGCGGTCTGCTGGCCGCCCCAGATTCCGAGGGTCTTCGTCTGGAAGGTGCACTGCACCTGGATGTACGGGTCACCGGCGCCCGGGATGTCGGCCCACACCTTGACCTTCACCCGCTCGCTGGAGGTGCCGCCCTGATCGAAGGCCTCCACGCTGGCGCGTTCATCGTCGTGCTCCTCGGGGCCCTCTGCCTGCCAGGTCGCGCTGGCTGCTTCGACGGCGGCATCGACGAAGTCGTTGATCTCGTCGCGCGTGGCGCCCTCGAGGCCGAGCCGGTAGGAGTCCTCGGTGATCGAGTAGGCAGCTTCCGGGCCGACGTGCGCGCACAGCGTGCCGTAGGTCGCGCAATCGAACGCTCCGCGGTGGCGATCCAGCCAGGCTTCGAGCGTGTAGGGCTTGGAGGCCAGCGGAAGCAGCTCGGTGATCTCGGCCTCGCTCATGCCGAACAGCAGTGCGCCCTCCTCGCTGACGTCACCGGTCCCATCGGCGGCGCCGCACGCGGACAGGAGCAGGGCCACAGCCATCGCGGTGACGGACTTCGAATTCAGAGAAGCTTGGATACCGCTGTCGACCTCCGGGCAAGCGCGGCGGGGGCCGCCGCGCGCATGCAAGAGCGCCCCGCGCCACGCCGAGACGAGCCGTGGTTCGCGGCGGCCGCGGCTGCGGCTCGCGCTCGCGTACCTCTATGCGGTCAGGTCGTGGTCGCTGACATCTTCTCCGGAGAGCCCGCCCGCGTCGCAGCCGAGCTAGGCTGCGCCGCGTGAGGCGCTTCGTCCTCGGCACGGCCGGCCACGTCGATCACGGCAAGACGACACTGGTGCGCGCGCTCACCGGCGTGGACACCGACCGCCTCCCCGAGGAGAAGCGCCGCGGAATCACCATCGAGCTCGGCTTTGCGCCGTGGCGTATCCCGGCCGGGGATCAGCCCGGCGACGAGGAGATGGAGGTCAGCGTCATCGACGTGCCCGGTCATCGCCGCCTGGTGCACGCCATGATCGCCGGCGCCAGCGGCATGGAGCTGGTTCTGCTGGTGGTGGCCGCCGACGAGGGCGTCATGCCGCAGACGCGTGAGCACCTCGCCGCCTGCGAGCTGCTCGGCATCGGCCGGGCGGTGGTGGCGGTGACCAAGCTCGACCGGGTGGGGCGCGAGGTGGCCGAGCTGGCCGCGGAGGAGGCGCTCGAGCTGTGTCAGGGCCGCCTGCGCGCCGAGGCGGTGCTCTGCTCGGCGCGCAGCGGTGAAGGCGTGGACGAGCTGCGTCAGGTGGTG
Source organism: Polyangiaceae bacterium (assembly GCA_037720395.1). GTDB lineage: Bacteria > Myxococcota_A > Polyangia > Polyangiales > Polyangiaceae > JBBJMR01. The sequence goes on from JBBJMR010000047.1 coordinate 5,653, forward strand.
CGTGCCGCGCTGCTCGAGCTGCCGCCGCCGGCACAGGGCGCGCGCGCGGCTGGCCGTCGATCGCGTCTTCACTATCCGCGGTGCCGGCACCGTGGTCACCGCACCCTGGTCGAGGGGACCCTGCGCGTCGGCGCGCCCCTGCGCGTCGTCGGCCTCGACGGCACGCTGGAAACGAGCGCGCGTGGCCTGCATGTGCACGACGCCGCGGTGTCGATCGCCGAGGCGCCCACGCGCCTGGCGGTGAACCTCGGCGGCCTGCCCCTCGACTCCGTGCGCCGTGGCGACGTGGTGACCGACGACTGCGCGGTGCGCACCAGCCGTGTGCTCGACGTGCTCCTGCGTGCCGCAGTCCCCAAGCCGGGGCAGACGGCGTCCCTGCACCTGGGCACGGCGCGCACCGCGGCGAGGGTCGATCCGGTGCCAGACCATCCCGAGCTGGCGCGCTTGCGCCTCGGTCGTCCCCTGCCGGTCGTCGGCGGGGACCGCTTCGTGCTGCGCGGCGCCGACGTGAACGGGCCGGCGGGTGCGGTCATCGCCGGCGGCGTCGTCCTGGACGCCGCGCCTCCACCGCGCACCCGCCGCGGCCCGGCCCGTTTGACGGTCCTCCAGGCGCTGCGCGCCGGGGACGCGCGCGGCGCCGCGCTGGCGCTGGTGGCGGAGGCGGCACCGCGGCCGTTCGCGCCGGAGGCGACCGAGGCGCGCTTCGCGGTGCCGGCGGCCGCCCTGCGCGCCGCGCTCGACGAGCTGGTGAAGAAGGGCGAGCTGGCCCGCACCCGCGCCGGCGCCTGCGTGCTGAAGACGACCGTGGCCGAGCTGGCCCGCGCCGCGCGCGACATGGTGGCCGCGCACCACCGCGCGCACCCGCTCGACCGCGGCATGCCGCTGGAGACGCTGCGAACGCGGCTGGCGGCGCGCTCGAGCCTCGACGTGGCCGAGGATGCCATCAAGCTCGCCGCCGCGCCGAAGGGGCCGAAGCAGGGCGATCCGCTGGTGGTCAGCGGCGACGTGGTGGCGCTCGGTGGCGCCGCAGCGTCGCTGCCGGCCGCCACCGACGGGGCGCTGGCGGCAGCGGCGGCGGCGCTGGCTGTGGCCGAGCTGCGCGGCGTGACCGAGTTCGCGGTGCGCGAGGCGGCCGGCTGCACGCCGCGCGACGTGAAGGCCATCCTCGCTCGACTGGTCCGCGACGGGGCCGCGGTGCACGTGGGAGACCTGTGGTTCGCGCGCGGCGCGTACGACGCCTTGCGCGCACGGGTGGTCGCGCACCTCGACGCCCAGCCGCGCATGACCATCGCCGAGTTCAAGGCGCTGTCCGGACTCGGACGGCGCCAGGCGATCCCCTTGCTCGAGCTGCTCGATCGAGAGGGGATCACCAAGCGGGCCGGCGACGACCGCGTGCGTCCTGGCTGATTCACGCGGCGTGGCTGCGCCGGCGCCAACACGGGCACGCGCCGCCGCGCACGCCGTGCCCGTCCGCAGGTCGCCCGCGCGCCCGGCTGCGCAAGGCTGCGCACGGCGTGCGCGCCGGCACCGACCACGCTGCTGGCCCGCTTCTTGAGGAGGCGTGCCGCGGAGGATCGATCATGGCGCGACCCATCTGGACCGGCGCGATCAGCTTCGGGCTGGTCAATGTTCCGGTGAAGCTCGTCTCCGCGGTGCACCAGCGGGAGGTGCACTTCCACATGCTGCATGACAGCGATGGGGGACGCATCGAGCTCAAGCGCGTCTGCAAGAAGGATGGCGAGGAGGTGCCCTACGAGCACATCGTCAAGGGCTACGAGATCTCCAAGGGTAAGAGCGTGGTCCTGACCAAGAAGGAGCTGGCCGCCCTCGACGCCCAGTCGACGCGGGCCATCGACATCGAGGACTTCGTGGCGCAGGACGAGATCGATCCCATCCACTACGACGCCACGTACTACCTGGTGCCGGACCGCGGAGCGCAGAAGCCGTACGTGTTGCTGCTCGAGGCCATGCGCAAGACCGACCGCGTGGCCGTCGGCAGGATGGTCATGCGCACCAAGCAGTATCTGGTGACCCTGCGTCCCATGGGCAAGGCGCTGGCGCTGACCACCATGCAGTACGCCGATGAGATCGTGCCCATCGCCGATCTGGAAGGCCTGCCGGCTGCGTCGGCGAAGCCGACGGGTCGGGAGCTGGAGCTGGCAGAGAGGCTCATCGACTCCCTGTCGTCGCCGTTCCAGGCCAAGAAGTACAAGGACGATCACCGCGAGCGCGTCCTCGAGCTCATCGAGCGCAAGGCGGCGGGCGAGGACATCGTTGTCGCCACCCCCAAGGAGAAGCCCGCCAAGACGGTGGACCTCTTCGAGGCCCTCAAGGCCAGCCTGGGCGCCCCCAAGAAGGCGCCCGGTGTGGCGGCGGCCGCGCCGCGCAGGCCGGCGCGCCGCGCTGCCGCCGCAGCGCGCCCGCGCTCGCGCACCACCGCCGCGGCGCGGCCCCGCGCCAAGGCCGCGCGGCGAGGAAGCACCTCCCCGCATCGCGTTGATGGCACGTTCCGGCCTGGAATACGGGAGTCGAACGAGACGCAGCAGCAGGGCACTGGGCCCGGCATCGAGCGAGCAGCAGCGACCGTGCGCCGCGCGCGCGGATCGCTTACGCTGCCGCGCGAAAGGAGCCGCGCCGTGCATCTCGCCGGCGTAGCCACTCGATGACCCGACACGCGGCGATCGCACCCAAGGACGTCCATTCCACCCTGGCGCGGCACATGCTGGTCGACGGGTATCCCATGGTGGTCGACCTGGTGGCGAGCCGTCCGCAGTGGGTGCGCGATGCGGTCACCGGTCACGACTACCTCGACTTCTTCTCCTTCTTCGCCTCCAACCCGCTGGGCATCAATCATCCCAAGCTGATGGATGAGGCGACGAAGCATCGCCTCCTCGAGGCGTCGATCAACAAGGTCAGCAACCCCGACTGCTACACCGCCTTCTTCGCCGAGTTCGTGGACGTGCTCGGACGGACCGCGGGTGCGCCGGAGCTGCCGCACTACTTCTTCATCGACGGCGGCGGGCTGGCGGTGGAAAACGCCATGAAGACCGCCTTCGACTGGAAGGTGCGCAAGAACATGGCCGCCGGGCGCGGGCAGCTGGGCACGCGCATCCTGCACTTCGAGCACGCCTTCCACGGCCGCACTGGCTACACGCTGAGCGTCACCAATACCGACCCAGTCAAGACCGACTACTTCCCGAAGTTCGACTGGCCGCGGGTGCCGGCGCCGGCGCTGCGTTTCCCTCTCGACGCCGCGGCCACCGCCGAGGTTGGCGAGGCCGAGGCGCGCAGCCTGGCGGCCATCGAGGCTGCCTTCGATCGACATCCCCACGACATCGCTGCCATCCTCATCGAGCCCATCCAGGCCGAGGGCGGTGACAACCACTTCCGGCCGGAGCTCTTCCGTGCCCTGCGGAAGATCGCGGACGAGCGCGAAGCCATGCTGATCTTCGACGAGGTGCAGACCGGGCTGGGCATCACCGGCAAGTGGTGGGCGTGGCAGCACCACGGCGTGGCCCCCGACGCCATGTGCTTCGCCAAGAAGATGCACGTCGGCGGGATCATGGTCGGGCGGCGCGTCGAGGAGGTGGCCGATCACGTCTTCGCCAAGCCGAGCCGCATCAACTCGACGTTCGGAGCGAACCTGGTGGACATGGTGCGCTGCACCCGCGTCCTCGAGGTCATCGTCGAGGACAACCTCCTCGACAACGTGACGGCGCGCGGCGCCGAGCTCCTCGCCGGGCTGCAGGGGCTGGCACAACGACATCCCCAGACGCTGAGCAACCCGCGCGGCCAGGGGGTGATGTGCGCCATCGACGTGCGCGACCGCGCCACGCGCAGCGCCATCCTCGAGCGTTGCTACGAGGCGAAGATGATCGTGCTGCCGTGCGGGACGCGGTCCATCCGTTTCCGCCCGACGCTGACGGTGGGCGCCGACCTGGTCGCCGAGGGGCTCTCCAGGTTCGAGCGCGCGGTGACCGGCGTCGAGGCCTGACGCGCTGCCTGCGCTGCCTGCGTGGATTGCGGCCGGCAGCACCCCGCCGGCCCCGTTTGCGACCGTCTGTCGGCGTGGCGCCACACGGGGCGCCACGTGGCGCCACCGCGTCGGCGAGCCGCCGGCACCCTGCAAAGCCGCGAATCCATCGATGATCCGCGCGGTCGTGCGTCGGTATGGGCGTTGCTCTTCCGGGAACCTGGAGGAAGCAATGAACCGTATCGCTTCGATTGGCTTGTCGATGATGCTGGCGCTCACCCTCGCTGCCTGTGCCGACGGTGACTCGTCCACGGGCGGTAGGAGCTCCAATGGAGGCGCTGGCGGGGTTGGAGGCTCCGGGGAGGATGGAGGTGCCGGCGGAGTGGCCACGGGCGGCTCCGGTGGAGCCGAAACCGGCGGCGCCCCGGGCGGGGGGGCCCTCGAGGAGGCCTGCGCGGCCGGCTGCGTCAACGCGACGGAGATGACGCAGCAGCTAGGCTGCTCGCCTGCGAACCCGAGCTGCACGCCCGACTGCGTCGAATACGGGCTGTCGGTCGGCGCTTGCTCCGACGAATACCTGACGTTGATGCAATGCGTTGCGCCACAGGTCAACCTGCAGAACTGCTATTGCGGCGACCGCGGCTACGGCGAGCTCCAGTGCAACCTGTGCGAAGCGGAGCGCGCCATCTTCGCAGCCTGTGTAGGTAACTGACGGCCGGCTATCCGACGCCGCGGCCGGCGGTGTAGCCTGGCGGCATGGGGTGCTGCTCGTTCGCGCTCCGAGGCCTGGTCGCCGCAGCGTTCGGCGTGCTGACGACCGCGTGTGCCGCGAGCCGGCCGCTGCCGCACGGCGACCCCGCGGCCGTGCTCGAGGCCGGCCGGCGTCACGGCGTCTCCCTCTCGGATCCGCTGGCACTGCCGCCGGACGTGCTGGCCGAGGTGCGCGAGAAGGTCGGCGGCCGCGAGGACCCGCTGGTGCGCATCCATCGCCTCGACGACTTCCTGCGCGACGGTGGGGCGGGGCCATTCGCCTACGCGTACGACGAGCACCTCGACGCGGAGCAGGCGTACCGGCAGCGACGCGGCGACTGCCTGGCCTACGCCATGCTCTTCGCCAGCCTGGCGCGCAGCCTCGACGTGCCCGTCCACTTTCTGCACGCGCGCAGCGTTGGCCTCCGCTTCGAACGCGGCGGCTCGTTCTTCACCTCGTCGCACGTGGCGGTGGCCTACGGCACAGGTCCGGCGGGCACGATCATCGACTTCACCGACGGGCGGATCACGCGCACGCGCAGCTCGGCGATGGACGCCGCCAGCAACCCGACCACGCGCCTGCTGGAGCCGATCTCGGACGCGGCCATCGTCGCCCTGCACTACAGCAACGTGGCCGTCACCCGCATGGTCCAGGGGCGCCTCGACGAGGCGGGGCGCATGTTCGAGGCGCTCATCGATGCCGAGCCCGACGTGGCCGAGCTATACAACAACTACGGCGTGCTCCTGAACCGCCAGGGGCGCCACCGCGAGGCGCTCGACTGGCTGGAGCGCGGTCTGACTGCCTTCCCCTCGTATCCGCCGCTCTACACCAACGGCGTGCAGGCGGCGCGGGCCGCCGGCAAGACGGCCAGGGCCACGGAGATCGAGGCCCGGGGGCGCGCAGTGGCCGAGCACGACCCGTCGTTCGTGTTCGCGCGCGGCATGTACCTCTACGAGCGCAAGAGCTATGCGTACGCGGCGGCGCAGTTCGAGCGCGCGCACGGCGCCCAGCCGGACAGCCCGCTCATCCTCGCCTGGCTGACGCGCGCCTACGCGCGGGCCGGCGATCGGCAGCGCGCCCGCGAGGCGTTCGCCGAGACGCGGCGCCTCGCGCCACACGGCACGGACGTGCGAGAGCTGGCCATGCAGTTCCCCGACCTCGCCCAGTAGCGAGGGCCCCCGCGGAGCCTCGAGCGGCCCTGACCGTCGCGCAGGCGCGGCGTCGTGCGCGCCGTCCTCATGCGAACGGTGCCATGGGACGGTATGGGTGCGCGCGCGCGTGGTCGCGCGGCCGACCCTGACCCACATCGCGCACGCGCCTTCGAAGAGCGCGCGCATGGCGAGGGCGTGTATGGTGGATCGATGTCTTCTCCGGTGAGCGTCGGCGACGTTCTCGGTGGCAAGTTCCGTGTCGAGCGCGTCCTCGGTACGGGCGGGATGGGGGTCATCGTCGCCGCCTTCCACCTCCAGCTCGAGCAGGAGGTGGCGCTCAAGTTCCTGCTCGCCGACGCGGCCAAGCAGCCGGAGGTGGTGGCACGCTTCGCGCGCGAGGCGCGCGCCGCGGCCAAGATCCAGAGCGAGCACGTGGCCCGCGTCATCGACGTCGGCACGCTGGAGACCGGCGCGCCGTACATGGTGATGGAGTACCTCGAGGGTGAGGACCTCGACGGGCTGATCAAGCGCGAGGGTCGGGTGGCGCTCGTCGACGCGGTGAGCTGGGTGCTGCAGGCGTGCGAAGCCATCGCCGAGGCCCACGCCATGGGGATCATCCACCGGGACCTCAAGCCGGCCAACCTGTTCCTGGCAGAGCGCAGCGACGGCAGCCGCTCCATCAAGGTGCTCGATTTCGGCATCTCCAAGGTCTCCGTCGAGGGCCAGATGGCCGACGCCTCGCTGACGCGCACCTCGGCGGTGATGGGGTCGCCGATGTACATGTCGCCGGAGCAGCTGCGCAGCGCGCGCGACGTCGACGCTCGCGCCGACATCTGGGCGCTGGGCATCACCCTCTACGAGCTGGTGTGCGGCAAGGGGCCGTTCTCCAGCGGCACCGTGCCCGAGGTGTGCGCGGCCATCCTCAAGGAGGCCCCCCAGCCGCCGCGCGAGCTGCGCGAAGACCTCCCGCCCGGGCTGGAGGCGGTCATCCTGCGCTGCCTGGAGAAGGACGTCACCAAGCGCTACGCCAACGTGGCCGAGCTGGCCCTGGCGCTGCTCTCGTTCGCGCCGCCGGGATCCGAGATGTCCATCGAGCGCATCTCGCGCGTGCTGCAGAAGGGCGCGCGATCGCTGCGCGGCGGCGGCAGCTTCGCCGGGCCGGAGGGCAGCCCGGTGGAGCCGATCCGGGGCACGCCGGCCTCGCCGCTGGAGCTCGCCGCAACCAATCTGTCACGGCCCGGGCCCGCGCTGGCCGAGGCCCTGGCGGAGACCAAGCTCGAGCACAGCACGCCGGGAGCGGCGGTGGCTGCCGATCCATCGGCCACGGCCAACGCCACGTCCATCTCCGCGCTCGACGCGCGGCCGGGCGGCGCGCCGCCCGAGCGCTCCCGCGCCGGCCTGGTCATCGCTGCTGTGCTCCTCGTCGTGGCGGCCGCCGCCGGCACCACCGCGCTCATACGCAAGCCCGCGGCCACGCCCGAGGTGACGACTGCCGGCGAGGGCGTGGAGGCGCCTGTGCCGCCCGAGCCGCCGGTGGAGACGGCAGCCGCGGCGGCGCCAGCCCTACCGCCCGCCGTCGGGACGCCGCCGGTCGCGGCGGAGGCCAGCGCGGCGCCGACCGCGCAGAAAGCGCCTGTCGATCCGCGCAAGCAGCCGTGGGGCAAGAAGCCCGGTGCGGCGGCCAGCGCCAGCGCCAGCGCGGCGCCGAGCGCGGCGGCGGCGGACGAGGCGCCCAGCGCCGAGCCCGGTCCCACGCCGAGCTCCACACCCAGCGCGGCTCCGTCGACAGCGCCGAGCGCCGCGCCGAAGACTGCGCCCAAGGCGTCGTCGAGCGCAGCTGCGGGCGCCAGCAAGCCCTGACCGCCGACATCCCGCCCCGTCCGGGGCCAGGCGTCAGGGTGCAGCCGACCCACGGACGGCGGCGGGAGGGCGGCGCGTGTCAGCGCGACCAGTCCAGGCCGTCCAGCGCGGCGCGCAGCCGCCTCCCGCGCTCGGGGTGGAGTGACTCCAGCCAGGCGATGCGACCGAGCAGGTGCGCACGAAAGTCGGACACGCCGCCGCGGTTCTGGGAGCTGGCCCCGAGGCGCCGCACGTTGTGGACCGTGGCCTTGAGGCGGTCGTACTCGTGGCGCGCGAGGTTCGGGCGCGCGTTGATGACCACGCCCGCGATGCGCTGGCGGGTGGAGGCGCGCATGATGCGCGTCTTGCCCTCGTGCAGCCGGAAGCCCTGGTCGCCGGCGATGCGCGCGGCGAGCCGCACGAAGCGGGCGGCACCTCGTGCAAAGTCGGCGTCGCCCGAGAAGGTGAGGTCGTCGGCGTAACGCGTGTAGCGCGCACCGGCGGCCATCGCCGCCGCCGAGAGGCGGACGTCGAGCGCGAATGCGACGAGGTTGCCGAGCGCCGGCGACGTCGGTGCGCCGGTCGGCAGGTGCGGGTGGGCGTAGAAGCGGCGCGCGCGAGCCCGCGTCGCGATGGCGGCGTCGCCGGCGAGCGCCGGGGCGCCATCCCACACCAAGGGCGGTACGCGGTTCAGGCACAGGCCCGCGAGCAGGCCGGTCACCGGGCGCGGGTAGCCGGCGGCCCGGAAGATTCCGCGCACCGCGGCCGCGCGCACGCTGGGGAAGAACTCGCGCAGGTCGAGGTGCACCACCACCTGCCGGGCCACGTGCGGCTCGACGTAGCTACGCACCGACCTGCCGCGTCGGAAGCCGTGCGCTGCCTGGTGTGGCGGCAAGCGGTCGAGGATCTCGTGCAGGATGCGGCGCTGCACCGCGCGCAGGCGAGGCCGCGGCGCCTCCACCAGCCGATAGCCAACTGCCTTGTGAAGCCAGCGATAGCGGTAGTGGCGGAGCGGTCCGTCAGCGCTGATCCGCTCCAGCCCTCGCACGTCGGCGAACCACGATAGCTCCCCGATGCTCAGGCCGAGCCACGCAGCCAGGTCTCCCTCGGTGAGCAGCGGGGGCAGCGCGCAGCCGGCCAGGCGCGGGGCAGGGGCCATGACCGGCTCAGGCCACAGGCGCTGCCGCACCAACAGTCCCACCGCGCACGCGCGCCGCAATGGCTTGCTGCGCGCCAGCCAGCTGGCCAGCTCCCTGGCCTGGGGCGGGGCGGGGAACCGCCTGGTGGCGGCGCGGGCCAGCGGCGCCAGCCACGGCAGTGGTTGGCCGAGGATCACCGCGCCGCGCTCTGCCAGCGCCGGCGCCTCCCAGGCGCCCGCCAGGAAGCCATCGGCGACCGCTGCGGCGACGTCGACGGGCCTCATCCTTCCCCGGGAGCGTCGATGGAGAGCGCGGCGCCGCCCGACCAGACCGGTCCGGCGTGAGCTCCTCCCGCTATCGGCGGGTGCCGCTCACGCGAGGTGATGTCCACGTCGATGCAATCCCCCGGGGTAACCCCGGGGAGGCGAACGAGTCGCCGGCTCGGGCAGCGCCGCCCGCCGAGGATAGCAGGCCGGGGCAATCGCAGCAGCGCGCGCGGCGATGCCACGTCCGCAGCGTGGGCGGCGGGGGCGGGGCCGGCGGCGGCGCGCGCAGGATCCGCGTGCCGCCTACCCCCTCTTCAGGACGGGGGCAGCTGCGTGCACTTGCCGCCGATGCACTGCAGCGAAGGATCGCAGCAGTCGGCGGAGGTGGCGCAGTTCTCGAACTCGTCGGCGCAGTCGCCGGGCGGCGAGCACACCAGCGTGCTCGGGTCGCCGGGATCCGGGTTGCAGAAGCCCTCGCAGCACTCGTCACCCGACTCGCACCCCTGGCCGGTGGCCTTGCAGGGATCGAGCGCCCAGAAGCCGCGCGAGTTGCCGGAGGCGAGCTCCTGACCCGAGATGTAGAACGCCGGGTGGGTGGCGTCGGCGCTGGCCGATGCGTTGACGTCGAAGGCGGCCACCCAGAGGCGCTTGGTCATGTCGCGGGTGCCGGTGAGGCGGTTGCCGTAGGTGCGGCGCGACGTGAACATGACCCAGAAGTACCCGCCGGAGGCCACCGGGGCGATGGTCGGCTCGTAGTTCAGGTTCTCGTCACGGGCGCCCTGCGGCATGTAGCCGTCGCCGTTGAGGCTACCGAGCATGTTGACGGTCTGCGTGGCCACGTCGACCACGCCGAGCTTGGCGGTGTTGCTGCCCCAGGTCGCCAGGTCCTCGCCGATGCCGTCCTGGAAGACCACGTACTTGCCGTCGGGCGTGAACGCCGGCCACGAGTAGTGCCGGCCCGCCGGGGGCGTGGCCAGCACCACGTAGTCGGAGAACTTCTGCGTGGCAGCATCGTACTTCATCAGCGACAGCTTGCTCAGCGAGGTGTTCGCCGGATCGCGGTCGACGAACGCCAGCATGGTGCCGTCGGGCGAGAAGACCGGCGTCATGGCGTAGTAGGCCTCGATGCCGCTCTGCGCGATCTGCATGCCGGTCTTGGTGTAGAGCGCGCTCGGCCAGGTGCCGCTGGTGCCTGGGGTGTTCGGGGGGAACGAGCCTCCGGGCGCGCCGTTGACCACGAAGACGTCGCCGTTCTTGGGGTAGAGCGCGGCGAAGGCGGTCAGCTCCGGGCTGGTGAAGGTGTTGGGCGGGTTCAGGTTGCCGCCGGAGAGGTCGAAGATGCCGCCGGGGCCGCTGTGGTTGGCGGCGGCGGCGGTGGAGCCGTCGGCGGAGATGCTGTGGCACACGGTGCAGTTGCCGATGAGCACCTCGGGCGCGGTCGAGGTGCCCTTGATGCGCATCATGGCGCCCGTCCCGCCGGCGAGCCCCGAGTCGTAGGTGTTGTAGTAGATGGTGCCGTGCAGCTTGCCGGTGGCCACGCGCCAGGTCTGCGTCACCGGTCCGTACTTCTGCCCGCCGACCAGCTTGGAGACCTCCACGGTCAGATCGCTGCCATCGGAGCTGTTGCTCAGGGCTTCCCAGGCGGGCTGGGACATGAGCAGCTGCGGCGCGGTCGGGAAGAAGCCGGCGTAGTCGACGTTCGTGCCCTTGATGTGTACGAGGAACTTCGTCGCCGCCATGGCGTCGGGCGAGGAGTGGATCTCCGGCGCCAGGGTGCCGCGCGGGAAGATGGTGCCGTCGTACGGGTACCAGAGCTTCCAGTTCGGATCGTTCTGGCCGTTCGGGTCCTCGAGGGTGGCCTTCTCCTCGGGAGTCACCGCATCGGGGTTGTCGATGATCGACAGGTTGACGGTCAGGGTCGTGGAGCCGACCTCCTTGCCGCGCGTCGCGGTGACGGTGATCTGGCCGCCGGCGTTGCCGCTGGCGGTGAAGAGACCATTGTCATCGATGGTCCCTGCGGCCGGCACGCTGACCGCCCATTTGGCCTCGACCTCGCTCTGCGAGCTCTTCTCCACCGCCGTGAATTGCACGGTGGGGCCAGTGGTGCCGAACACGGCATCGATCACCTCGCCGGCCGGAAGCACCTGCAGCGCGTCGGTCGACGTCTCGCCACCCGTGCCGGAGAAGATGGCGCCGCCGCCTCCTCCGACTCCTCCGGGGCCGGCCCCGCCTTCGCCGCCGTCGTCGGTGTTGCCGGTGCTGGAGCAGCTACAGCCCGCGCCCCAGGCGCCGGCCAGCGCCACCACCAGAGTCCACAAGCCCGGCTTCTTCCAAGGAGTTCCCACCTGCTCATGCTACCGATTGGCGCAACGACCCGACACTGGACCTGGATGTGTCCAGGGGCGGGGCGCCGGGGCGCTGGAGCCCTGCACGCAGGCGGCGTCCCCCTTGCGCGCGAAATCAAGCATCGCCGAATTCGATTGCACCAGAAAACGTTGGCCCTTACGTTTTCTAGCGTAGCGATGGCCCGTCCCTCCGCGAAGAAGGCCGCGAGCGCAGCGCGTCCCGCCGCGTCAGCGCGCGCCGCCAGCCGCACGCCCGGTCCGGCGAGCGAGAACCCGGCCGCCCGGGTGGTGACCAAGGCCGTGGTGCGCGCGGCCACCGCGCTCGAGGTCCAGCAGAAGGACCTGGCGGCCATCGTCGGCGTCAGCGACGCCACCGTCTCGCGGATGTTCAAGTCCGGCCGGCCCATCGACCCGGCCTCCAAGGAGGGGGAGCTGGCGCTGCTCTTCCTGCGCGTCTACCGCAGCATCGACGCCATCCTCGGTGGCAATCAGGAGAGCTGTCGGCGCTGGCTGCACGCTGGCAACGCGCACGTCGGCGGCGTGCCCCTGTCGCGGATGCGCAGCGTGGAAGGATTGGTCCATGTCGCGGAGTATCTGGACGCGATGCGGGGCAAAGTCTAGCTGCCGCCCGCTGGCGCTGGTGGCCTGGCGCGCCGTGGAGGCGCAGCACATCATCGCCACGCGCAAGCTGGTCGACAGCGACGACGAGCAGCGTCTCCTCGAGGAGCTCATCGACGGCGTGAAGCCGCCGCGCCCCGCCGGTGACGAGTTCGCTGGCCTGCACTGGCTCCTCTACACCCCGTTCCGCCACCCGCCGCTGCGGCACGGCTCGCGCTTCGGCCGTCGCACCGAGCGGGGGATCTGGTACGGCGCCGAGTCGCTGACCACCACCTTCGCCGAGAAGGCGTACTACCGGATGCTCTTTCTGCAGGGCACGGAGGCGGCGATCGCCCCGGTCACGGCGGAGATCTCAGCCTTCTCCGTGCCCATCGCCAGCGCGTTCGGCGTCGACCTTGGGTCCGGTGCGTTCGCGGAGCACGTCGAGGAGATCGCCCACCGCACCGATTACTCCACCGCGCAGCAGCTGGGCGCGGAGATGCGCGCCGACGGGGTGGAGGTCTTCCTCTACGTCTCGGCGCGCGACCGCCAGCGGGGGCGCAACATCGGGGTCTTCGCGCCCACAGCATTCGCTGCCACGCGGCCCGATACGCCGCACACCTGGTACTGCACGGTGACCCCGGAGCTGGTCGAGTTCACGCGGCGCAACATGTTCGAGCGCGTGCCGTCGCTGCAGTTCCCGCGCGCGGACTTCCTGGTCGACGGCGTGCTGCCGAGCCCGGCAGTCTGAAAGGTCGCGCCCCGTTCACTCCTCGCCGACCAGCGACGGCTCCGCCACGACGATGGCCGCGGCCATGACCTCGGCCGCGTAGCTGTTGATCGCCCCGCGCCGGATGAGCTCCCACGGGTCGCGCGTGCCCTGGGCGGCGATGGCCTGGTGGACGTGCTTCGCCCCCTGGTTGTACGCCGCCACGTTGGGCTATGGCGCGATCGCGCAGCGCGTGATCTCGACGGTCTGCATGTGCAGTGGGGTCAGCGGCGAGTCCTTCGGCGCCCCACTCGTCGGCACCGCGGTCAGCATCTCGATCACCGACAGCGGCGTGCAGACACCGAAGACGGTGAAGGTGCCGTCGTCGAGGTGCGGAGTGGCCACCTCGGTGATGAAGAACTGGCTGCCGTTCGTGTTGGGGCCGGAGTTCGCGTACGAGATGGCACCGGCGACGTGCTTCTTCTCTCCCAACCACTCGCCGGCGAACTTGTATCCCGGGCCGCCGGTGCCGGTGCCGAGCGGGTCACCGCCCTGGGCCATGAAGTCGTCGATGACGCGGTGGAACGTGAGCCCATCGTAGAAGCGGCGGTGCACCCACTTCTTGCTCACGGGGTCCTTCCAGGCGCGCGTGCCGCGGGCCAGCCCGACGAAGTTGGCGACGCCGATCGGGGCCGCCTCCGGGAAGAGCTCGCAGGTGACGACGCCGAGGTCGGTGGTGATCACCGCGCGCATCAGCCCCGGGCCGGGCGGGAGGCCGACCAGCGCCTCGTCGAGCGTGAACTCTCCGGCCTCGGGGTCGGTGGTGCCCGGCAGCTCCTCGTTCGGTGCGCTGGTGTCGGGGCCGCACTCGCCCGCGCCCCCGGTCCCCGTTCCTCCAGCGCCGGGGCCGCTGCCGCCCCCGCTGGCACCGGCGCCCGAGCTGCTGTGGCTGGAGGAGCCGCTCGGCCCGCTGCTCGGATCTCCGTCGCCGGAGGCGTCGTCGCTGCATGCCGCGAGCGCCGTGACGAGGAGGAGGACAGCGCTGGAAGCGACGAAGCGGGTCGAGCCATGCATGGCCGAGCCGTACCACTGTGCCGCGCCGGGGACGAGGGCGCGCCGCGGGCAGCAAGTAGGCGAATACCCCCGAGCAAGCCGGGAGACGCGCGAGCGAGGAAGGGAGACGCGGGAGCGAGGACGAGCTAGCAACGACCGCAGTGAGCGACACCAAGCGCACCCCGGATGCGGTCTACGATCCCGTGCCCACGCTGGTCTCCGAGCTCGGCCTGCCGCGCGCGGGCATCGTCGCCGTCCTCGCCCTGCTCGACGAGGGCGCCACCGTCCCGTTCATCGCCCGCTACCGCAAGGAGGCCACCGGCGGTCTCGACGAGGTGCAGATCCGCAACATCGAGGAGCGCCGCGCCTACCTGGTGGAGCTGGAGGAGCGCCGTCGCAGCATCCGCACCGAGATCGACAAGCAAGGCAAGCTGGACGATGCCCTGGCGCGGCGTATCGCCGGGTGCACCACCAAGGCCGAGCTCGAGGACCTCTACCTCCCTTACAAACCCAAGCGGCGCACGCGCGCGATCATCGCCCGCGAGCGCGGGCTGGAGCCGCTGGCCGACCGCATCTGGTCGCAGGCGGGAGAAGGCGCGCCCGCCGCGGAGGCGGCGCGCTTCGTCGACGCGGCCAGGGAGGTCGCCGACGCCGACGCGGCGCTGGCCGGCGCGCGCGACATCTGCGCCGAGCGCATCGCCGAGCTGGCCGAGGTCCGCCAGCTGGTGCGCGGCGCTTACGCGGCCGAGGGCGTGATCCGCACCGGCAAGACCAAGGACTTCGCCGACAAGGCGACGAAGTTCGATATGTACGCCAGCTTCGAGGAGAAGGTGCGCACCATCCCCTCGCACCGCTTCCTGGCCATCCGCCGCGGCGAGGTCGAGGGCGTGCTCACCGCCGCCCTGGAGATCGACGGCGATCGCTTGCTGCCGATCATCGAGCGCTCCGCCGGGGTGAAGCCGAGCTCGCCCTGGGCCGCCGAGCTGAAGAAGGCCGCTTCAGACGCCTACCGCCGCCTGCTGGCCACGCCGGTGGCCGTCGACGTGCGCGTCGACCTCAAGGCCGCCGCCGATCGCGATGCGGTGGACGTCTTCGCCCAGAACCTGCGCGAGCTGCTGCTCTCCGCGCCCTACGGCTCCCGGAGCGTGCTGGGGATCGACCCGGGCCAGCGCACCGGCTGCAAGTGCGCCGTCGTCGACGCCACCGGCAAGCTGCTCGAGCACGTCACCATCTACCTGGTGCAGGGTGACGGGGCGCGGGACTTGGCGCGCGGCACGCTGCGCGAGCTGGTGCGCAAGCACGCGGTGAGCGCGGTGGCCGTCGGCAACGGGACGCACGGCCGGGAGACGGAGGCCTTCGCGCGGCAGACGCTGTCCGACGCCGGCCAGCGCGACGTGCCGGTGGTCTCGGTGAGCGAGGCCGGGGCCAGCGTGTACTCGGCGAGCGACGTGGCGCGCGAGGAGTTCCCGGATCTCGATCTCACCGTGCGCGGTGCGGTTTCCATCGCTCGCCGCCTGCAGGACCCGCTGGCGGAGCTGGTGAAGATCGATCCCAAGAGCATCGGCGTCGGGCAGTACCAGCACGACGTGCAGCAGACGCTGCTGGCCAGGAAGCTCGACGAGGTGGTGGAGAGCTGCGTCAACGCCGTGGGCGTGGAGCTGAACACCGCCAGCGCGCCGCTCCTGGCGCGCGTCTCCGGCATCGGCCCGACCCTGGCGCGTCGCATCGTCGCCCATCGCGATGAGCGCGGCGCCTTCCGCGGACGGCAGGGGCTGCTCGAGGTCTCCGGGGTCGGCAAGCGTACCTTCGAGCAGTCGGCGGGCTTCCTGCGCATTCGCGGCGGCGCCCACCCGCTCGACGCCAGCGCCGTCCACCCGGAGCGGTACGGGCTGGTGGAGACCATGGCCCGGGACCTGGGCGTGCCGGTGGCCTCGCTGGTCGGCGACGCCGACGCCGTGGCGCGCATCGATGCCCGTCGCTACCTGGAGAGCGGCGGCCCGGCGGCGGCGGGCGAGTTCACCCTGCGCGACATCCTCGCCGAGCTGAAGAAACCGGGGCGCGATCCGCGCGCCACCTTCGCCCCGCCGAAGTTCCGCGACGATGTGCGCACCATGGAGGACCTGCGGCCGGGCATGGAGCTCGAGGGTGTGGTCACCAACGTCACCGCCTTCGGCGCCTTCGTCGACGTCGGCGTGCACCAGGACGGTCTGGTGCACGTCTCGCAGCTCGCCGATCGCTTCGTCAAGGCGCCGAGCGACGTGGTCAAGGTCGGCGACAAGCTGACGGTGCGCGTGCTCGAGATCGACCTGGCGCGCCAGCGCATCGCCCTCAGCGCGCGCAAGGGTGGCGCCCCGGCGCCGGGTGGGTCGGCGGCCGGAGCCCAGCCGCCGCCGGCCCGCGGCGGCGGCGAGCGCCCGCGTGGGGATCGGCCTGCGGCAAAGGCGCCGCCACAGCCGGCAGCGCCCGAGAAGTTCGCCAACAATCCGTTCGCGCGCCACTTCGACAAGCGGCGCGGCTGACGAGGCTCAGAAGATCCAGACCGGGTGGCGCGGCGCCTGCGCCAGGTTCGCGCCGGATGGCACGTCCACGATCCTGTGTCGCGGGTCGACGAGCGTGTCCTGCACAGCCTCGGTGAAGGGGATGGTCACCTCCACCGTTCCGTCGGCCGGTGCCAGGCCGAAGTCGGCGACGGCGGTGACCGTGCCGGTGGGGCCGACGACGTCGATCTCCACCGCGCACGGGAACGGCGCGCCCTGCAGGGCGGCCTGGGTCACCGTCAAGGTCACGTTGCCGCCGCCGTCGGGCGTGGCGACCACGGTGAAGCTCGGGTACGTCGGCGCGCCGCTGCCCACCACCCAGGCGTCGAAGTAGGCGGCCAGGTCGGCGCCGCTCTCGGCCTCGAGCGCCACCCGTAGGTCGTCGACGGAGCGCGCGCCCGGCTGGTCCAGGAAGGCGGCGATCCCGGCGAGCACCGCGTCGCGCCCGAGGAGCGCCTCGAGCTGCACGTAGAGGAGCATCGGCCCGGGACCGTAGACGTCGCCGTAGAACTCGTACGCCTCGGGCGCGGGCATGTCGGTGGGGCGCACGTGCCAGACGGCCTGCAGCGAGATGAGGTCCCAGTACTCGAGCGAGGACGCCGCCTCGGCGGGCGGGCGCTGCTCGTCCTCGAAGACGTAGGCCAGGTACTCGGCCGTCGCCTCCTTCCAGGCGAAGTCCTGGGTGGTGGCCAGGGTGGAGCGGTCACCGGCCCACTGGTGGATGATCTCGTGCATGAAGACGTGCATGGTCGTGTTCTCGTACGAGGTCGTGATCTGGTCGATGTCCTCGAGGAGCACGATGTTCGCCGGGTGCTCGAAGCCCAGCCACACCGTGGGGGCTCCGGCGAAGCGCAGCTCATCGCCGTAGGGCAGGGGCCCGAGCAGGCCGGTGATCCAATCCAGGAAGTCGCCGACGCTCACTGGATCGAGCGAGTCGGCGATGGTGCCTTTCTCCGTCTCGTAGAACACCACCTCGACGCCGCCGGCCTCGACGAACGGGGTGCGCGCCCAGCCGGGGTTGGTCATGGCTGCGTACGCGCTGTAAGTCGGGGCGCGTGTGCCGAGCACTTCGCAGGTGGTGCTCGTCTCGCCGGCGGTCAGCTTGCCGGGGCAGAGCGCGGTGGTGCCGGCGGGGTGCGCGATCTCGTAGGTCAGCTCCACCAGGCGGCTCGGGTCGTCGTCGCAGGCGCCGAAATGGTCGCAGCCGCCGACCCAGCTGAGGAGGTAGGTGAAATCGTTACCGTCGAAATCGTCGGTGACCGAGAGCCCGACGTCGAGCCCGTGGAAGGTCTTGGCGACCAGCGCTGCCTCGGCGGTGAAGCTGTGCGCCCCGGCGGACAGCGACGGGCCGCAGGCGTGCAGGGAGCTGCCGTCGTGCGTCACGTCCGCAGCCTCGAGCGCGGCGTCGTCGAAGCTGGCTGCCGTCGCCGGCAGCTCGCTGGCGATGGTCAGGCAGTCGCCACCCGGCGCGGAGACGTCCAGGGTCAGGGTGCTCGTCGCCGTCTTGGCCGAGAGGTCGAAGACCAGGTCGTAGCGCTGCACCTCGGCGATGATGTCGCCGGTCGGGCCGGCGCCGCCGTCGCCACCGCTGGCGCCCGTGGCGGCACCGCCGTTCCCGCTGCCTCCCGAGCCGGGGCCGCTGCTCGGGCCGGCGCCGCCCGTCGGCGACTCGTCGTCGTCGCCGCATGCAGTCTGGGAGAGGAGGACCAGCGCCAGGCTGGCGCAGAGCAAGGACGTCTTCACGGCGCGATGCTACGCGCGGTGCGGGCCGCGCAGAAGGTCGTTCGCGCCAGGGTGTCAGCCCGAGGCGTCACCGCAGCGCGTCAGCTCGCGCTCCTCGTCATCGCAGCCGTCGATGCGGGCGTCGTCGCCGCTACACTCGAGCTTCGAGTCCACGCAGCTCATCCAGTCGTCCATCTCGTCCTCGCAGCCGCGCTCGGAGGCGCGCTCCTCGATGTCCTCCAGCTCGTCGACGCAGTCGTCGAGCTGCGCGTCGCTGCAGCCCTCGCAGTCGCACACCGCGTCGCAGAGGTCCGCCGCCGAGGTGCCACAGCCGGAT
The DNA here is from genome assembly GCA_037720395.1 of Polyangiaceae bacterium. Taxonomy (GTDB): domain Bacteria; phylum Myxococcota_A; class Polyangia; order Polyangiales; family Polyangiaceae; genus JBBJMR01. The sequence continues at coordinate 24,072 of JBBJMR010000047.1, forward strand.
GCGCCGAGGAGGAGGACGGCGCCGATCAGCAGGGCGCCGCGGGTCGTCTTGCCGGACAAGGAAGGGATCATCGGGTTCGCCATGCGGACAGGGTGGCCACCCGCACCGCGGCCGGGGAGCCCTCGAGCAGGGACGCGACAGCAGAGCAGCCTGCCGACGTGCATCTGCGCGTCCTTGCTCCGTTGCACGCCCGGCCCGGGTCGAAGGATCTGGGGCGGCTGTTAACGGTCGGCCTCCCTGCTCCGTCCGGTATGACGAGGAGGTGGCATGCTCGGTCGCGGGGCGCAAGTAGCGGGAAGGACGTCCATTGTCAGCGGCCGACCCGCTCGATAACACCCTGCTGTGGGGCATGGCGCGTCGCGCCGGCGGAGCGCGTGCCCACGTGGGGTCCCGGTGATCGAGGCGAGATTGCGCAAGCCGAGCTCGACCGCGGTCGGGGAGGGCCCCGCCGCGCGCGACATCGTGGTGGGATGTGCCCCCGCCGACTCGGTGGTCGACGCGGCGCGGCGCGGCGATCGACGGGCCTTCGGTCGACTCTTCGAGGAGCACGCGGCGATGGTGCACGGCATCCTGCTGGCGCGGGTGCCCCCACGCGACGCGGAGGACCTGCTCCAGGACGTCTTCCTGGCGGCGCTGCAGAGGCTGGAGACGCTGCGCGAGGCGGCGGCGTTCGGCGCCTGGCTGGCGAGCTTTGCCCGCACCCGCGTGGTCGACTTCCACCGCGCGCGGCGGCCGACCACCGAGCTGCCCGACGATCTGGCCCACGAGGACCCGGCGCAGAGCGAGGCCGAGGAGGTGCTGGTCGTCATCCGCGCGCTGCCCGAGGCGTACCGCGAGACGCTGGTGCTGCGCCTGGTGGAGGGGATGAGCGGGGCCAGAGATCGCGGCCCGCGTCGGGCTCACGCCGGAGTCCGTGCGCGTGAACCTGCACCTGGGATGAAGCTCCTCAAGGAGAAGCTCGGGTCGGAGGTGGCGATGAGCGATAACTGGCTCTGGGACAGGTCCGGCGAGCCGGACGAAGAGGTGCAGGCGCTGGAGCGCAAGCTCGCCCCTGCCCGGTACCGTCCGCGCTCCTTCGAGCTGCCCGCGGACGCGGCGCCGACGGATGCCGTTCGCCCTGTTCGCCCCGTCACGCTGGCCGCGGCGCGGGTGGCCGCGGCGGTCGCGGTGGCGGCGCTGGCCGCCGCCGTGGCCCTCGTCGGCCGCGACGCCATCGCGCCTCGGCCGCTGGAGACGGCGCACAAGCTCGCCCGCGGCCCCAGCTGCCGTGGCAGGACTTCCAGGCGCGGCTCACCCCGCGAATGGCTGAGACGGGCAGCTCCTGGGATGCGCGGGTGGGCCATCTCCGACATCGGCAACGTGCGCATCGCGCCGGGGCCGCGCCTGCGCCTCACCGAAGACTGGCCGTCGCGGCAGCGCCTGGAGCTGGCGCGCGGCGAGATCCACGCCACGGTCAACGCGCCGCCTTCGCTCTTCGTGGTCGACACGCCGTCCGCCAAGGCCATCGATCTGGGCTGCGAGTACACGCTCGCCGTCGACGACCTCGGCGACGGCGAGCTGGTGGTGCGCACGGGCTGGGTGCAGCTCGAGGGAAAGGAGCGGTACGCCTACGTGCCGGCGGGCGCGCGTGCCCCCATCCGTCGCGACATGGGCCCCGGCGTGCCGCATTACCAGGACGCCCCCGACGCGCTGCGCGAGGCGCTGGCGCGCGTGGAGCGCGGCGAGGGCGTCGATGACGCAGTGACCGCCGTGGTGCGCGAGGCGCGTCGCAAGGATTCGCTCACGCTCTACCACCTGCTGCAGCGGGTGGATGGCGCGCACCGTCGCGCCGTGGTGGAGAAGCTCGCCAGCCTGGTGCCCCCGCCGCCCGGAGTGCTCCAGGCGCGCGCCGCCGAGCTGGACGTCGACGCGCTCGAGGCCTGGGGAAACAAGCTCGCCGATACCTGGTGAGCCCGCGTTAACGGTCCGTCTCGCGTCACGTCTCTCCTCGCCAGGGAGGAGAAGCGGATGCCATCAACGTCTCGTCGTCGTGCCTTGCTCGGCCTCGTCGCCTGCTGTGCCGGCGGGTCTCTGTCGTGCACACCCTCGTCGTCCACCGCCGAGACGCCGGCCTGGGGCGACGCCGCGCCCGGTCTGCCGACGGCGGGCGTGGGAGGGCTGGTGGTGCACGAGTGGGGCACGCTGACCACCATGGAGGGCAGCAACGGCGCCAGTCTCGAGGGCCTGCAGCACGAGACCGAGGCGGTGCCCGCCTTCGTGCACCGCAACATCGACTCGTATCCAAGCCCGTTCGCGCACCTCGGCGATTCCAGCCGCGACGCCACCGTGCGCGGCGCGCGCAGCAAGATGGAGACGCCGGTCATCTACTTCTACTCGGACACCGCGCAGCGCGTGTCGGTGGAGGTGGACTTCGTCCGCGGGCTGCTCACCCACTGGTACCCGCGCCACGCCAGCGCCTCCCCCGAGATCGAGGCCGCGCGCTCGGGCGGTGTGGACCTCGGGGGCATCGGGCAGTCCACACTGCGCTGGGAGGTCGAGCTGGTCCCTCCCGGGCAGGCACCGCCGCGCGAGATCCCCGCGGTCGACGCCGACGACGCCTGGCAGCTGGCGCGCGAGACGCGCGCCGCGACGCTGCGCACCGTGCCCGCCACAGGCGCCGGCGACGCCGAGGCGGCGCCAACCGAGGCCGAGCACTACATCTTCTATCGCGGGCTGGGGCAGCTCGAGCTGCCGCTGCAGGCGGTCAGCGGGGCCGGGGGCCAGGTCATCGTCATGAACCACGGCACCGCGGAGATCGCCGCCTCGTTCGTGCTCGACATGCAGGGCGAGCGCGGGCGCTACCACCGCCTGGGCAGGATCCCGGCCCATGGCGCACAGCCGGTGGCCATGGGCGCGCAGCCGTCCATGCCGGCGGCCGCGCTGGTGGCCACGCTGGAGCGCGACATGACCGCCGCGCTCGTGGAGCAGGGGCTCTTCGCCGACGAGGCGCGGGCCATGGTGCGCACCTGGTCCCGCGCCTGGTTCGCCTCCGAGGGCACGCGGGTGCTCTACGTATTGCCACGCGATGTGGTGGACCGCGTGCTGCCTCTGCGCATCGATCCTCGTCCCGAGACGCTGGTGCGCGTCCTCGTCGGCCGCCACGAGTACCTGACGCCCGAGGTCGAGGCCGAGGTGGAGGCATTGCTGCGCGCGCGCGTCTCGGCCGACGAGCGCGCCGCGGCGGCGGCCATGGGGCGGCTGGGGCGCATCGGTCGCTTCCTGGAGCCCTCGATCCGTGCGGTGATGGCGCGCACCGCCGACCCCTCCGTGCTGCGCAGCGCGCGCGAGGTGCTCGCCGCCTTCCGTGCCCCGTGATCGCTCAGGGCGGTGGTGGGAAGGAGGCCAGCAACGCCGGCGGAAGGATGTTCACGTCGTCCACGGTCAGCGGCGGCTCGAAGTCGTACTTGATGAAGCGCAGGATCCGCCCTGCGGTGCGGAAGGGCGGAAGGGCGAGCTCGCTCATCTCGATCCAGCCGGAGTCGTCGGCCAGCGCACCGTGGAGCACGGCGCGGTCGGCGCCGATGAGCAGCAGGAAGCGGTCGCCGAAGCGGTCCACCGTCCCGCCGTTCACCGGCGACCCGCCTCGCGTGTAGAGGTGCACGGCGTCGATGCTCACCTCCACATCGAGGTCGTCGAGCTCGGGCGTCGATCCCTGCGGCGATACCAGCAGGTAGCCGTGCCCCTCGGGGACGACGTTCATGACGAAGGAGACGAAGCAGGCAGCGGGCGTGTCGGCGACCTGGGTGAGGACGCTGAAGACGTCCGGATCGACGCCCAGCGAGGCGACGTCTCCGGTGAGCTCGACGTTGGACGCGCTCGGCCAGATGGCGGTGGAGACGAGCGGGTCGTCGAAGTCGTCGGTGCCCGCGGGGAAGCACGGCGGCACGGACGGCGCCCCGCCGCCGCCCCCACCGTCGCTCGCGCCGCCCGGCCCCGCGCTCGTGGCCGGAGTAGTAGAGGAGGACGCGGCCCCGACCGAGGTGGTCCCCGTCGGCGCTCCGCCGGCGCCCCCGCTACCCGACGAGGCCGCCCCGGCGCCGGACGGACCGGCCGTGGCGGTCGCCTCCGAACACCGCGCGCCCTGGACGCAGGCGTCGTCGTCATCGCATCCGACCAGAGCCAGGCTCACGAGGAATGCCAGAGCTCGAGGGGCGGCGGTGGCCGAGGTCGCCATGGCGCTCAGGCTACCTCGCGCGGCGCAGACCGGGGCGGAGCGGACGGCTCCCGGGCGCGGACGGCGGCAGCGTGGCCCAGAAAACCGAATGGCCCCGGAAGCTTCTCGCCTCCGGAGCCAGTCGGGGCGGGGCGATTCGAACGCCCGACCCCTTGACCCCCAGTCAAGTGCGCTAACCAGGCTGCGCTACGCCCCGAGCCACCCTGGCAGCTCCGGCGTGAACCGGCGCCGCAGAGCGAGCGCACCCTAGCCGAAGCGCTCTGATTTGCAAGCCGGTCCGAAGCGTCTTGCCCAGCTGGGGGACCTCTGCCATATTCCGCGCCCCCCGAGCTGGCCGAAGGCGCCGGGTGGAGAGGAAAAGAGTCAGAGATGCCGACGGATGCGATTCAGTGCCGGCCCCTCGAGGTCGCCGTCAACGACCGCGGGATCGAGCGAGCCATCAAGCACCTGAAGCGGAAGCTCGCCGCAGAGGGAATCCTCCGCGAGCTCAAGGTGCGTCGGCATTACATGAAGCCGTCGATCAAGCGCCGCAAGAAGTCCGCCGAGGCTGCCCGCCGCCGCCGCAAGCGCGCGCGCATGGAGCTCGCGGCCGCCGCGACCTGATCTCGCCGGTCCACGGCGCGATGCGGAGCCGCATGCGCGTCGCTGTCCTCACCACTTCGTACCCGTCGTACCCCGGTGACCCCGCTGGTCACTTCGTGGCCTCCGCCGCTCGCGCCCTGGCGCAGGCAGGCGCGGAGGTGCACGTGGTGGCGCCCGGCGGGTCCCTGTACGCCGCGCCGCACCGCGCGAGGGAAGCGGGCCCAGGCCTCTGGCTCCACGAGGCCGGCGGCGGAGAGCTCTTCGGGTGGCCGGGGGCGATGGCGCGCCTGCGCCAGGCGCCGTGGCGACTGGTCGGAGCGGTCGCCTTCGCCCACGGCGTGCATCGGCGGCTCGCAGAGATTGGCCCGGTCGATCGGACGGTGGCGCACTGGATGGTGCCATGCGGATGGCCGCTCGCGCTGCGCGCCACCGGCGAGCTGCACGTCGTCGCCCACGGGGCGGACGTGCGCCTCCTCTGTGCCATGCCCGCCGCCGCGCGCGCCGGGGTGGTGCGCGCCCTGCTGGCGCGCGCGAGTCACGTGTCGTTCGCTTCGGAGCGTTCGCGGGAGGCGCTGCTGGCCGCGCTCCCGACAACCCTCGCCGCTGCGCTGGGCCGCGGCTCGACGGTGGAGCTGCCGGCGCTCGACGTCGACGTGGAGCGCGCGCGCGAGCGCGGCCGTACGCTGCGCGCTTCGCTGCGGCTCACGCCCGGTGCGCGCCTCGGCGTGGTCTCGGCGCGGCTCGTGGCCGGCAAGCGCGTGGAGGTGGCCGTCGACGCTGCGCTCACCCAGAGGCGCCTGCACCTGGTGGTGCTCGGCGATGGACCGGAGCGCGCGGCACTGGAGCGGCGCGCCGCGGCGGCGGCCGGGCGCGTGCGCTTCCTGGGCACCGTCGACCGCGACGAGGCGCTGGGCTGGACGGCCGCGGCCGACGTGCTCATCCACCCCTCCCGGCACGAGGCGGCGCCGTGCGTGGTGCGCGAGGCCCGCCTGCTCGACGTGCCCGTGGTCGCGTGTGCGGCCGGAGACGTGGAGCGGTGGGCCGCCTCCGATCGCGGACTGCGCGTCGTCGACGGCGAGTCGCGCGCCATGCAGTGCGCGGTCGCCGAGCTTCTGCTGGCGCCGCCTCGCACGGAGCGCGGCCGTTCCGGTGGCGCGGCGGTGGTCGTGTCCGGCGATGGATGAGCTAGCGGCCTAGGCGCCGCCCGCGCCGCCTGCGCCGGCCGGCGGCGTTGCGCCGCCCGCCCCGCCGCTGGCCTCGCCGCCGGTGCCCGCTCCGCCGCTGGCCTCGCCGCCGCTGCCGGCCCCGCCATTGCCGCCAGCGCCGCCATTGCCGGTGGCGCCGCCACCCGTGCCGCCCGCGCCGGTGTTCGGGTCGACGCAGATCTGGAAGGCGACGTTCGCGCCGTTGCCCTGGATCTGTGCCGTTCCGCATTGCGCGGGCGCCGTGCACCCGTGCGCGACATCGCCGTTGTCGCAGAACGGCACGCAGCTGCCCTCGGTCGTGTTCGGCAGCTGGAAGCAGAACAACCCGTCCCCGCACTTGGGGTGGCAGCCAGGGCCACGCAGCTGTCGCCCTCCTGACCGGCGCCGCTGTTCAGGCACTTCGCCGAGACGTTGGCGTCGAGCCAGCATGTCTGGCCGGCCGGGCACGACCACGGATCTTCGTTGCAGCCCGCCTCCCCGCCGCCGCCGCCGCCGTCATCCTCGTTGCTCGAGCATGCGGGCGCGGCGAACGACGACGCGAGGAGGCCACCAGCGAGGCAGAGCAGGGCGCGTGCTTTCATCGATCTTCGTCTCCGGTACGTGGACGGCGACCATCGCTGGGCTTCCACCGCGTGTCGATGGCGAGGCCCGATTTCCGCACTGCGCCCGACGCATAGCGGGGCCGCTCGGCCGGATGAACGTCCCCAGCTGGCTTCTAGTTTGTTAGACCTTGCAGATGATAATCTTTCTAATTAGAGTCCTCCCCATGCCCCGAGCGAAGCCCACTGCCCCCTCTGTACCGGACCGCGAGGCATCGGCCGGCGTGATGCTGGCGCGGCTGCGGGAGAGCGGGCTCAAGCTGACGCCGCAACGGATGGCCATCGTGCGCGAGCTGTGCGCGGACCCCATCCACCCCACCGCGCAGGAGCTCTACGAGCGCCTGCGCCCGACGCTGCCGACGATGAGCTTCGCCACCGTCTACAACACGCTCGACGCGCTGGCCTCGGCGGGGCTGTGCGGCGCGCTCTCGCTCTCGCCGGGCGCGTCGCGCTTCGACCCCAACATGTTCCCGCACCACCACGCCGTGTGCGACGGCTGCGGCATGGTGCGCGACGTGCCGCGCAACGAGGCGGAGAGCATGCCCGGCCCGAGCACGCCCCTGGCCCCGGGCTTCGAAGTGCGCGCCGTGGAATGGATCTACCGCGGCCTCTGCGCCGACTGCGCGCGCGGCGAGCGCTCCGCCAGGGCGGCGCGCTGACGCGACACGGATTCGAGGGGCGCTCGCGCCCCGCAGACGAAGCACGAGAGAAAAGGAAGAAGGAGGATAGTCATGAGCAAGAAGCTCGACGGAACCAAGACCCATCAGAACCTGAAGGATGCCTTCGCGGGCGAGTCGCAGGCCAACCGGCGTTACCTGTACTTCGCAAAGGTCGCCGACGTGGAAGGCCGCCCCGACGTGGCTGGCCTCTTCAAGGACACTGCCGATGGCGAGACCGGGCACGCCCACGGTCACATGGATTACCTCAAGGCCGCCGGCGACCCCGCCACCGGCATGCCCTTCGGCAGCACCGAGAAGAACCTGAAGAGCGCCATCGCCGGTGAGACCCACGAGTACGAGACGATGTACCCGGGCATGGCCAAGGACGCGCGCACCGAGGGCTTCGACGACATCGCCGAGTGGTTCGAGACGCTGGCCAAGGCCGAGAAGTCCCACGCCGGCCGCTTCGCCAAGGCGCTCACCGCCCTCGACTTCTGATCGATTCTCCGCGCCACACTGCGCGGCTCCCCCGTCGGAGGCCGCGCCGGCGTCGCTCTTTCTCCCCCGACCCCCTCACCCCGGTGAGGGGGATCGCGGCAGAGCGCGCCCGTTCACGATCGGTGCCCCCCTCCGCCGTGGGGGGGCAAGGGGAGAGCACCGGCCGCGTCGCGGACCGGATGACGTCTCAAGCCAGCACTTGCCCGAGGTGATACCCCGATGAGCGTCATTGCGCGCACACCGTCGTCGCCGCCCGCCAAGGGGCCGCACGACGAGCGGTACTTCGACGCGCGCGATCTCGCAGCCGAGCTCAAGCGCACCTTCCAGATCTGCCACGAGTGCCGGATGTGCGTCGGCTACTGCGGCTCTTTCCCCGAGCTCTTCAAGCGCATCGATCGCGACATCGAGTCCGGGCGGGCCGAAGGCGCCGAGGCGCTCGACTACCAGGACTTCGTCGCCGTGGGCGAGGAGTGCTGGCAGTGCAAGCTCTGCTACATCAAGTGCCCCTACACCGAGGACGAGGGCGCCTCCGAGCTACTCGACTACCCGCGCCTGATGGGGCGCGAGAAGACGGTGCGTGCCAGGCGCGACGGCATCCCCCTCGTCGACCGCATCCTCGGCGAGCCCCAGCTCATCGGCAAGATGAGCTCCGGCGCGGCCGCGCCCGCCGCGCGGCTCGTCCAGGCCAGCCGCTTGTTGCGCAAGGTGCAGGAGAAGGCGACCGGCATCTCCGCCGAGTTCCCGCTGCCGCCACCGGCACCGCAGACCTTCGGTGACTGGTTCCGCGCCCACACCCCGGGGAAGCGGTCCGGCGATGCCGGAGAGGTGGTGCTCTTCGCCACCTGCACCGGCGACTACAACACGCCGCACATCCCCGAGGCCGCGGTGCGCGTGCTGGAGCACAACGGGCTGCGTGTCTTCGTGCCCGGGTACGGCGCCGAGCGCGACGAGCAGGCGGTGACCTGCTGCGGCATGCCGACGCTCGACGGGGGTGACGTGGCCGGCTTCGCCGCCAAGGCCCGGCACAACGTGGAGGTCCTGCTTCCGCACGTCCGCGCCGGGCGCAAGGTGGTCATGCTGCAGCCGACGTGCGGCCTGACCGCCAAGCGCGAGTGGCTCGAGCACCCGGCACGCCCGAGGCCAGGGAGGTCTCGGCGGCGGTGGTGGACATGATGGAGCTCCTGGTGCTGCTCGGCCGGGAGAAGAAGCTGGTGCGGGATTTCGAGAAGAGCCTGGGCACGGTCGCGTACCACGCGCCCTGTCACCTGCGCGCCCAGAAGATCGGCTTCCCCGGGGCGCGCGTGCTGGGCGTGGTGCCCGACACCGACGTGCGCGTGGTCGAGCAGTGCTCGGCCGTCGACGGCACCTGGGGCATGAAGGCCAAGCACTACGAGACGGGACGGAAGTACGCCAGGAAGCTGCTGCGCGGCATCGCCGAGCTGGAGGCGGACATGGTGGTCAGCGACTGCACCCTCTCCAGCCTGCGCATCTCGCACGAGAACGGGGTGCGCGTGTACCACCCGGTCGAGGCGCTGGCCCAGGCCTACGGGCTCGGCGCCGCGCGAGGACTCGAGGCACCGGCGCGCGTCGCCGAGCCCACCGACAAGTAACGAGGAGGTCGAGAAGTCATGCGCCGCATCGAACGTTCCGAGATTCTGCCCCTGGGCGAGTACGAGCGCGTCCGCGAGCACTTCCGCGGGCGCGTCATCGCCGACAAACGGCGGCGCCGCATGGCCATCGGCGAGCACCTCTCCGTGCTCTTCGAGAACCGCGACTCGGTCATGCTCCAGATCCAGGAGATGCTGCGCACGGAGCGGATCACCAGCGAGCCCGGCATCCTGCACGAGATCGAGACCTACAACGATCTGCTGCCGGCGCCGGGCCAGGTGTCGCTGACGCTCTTCGTGCAGATCCCGGACCGCGAGCTCCGCGAGCGCTTCCTGCGCGACCTGGTGGGGCTCGAGGAGTCGCTGGCACTGGAGGTCGGCGGCAGCAAGGTGCTGGCCACGGGCAAGCGCCAGGGTGCCGAGGCCGACCGCACCACCGCCGTTCACTACCTGAAGCTGGACGTGCCCGGGGAGATGGGCGCCGCGCTGAAGGCCGGCGCCGACGCCTTCCTCGCCGTCGAGCACCCGAAGTACCGGGAACGCAGCGCGCTGCCTGCCGAGGTGCGCGCCGAGCTCGTCGGCGACCTGACCTCCAGCTGAGCCGCGTCGGTCTGCACCACGCCGGCCCCCTGGTGGTGCGGGCCGCGGATCGCGGGCTGCGGGCGGGCGAAGCCACCCGGCGAGGGATTGGGCCGGCGGTGTGTGCGGGCGCTAGCCTGGGCGGGTGGTCGAGCTGTCGAGGCCCATCAAGTTCGAGGAGGTCGATGCCGCGAACATCGTCTTCTTCGCGCGCTACTTGAACTACGCGCACGAGGCGATGGAGCACTTCTTCGGCGGTCTGCCCGGGGGCTACGCGGGGCTCATCGTGGGGCGGCGCATCGGCTTCCCGGCCGTCCACGCGGAGGTGAAGTTCTCGGCGCCGGTGCGCTTCGGCGACGGCCTGCGCATCGAGATCGGCGTCGACAAGCTCGGCAACCGCAGCGTCGTCTTTCGCTACCGGATGTATCGCACCAGCGACGGCACCCTGGCCGCGGACGTCAGCCACACCGTGGTCGTCTCCGACCTGGCGGCGGTGCGCTCCTGCGAGATGCCGTCCGACGTGCGCGCCCTCCTCCAGGCGCACGTGACGGGCAGCTGAGATGGGCCTGCCGGCGTCGTCGCCCTCGTCGCGCCGGGTGACGCTGCGCCTCCTGCGCGACAGCGCGCACTACGGCGAGGTCATCGAGCGCGGTCTGGCGAAGGCGCGGGTCAGCGTGTGGATTGCCACCGCCAACCTCAAGGACGTGCACGTCGAGGCGCCCATCGGGTCGCGGGCGCGCGCGCGAGGGCGGGCGGTGAGCATCGTCGAGGTGCTGCGCGGCCTGGTGCAGCGCGGTGTGGAGGTGCGCGTGCTGCATGGGTGCCTGCCCTCGGGGCCGTTCCGCGCCAGCCTGGCGCGCCTCGGCGGCGCGCGCGAGCTGGGGGTGTCGCTGCGGCGCTGTCCGCGCGTGCACATGAAGATGATCGCCGTCGACGGCGCCATGCTCTACCTCGGCTCTGCGAACTTCACTGGTGCCGGTCTGGGCATGCGCTCGCCGGGGCGACGCAACTTCGAGGCCGGCGTGGTCACCGACGACGAGCTCATGCTCGACGAGATGCAGGCGGCGTTCCAGGCCATCTGGTCGGGGAGCGAGTGCGCGGCGTGCAAGCTGCGTCGCGAGTGCCCGGCGCCGCTCGATCAGGTGCGGCGGCCTCGGGTCTTGCCGCCGCGCACCGCCCGGACGAAGACCCCGGCATGAGCACGGCGCCGGGGCCCGACCTCGCGGATCTGGATCGTGTGGCGCTGGCCGCGCTGGCTCGCGTGACCGACGGGATGGCGCTCGGCCTCGGCACCGGCCGCGCCGCCGAGGCCTTCATCCGCCGTCTCGGCGAGCGCGTGCGGGGCGGCTTGCGCGTGCGCGGCGTGCCGACCTCGCTCCGCTCCGACGCGCTGGCGCGCGAGGAGGGGATCGAGGTGCTCGCCCTCGAGGAGGCGCCGCCGCTGGACATCGCCTTCGACGGGGCCGACGAGGTGACCCCGAACCTGGCCCTGACCAAGGGGCTCGGCGGCGCGCTGCTGCGCGAGCGCGTGGTGGCCAACGAGGCGCGCGCGCTGATCATCCTGGTCACGCCGGACAAGCTCGTCGATCGTCTCGGCACGCGCACCCACATCCCCATCGAGGTCGTGCCCTTCGCCCGACCGACGGTGGCACGGCACCTGGCCGAGCTCGGCGGGGCGGTGGTGGTACGCCAGCAGGGCGGGGCGCCGTACTTCACCGACAACCAGAACCTCATCCTCGACACGCGCTTCGCGCCCAGCGAGCGGCCCGCGGACCTCGACGCGCGCATCCGGCGCATCCCCGGGGTGGTCGACACCGGGCTGTTCCTGGGGATGGCCAGCGCGGTCCTCGTCGGCGAGCCGGGCCGGGTGCGCGAGCTGACCGCCAGCTAGCCGCTCACCCAGCGCCGCGCAGGCGGGCCTGGAGCGCGTCGAGCTGCAGGTTGCCGGGCGCGCCGAAGGACACGCGCGCCGCCAGGCTGGCCGCCGCGTCGCCGGCCTTCATCTGCTTCACCTCGGCCGCCACCTGCTTGTACGCATCGCGGAACGGCAGACCGCCCACCGCCAGCTCGACGGCGCGATCGGTGGCGAAGCACTCCGGGCTCACCGCGGCCTTCATGCGCTCGGTGTCCAGCGTCAGGCTCTCGATGAGGCGCGGCAAGAGACGCACCGTGGCCAGTGCTTCGTCCAGCCCGCGCATGGTCGGGGCCTTGGTGAGCTGCAGGTCGCGGTGGTACCCGGCCGGCAAGGCGGTGATGCCCTGCACCTCGGCGATGGCGCCCTGCACCACCGAGCACGCCGCGCGCATCAGCTCCACCACGTCCGGATTGCGCTTCTGGGGCATGATCGAGGAGCCGGTGGTGAAGGCGTCGTCGAGCTTCACGAAGCCGAACTCGCTGGTGGTGAACAGCGACAGGTCCCAGGCCAGGCGACGCACCACGGCCATGGGGTGCCAGGCCGCGGTGAGCAGCACCACCTCGACGATGCCGCGCGACGTCTGCGAGGCCAGCGGGTTGTCGGCCACGGCTGCGAACCCGAGCTCGCGCGCCACGCCCTCGCGGTCGAGCGGGATGTTGACCCCGAAGCTGGCCGCGGCGCCGAGCGGCGAGCGGTCGGCCAGCGCGCGCGCTGCGGCCAGCACGTCGATGGAGTCGGCCAGGCCCTCGGCGAACGAAGAGGCCCAGAGGCCGACCGAGGACGGCACGGCACGCTGCAGGTGGGTGTATCCGGGCAGCGGCACGTCGCGATGGCGCCGAGCCAGGTCGAGCAAGGCCAGCGCCCCGGCGCGCGCGGCGTCGGCGAGATCGGCGAGCGCGTCGCGCTCGTAGAGGCGCATGGCGGTGAGCACCTGATCGTTGCGGCTGCGCCCGGTGTGCACCTTCTTGCCGACATCGCCCAGGCGCTCCACCAGCGCGGCCTCGATGGCGCTGTGCCCGTCCTCGTCGGCCTCGGTCAGCACCAGCTTGCCGGCCTCGTTCTCGGTGGCCAGGTCCGCCAGCCCCCGCTCCAGCGAGGCCACCTCCTCGGCGGAGAGGATGCCGATGCGCCCGAGGCCCCGCGCGTGCGCCAGCGTGCCGCGCAGGTCGTAGGCCAGCAGGCGCTGGTCGAGCCGCCAGTCGTCACGCGCCGTGTAGCGCAGCATGGCGGCGTCGGTGGCGCCGCCCTTGTCC
>JBBJMR010000531.1:0-3198 GCA_037720395.1 Polyangiaceae bacterium
CGCTCTCGGTGGCGCGCTCCTCGGCGCGCTCCAGCTCGCCGCGCCACAGGTGCGCCTCGGCCTGCGTCAAGCGCAGTGCGCCGCGCGTCTCCGCGCCGGGCGCGCAGGCCACCCCGCGCTCGGCGCGTTCGATGGCGCCAGCCAGATCGTTGCGCTCCAGCGCCTCCTCGGCGGCGCGCAGGAACCAGGTGGCGGCGCGCGAGCTCTGGCCGCCGAGCTGGAAGTGCTGGGCCAGGGTCACCGCCGGGCTGTCGCCCTGCTGCTCCAGGAACTCGGCGGCGAGGCGGTGGCCGATGGTGCGATCGGCCTCGGTGAGGATGGCGTACGCCGCCTCGCGGACCAGGGCGTGCCGGAACGAGTACTCGGTCTCGCCGCCGGGCTGCGGGGCGCGACGCGGCACCACCACCTCGCGCGCGGACAGGTCCTCCAGGCTCTGGGCCACCATGCTGGCCCGCTCGTCGCCGCCGACCAGGGCTGTGACGCCGGCCCGGGTGAAGGAGCTGCCGAAGACGCTGGCCGCGCGCAGCACGCGCCGACCATCGTTGCCGACGGCATCGAGGCGCGCCTGCACCATGCCGAGCACGGTGTCCGGCACGGTGTCACCGCCGCCCTCGGACACGGCGCGGATCAACTCCTCGAGGTAGAAGGCGTTGCCCTCGGAGCGATCGACGATGCGCGCCATCTTGGCCTCGCTGACGTCGCCGAGCACCTCGCGCACCAGCTTCTCGCTGGCCTTCTTGCCCAGCGGCCCGAGGCGCACCTCGTGCACGGCGCGCTCGCTCCACAGCCCGGGGAAGTGGGCGTGCACCTCGGGGCGCGCCAGCGCCAGCACCATCAGCGGCTGGTCGCGCAGCTGGCGCAGGGCGGCGTCGACCAGGCGCACGGTGGGCAGGTCTCCCCAGTGCAGGTCGTCGAGGATGAGCAGCACCGGCGTCGCCGTGGCCTCGGCGCGCAGCCAGTCGCAGAAGGCGGCGCGCACGCTGTCGCCCATGAGCATGGGGTCGGCGCGGGCGACCCGCAGCGCCTCGCCGTCGTCGGGGAAATGGATGCCGGCCAGCTCGCCGACGAAGCCGGCGATGCGCGCCGCGTCGGGCGAGGCGATGCGCCGGCCGATGCGGGCGCGCAGCTTCTGCCGGCGCATCTCGAGCGAGTCGGCGAAGCGGATGCCGGCGGCGCGGCGGATGGCCGGGGCGATGGTGCCGAACGGCGTGCCGGCGCCGAGGGAGTCACCCCGACCATGCAGCACCAGCGGGCCGTGCCCGGCGCTGCCCGGCGCGCTGCGCACGCTGATGCTCGACGCCGGTGCCGGGCGGTCGGCACGCGCCAGGCGCGGCGTGGCCGGGACCTCGATGGAGCCGGAGGGAAGGGCGCTCCTCTTGGTGACCCCGGTGCGCCGGCTGGGCGGTGCACCGGCGGCGGGCGCCAGCTGGATGGGCATGGAGTAGGCGGCGGCGATGCGGCGCAACATCTCGCGCTTGAGGCGGCTCTTGCCGGCTCCGCTCTGCGCCGTGACCAGGGCCACGCGCGCCACGCGCTCGGCCACGCACTCCGCGAAGATCCCGTCGAGCACGGCCAGCTCGCGGTCGCGGCCGACGCAGGAGGTCTGCTTGCCGAGCAGGGTCTGCGGCAGGTCGTCGATCTCGCGCTCGGCGACCAGGACACTGGCTCCCTCCTCGCCCTCCACCAGAAACCGCGTGGCCAGCATGCGCGCCGTGGGGCCGTCGATGCGGATCACCTCCTCCGCCTCGTCGAGCATGGTGGCCGCGCGCTCGATGGCCTCGCCGGCCACCCCCTCGGCGTCGGCCTGCACCCGGCCGGTTGCGATGGCCAGGCGCACGCCCGGCAGCGCGGTCTGCGCGGCGAGGGCGGTGTGCGCGGCACGCACCACCTCGTCGCCGGTGGTGCGCGAACCGCCGAAGACGCCGATGACCCGAGCGCCCAGGGTGGTGTGGGCCACGCCCGCGCGCTCGGCGACCAGGTTGGTGAAGGCGCGCATGGCATCGGGGCCGCGCCCGTCGGGCAGGCCGCGCATGGAGGCGAAGACGGTGGTCACCACGCGCTGCTCCTGCAGCGTGGAGACGCGCGGTAGGCGCTGGGCCATGGTCGGATCGTTGTCGTCGCCGAGGGCGCGCACCGCCTCGGTGGGCAGCTCCTCGGTGGCGGCCATGGCCATGGGCAGCGGCGCCGCCTTCACCGCCGCCAGCGCCTCGGCGAAGTCACGCGCCGACGTGAAGCGGGCCTCGGCGCGCTTGGACATGGCGCGCGCCACGATGGCCTCCAGCTCCGGCGCGATGCCGCTGATCATGGTCGACAGACGTGGCGGCTCCTCGAGGACGATCTTCGCCAGGAGCGCGTAGTTGTCGGCGCCGCGGAAGGGGCGGCGTCCGCAGATGAGCTCGAAGAGCACCACGCCGAGCGAGAAGATGTCGGAGCGTGCGTCGACGTCGTGCTCGCCGCGCGCCTGCTCCGGCGACATGTACGCCGGCGTCCCGATGGCCCAGCCCTCCACGGTGAGCGCCGCCTCGCCGTCCCCGCGCGCGGTACCGAGGTCGATGACCACCACCTTCAGCGCCTCGTCGCGGGAGGCGACGAGGAAGAAGTTCGACGGCTTGACGTCGCGGTGGATGATGCCCGCGTCGTGCAGGCCGGCCAGGCCGAGCGCCGCCTGGCGACCGACCTCGATGGCCTCGGCCACCTTGAGCGGGCGCCACTGCTGGCGCCGCTTGAGGTCCTCGCCCTCGAGCCACTCCAGGACCAGGCAGGGCGTGCCGTCGGCGTCGACGCCGTGGGCGATGTAGCGGACGACGTGCGGGCTATCGATCAGGGAGACCAGGCGCGCCTCGCGATCGAAGCGCTCGGCGGCGATGGGGTCGGCGATGGCCCCGATGAGCCGCTTGATGGCCACCGGCTGGCCGGTCACCCGGTCCTTGGCGCGGAAGACCTCGCCGAAGGCGCCCCGGCCCACCTGGGTCTCGAGGGCGAAGCGCTCCTCGACGAGGAGGGGGGCGATCGGCACGGGCAGAGCCTACCGATTCGGGGGCTCCCGGGTCGAGGCCGCTGCGCAGGGGTTGGCCGATGGGGAGCGGGAGACCCGCAGAAGCTGCCGCTCGGCACGCGGAGCGCGGCCTCGATCACGTCCCTACAGCGGGATGACGGTGTCGCAGGTCAGCCCCTGGGTCGTGCCGGAGGGGATGGAGA
>JBBJMR010000048.1:0-36895 GCA_037720395.1 Polyangiaceae bacterium
GAGGGGCGGGTCGGCGATCCCTGGCGGGCCGCCGAGGTCTCGACTGGCGGTGGTGATCGACGGCGTGGCCATGGGCGACGACGAAGCGCGCGCGCTCTGGGTGCGCTTCAGCCAGTACATGGACGAACACCAGGGCGACCTGGCGGGCTTTGCCGCCAGCGAGGGCCTGTCGTCGGTGGTACCGGAGCATCGCAAGGGGCAAGCCGTCCTGGTGGTGACGCGACGCCCGGGGCCGCCGAGCTAGTCGCGGCGTTTGCCGTGGCCGGACCGGCACGCTGGAGCGAGCGAGCCTGCGAGCCGGGCGACCCGCGCGCTCAGGGCCCGGGGCTGGGGGCGCCGCTCCAGGTGAAGAGGCGCGTGCAAGCCTCCGCGCCGCGGTCGATGCAGCGCAGCCGCGTGCCGCTCACGTGCTGGCAGCCCATGGCCTCGAAGACAGCGATGCCCGAGTACACGAGCGACTCGCACAGGAACGGGTGGTGCGCCGGCCAGTTGCTCACCGACGACTCGGCGCTGTTGGGGCCGAGGAGGCGAATGCGCAGGTCGCCGGTGTCGTAGTTGACGCTCCACAGCCGCTGGGAATGCTTCGCCCAGCGCTCCGGCGAGGCGAGCATGCCGAAGAGCGTCTTGTAGATACCGGTGAACATGCGATCCGCGACCGCGCGGGTGCCCTGAGCCGCCAGGCGGGTGCGCTCGGAGTCGGTGCGGGTGGCCAGCAGGGCGTCGAGGAGGCGGTGCACCGGCCCCACCGGATACCAGCGGGAGCTGACGATCCCCCACGCCTCCCGCTCGCGGTCGAGGTCCAGGTCGTCGAGGATGGTCGGCGGCGCCAGCTCGAGGATGCGCTCGATCTGCGCGCGCCCGTGGTTCTGCTCGAACCAGACCACGAACTCGCGGAAGGCCACGCCCTTGATGTGACCCTTGTCGACGGAGTCGCCCACCGGAGCCGAGGATACCCCAGACCCCGCGGCGGTCGCCAATTACGCCAGGCGTCGGCCAGGTGTCGGACAGGTGTGGGAGGGGGCGTGGTGCCGGAGGCGCGTTCAGATCCCGAACTGGCGGAGCTTCTTGTGCAAGCCCTCGCGCGTGATGCCCAGGTTCTTGGCAGCGTTGGTCTTGTTGTTGCCGTGATCGCGCAGCGCCTCGAGGAGGAAGAACTTCTCCACCGTGTCCATCATCTCCTTGAGTGTCCCCTTGGCCACGCCGGCGCGAGAGACCAGCCCCTCGACCTGGCGGATGCGCGGGGAGAGCAGCTCCGGGGTGGCGAAGGCCCCCGGGTCGAGCTGGATGACGAGACGCTGGACCTCGTTCTGGAGCTCGCGCACGTTCCCCGGCCAGTCGTAGGCCACCATCAGCTCCATGGCCTGCTGGCTGAAGCCTCCGGCCGGCTTGCCGATCTCCGTCGCGTAGTGCGCGAGGAAGTGCGACGCCAGGCGCGGGATGTCGTCGCGGCGCTCGCGAAGCGGCGGCAGGCGCAGGGGGAAGACCTTGAGGCGGTAGTAGAGGTCCTCGCGGAAGCGGCCCTTCTTCACCTCTTCCTCGAGGTTGCGGTTGGTGGCGGCGACGATGCGCACGTTGACGTGCTTGCTGATGGTGCCCCCCACCGGCCGGATCTCGCCCTCCTGCAGAGCGCGCAGCAGCTTGGATTGCAGCGACATCGGTGTCTCGGTGATCTCGTCGAGGAAGAGCGTGCCGCCGTCGGCGATCTCGAAGAGGCCCTTCTTCTCCTCGGTGGCGCCGGTGAAGGAGCCCTTCTTGTGCCCGAAGAGCTCGCTCTCCAGCAGGCTCTCCGCCAGGGCGGCACAGTTCTGCGCGACGAAGAGCTTGTCGCGCCGGCGCGAGCGGTAGTGGACGGCGGCGGCGATGAGCTCCTTGCCGGTGCCCGTCTCGCCCTCGATGAGCACGGTGACCCGGGTGTCGACCACCTTGTCGAGCTGGGTGATGACCGCGCGCATGGCGTCGCTGTGACCGATGATGGTCACCTCCTTGCCTCCGCCGCGGCGCTTCTCCTCGCGCCCCTTGAGGAAGCTGTTCTCCTTCTGCAGGCGGTCCTCGGCGGTGGTCAGGCGCTTGATGAGGCGCGCGTTCTTCACGGCCAGTGAGGCGTTGGCGGCCAGCACCAGGAGCAGCTCCACGTCGGCGGTGTGGAGCATGGCCGGGGCGCTGCGATTGTCGGCCTGGAGGACGCCGAGGATCTCCTCGCCCTTCCAGAGCGGGACGCCGATGGTGCTGCGGATGCTGGCGCCCATGATCGACTCGGTCTGCGCCACGTCGGTGGGCGCGTCGGCGGCAAGCACCGCGACGCGCTCCTTGACCACCTTGCGGTAGACGCTGCGAGCGATGGGCACCGGCCCCGGCGGGGGACCGATGACCCCGTTGGGCAGGCGCACGCGCGTCATCACCGGCACGTACGCGGCGGCGGTGATGTCCGGGTCCTGCTCGTCGTCGCGCAGGATGATGGTCACGTGGGTGGCGCCGGGGATCAGCGTCAGGCACGCGTCGGCGACCTCGATGAGCACGCCATCGAGGTCGCTGGCGGCGCCGATGCGCTTCTGTGCGGCGTAGAGCTTGTTGAGCGCGTCCGGGTCGCGCTCGACCTTGAGCACCGCCGGCTCGATCTCGTCGAGGCGGCGCATGGAGACGACGTGCGCGTCATCGGCGTCGTCGGCGATGATCACCCGCAGCGCCGCCACCCCGTCGCCGGTGCCGAGCTCGATGACGTCGCCGCTCTCCAGGTCGACGCTGCTCTGCTCGGCGGTCAGCCGCCGGCGCTCGTCGCGGCGGACCAGCGTGGTCCCGTTGGTGGAGCGCAGGTCGTGCAGGACCACGCGCTCCCCCGCGGAGACGATGCGCAGGTGCTCGCTGGAGACCTCGCGGTCCGGCAGCACCACGTCGCTGTCGGGGGAGCGGCCGACGACCACCGCCTCCGTGGAGAGCTCGAAGGTCTGCCCGGAGGCGAGGCCCTGGGTGACCTCGAGAAACAGCATGGGGCGGTTGGGTGCGAGTGGCGCGGACTACTGCGCGCGCGCCTGCAGGCGGTAGATGATGGTCTTGAAGGAGGCGTTCCCGGAGATGGTGTTCTGATCCTTGGAGTCCTCCCCCTTGTCGACAATCGCCTGCAGCTTGTCGGCGATGTCCTTGTCGCCCTTGGGCGAGAGGTGGTCGATGACCGAGACGACCACGAAGCGCACCGCGGCGTTGCTCAGCTTGGGCATCAGGTCGATGAGCTTCTGCCGGGCGTCCGGGGTGCCGTGCACGCCGACCATGTAGGCCGCCTTGATGCCGTTGAACTGCGTCTCCTTGGCCTGGCTGGCCGGCTCGCCGAGCTTGGCCAGGTAGCACTCCACCTTGTCGGTGCAGGCGGTGAGCTGGGCCTTGGCCATGCCCCACTCCTTCTCCATGCCCTTGCCCAGGGTGCTCGGCTTGCCGTCGGCGCCCTGCGACTTCATGTCGAAGAGCGACTCGACGACCGGCACCTGGTCGTGGCGCATGAGCTTGGCGGCGGTGAGCAGCGAGGCCTCCTTGATGGGGGCGATGTCGCCCTCCTCGCCCTTCAACCCCTGGGCGCTCTTGACGATCCAGGGGACGAAGTTGGCGTCGAAGAAGGACCCAGCCGCCTCGAGCATCGACTCGCGCGCGCCCAGTCCGGGCGGGATGCTCAGCGTGGCCGGCGTCTTGTCGTAGGCCGACTGGAAGGCGGTGACCACGGTGGGCGTGTCCGGCAGCTTGGACAGCTCGCGGGCGATGATGGCCCGCCCCAGGTCGTCGGACTTGTCCATGGCCTCGATCATCGGACCGGCGGCCTCGTCGCGGCCGATGGTGCCGAGGATGATCGCCGCGCCGCCGATGTGCGCCGTCTCCGCGGCCTTGACCGCCGACGGCGGCGGCTTGTTGTCGGTGCCCGGCTGGGCGCCCTTGAGGTTCTCCATCTTGGAGTACTCGACGAGCTCCTTGTCCTCGCCCTTGAGGACGGCCAGCGCCGGGGCGATGGCCGGCTTGCCGATCTTGACCAGAGCGTTGACGGCGGTGGCGGCCGCGTCGGCCTTCATCGGGGAGAGGACGACCTTGATCAGCGGCTTGACTCCGGCGGCGCTGCGCAGGTTGCCGAGCATCTCGGCGGCGGTGATCTGCCAGAACATCTGGTCCTTGAGGTTGGCCACGTCCTTGCGGTCGTTGATGGGCGCGCCGAGCTTCTCCACGAAGCCGCTCTCCCAGGCCGGGTCCTTGATCTCCACCAGCGCATCGCGCACGTCGCGGTAGAGCTCGGGGACCTTCTTGAGCTTGGACGGGCGCATCTTGCTGTAGACCTCGAAGAGCCCGCCGCTGGCGCCCTTGAGCTTCATGGCGCCCACGGCGCGCACCGCCCAGCGCGTGTCCTCCTCGGCGCCGCCCTCGGCCTTGAAGTCCTTCATGATCTTCGTCAGGCAGGCCTCGCCGCGCGGGTCGCGGGCGTCGGAGAGGAACTTGACGATCTTCGACTGGGTGCGCTCGTCGAGGTCGCCGGCCGTGCAGGCGGTGTTCATCGGCTCGACGATCTTGTCCAGGATCGGCTTGACGTTCGGACCCTCGCGGTTCTTGTTGTCCTTGGTCATCGCGTCCTCGAAGAACTGCACGAGGCGGTTGACGGCCTGGGGACGGGTCGCCGGGTCCTTGAGCTTGTCGACGTGCGTCTCGGGCGCGTTCTCGTCGGAACAACCGGTGAGCGCGCCGGCAGCGACCGGGGCACCGGCGGCGGTCAGCGTCCCGAGGAGCAGCGTGCGGAGCCCGATTCGGCGAACGGTGAGCATGGCGTTCCTCATTGAGGTTGGGTGAGGCGACTCTCGAGCGGCTGCTCCGCTCGGAACACGACTCGAGCGGCTACTCCGCGGCCGGCGCTCTGGCCGGACATCACGCGCCGGCGGCCAGACGGATACAGAGCGACCCGAGCGGGAAGCTATTCGGCGAGCCGGCGAGTGTCAATGTGTGCAGAAGCCCCAAGAGCCGGACACGGCTGGGGAATTGGAGAAGGGGCGCCCTGCGGCCCCCGCGCGCCCCTGCCTCACCGCCCGCGCGGGAGGTTGATGAGGCGGCGCATGCCGCTCGCGAACAGGCGCTCCGGCACGACGCGGCGCAGCGCCACCAGGGCGCGCGCGTCACGGCCGACCACGGTGCGGAACGGTGGCGTGGAGACGCTGACCAGCCGGGCAATGGCCTGTCCGACGGCGTCGGGCGGGGGCGCCTTGTCCGCGCCCTCGAGGTAGAGCTTCTCCAGCGCCTCGTTGATGGCCCGGTACTCCCCGATCTCACCCTGGCGCGCGGCGCGGCGCTGATTGTCGAAGAAGATCGGCGTCCGGAAGGTGCCCGGCTCGACCAGGCACACATCGACACCGAACGGCTCCACCTCCCAGCGCAGCGCCTCGCTGAACCCCTCGATGGCGTGCTTGGTCGCCGCGTACATGGCCAGGGCCGGGAAGCCGACGCGCCCGGAGATGGAGGAGATGTTGATCACACGCCCGCGCCCGGCGGCGCGCATGGATGGGAGCACGGCGCGGGTGACGGCCATGGCCCCGAAGACGTTGGTCTCGAACTGGTCGCGGACATCGCCCTCGGTCTGCTCCTCGAAGACCCCGGCGATGGCGATGCCGGCGTTGTTCACCAGGGCGTAGATGGGGCCGTACTTGAGAACGAGCTCGCGCACCTTCTCACCGGCGTCCGCGGCGGTGACGTCGAGCTGCTCCACGTCGACGCGCACGCCGCGCGCGGCCACCGCGTGCTCGAGCGGGCCGCGCTTGTCGAGCTGGCGCATGGTGGCCACCACGCGGTGGCCGGCGGCGGCGCACTCCGCCGCGGTTGCCAGGCCGATGCCGCTCGACGTGCCGGTGATCAGGACGAGCTCGGGCACGGGGCCGGGCAGTATACGTCTCGTGGAGCGCGATCCGCCTACCCGATGATCATGCTCTCACCGAGCAGGCGGCCCTCGGCGAAGCGGCGCAGGCTCCAGCGCTCGAACATCGGCAGATCGCTGCCCTCGGCCACGTGCTGGGCCAGCAGCTTGCCGATGACCGGCGCCATCATGAAGCCGTGGCCCATGAAGCCCGAGGCCTGGAAGAAGTCGTCCACCTCGTCGACCTGCCCGACGATCGGACTCTGATCCGGGGTGAGGTCGTAGCAGCCGGCCCACTGGCGCAGGACCTTGACGCGGCCGAGCACCGGGCAAGCGCGGGTGAGCGCGCGCCCGTAGAGCGCCAGGAAGCGATGGGACGACTCCTGGTCGATCCCCGGCGGCACGTCCTCGTTGGAGATGCCGCCCACGATCTCGCCGCGCGTGGACTGGGAGAAGTAGAGGCCGTTGGAGAGGTCGGCGACCAGCGGGCCGAGCCAGGGCTTGAGCGGCTCGGTGGAGCAGATCTCGTGGCGATGCGGTTTGTTGGGTAGCTCGACGCCGAGCAGGCGCGCCACCTCCGGGCTCCAGGCGCCGGCGGCATTGACGACGCGGTGGGTGCGCACCTTGCCCCGCGAGGTGACCACCGCCTCGATGCGCTTGCCCCGGGTCTCGAAGCCGAGCACGTCGGTGAAGGTGGCGATCTCCACCCCGAGCTTGGTGGCGCCGCTGGCGTACCCCCAGACGAAGGGCCAGGGAAAGACCACCCCGTCGTCGGGGTTGTAGCTGGCGGCGACCACGCCGGTGGTGTCGAGCTCGGGCACCACCTGCTGCGCCTCGCGGGGGGTGAGCATGCGCGTCGTCAGCCCGCAGCCGTTCTGCACGGCGATGCTCTTCTCCAGCATGCGGCGCGACTCCTCGCTGCGGCTCAGGAACAGGTACCCGCCCTGGCGGAACCAGACGTTGATCTTCATGTCCGTCGCGAAGTCGCGGCAGATGCGGATGCTCTCCTGCATGAGGCGGATGTTCTCCTCGCCGGAGAACTGCGCGCGCACCCCGCCGCCGTTGCGGCCGCTGGCCCCGCCGCAGAGGTAGGAGCGGTCGACCACGAGCACGTCGGTGACGCCGTGGTGCCTGGCCAGGTTGTAGGC
Source organism: Polyangiaceae bacterium (assembly GCA_037720395.1). GTDB lineage: Bacteria > Myxococcota_A > Polyangia > Polyangiales > Polyangiaceae > JBBJMR01. The sequence continues at coordinate 7,009 of JBBJMR010000048.1, forward strand.
GATGGACAGGCCCATGATGCCGGCGCCGACGATGACCACCTCGGCCCGGTCGCGCATCGCTCAGGGCTCCGGGCGTGCCGCAGCCAGGACGGCGGCGTGCAGGTGGCCGTTGCTGGCGCAGATGCCGCGCTTCACCGCCAGGTCGGGGTCGGCGTAGTCGAGCAGCTGCCCGTCGAGATCGGTGAAGGCGCCGCCGGCGGCGCGGAGGATGGCCTCCGGCGCGCACGTGTCCCAGCGCTTGCAGCCGGCGCCGCCGTGCACGTAGAGGTCGGCCTCGGCGAGGGCCACCTTGGCCACCTTGACGCCCACCGAGCCGCAGGACAGCTCCCGCGCGATGCCCAGGCGCGCGTGCACGCGATCGGCGACCGTCGGCCGGTGCGACCGGGAGACGACCATCGTCGCCTGGCTGGGATCGGTGATGGTCGAGGGGTGCAGCGGCGCCCGCGCGCCGTCCGGCGCCTCCCGGAAGGCGAGGCCACCCTCCCCTACCCGGCCGGCCAGCCCCAGGCCGGTCACCGGCAGGACCACCACGCCGAGGCGAGCGCGGCCGCCCTCGGCCAGGCCGATCATCACCGCGAAGTCGTCGCGGCGATCGGCGAACTCGCGCGTGCCGTCGAGCGGATCGACGAAGAAAACGCGGCGCTCGGCGACGCGCGCGGCGATGACCTGACGATCACCGGGCACGCTCTCCTCGGCGAGGATGGCGGCGTCGGGGAACTGCTCGGCCAGGCGGGCGCAGATGAGCGTGTTGGCCTCGCGGTCGGCGCGGGTCACCGGATCGTTCGGACCCTTCATCTCGACGGTGAATCCCTCGGCGTGCACGCGCATGATCAGCGCCGCGGCGTGGCGGGCGATGATCAGCAGGGCGTCGAGCTCGGCGTCGGCAAGCCGCTCGGCGGCGGCCGGCGCCGGTGCCGCGGCGCTCCGCCACGGCTGCGGTGGCGCGCTCAAGAGAGCGTCACCCCCACCGCCTTGAGGCGGTTGGTCATGTCGGTCATGGCCGTGTCGCGCAGGTAGGGTGGCCCGTTGCCGGCATCGCGCACCAGCTGCTCGAGCTGCGGCAACGAGCGCGGCCCGAGCACCACCGAGGAGACGAGGTGGTTGGCGAGCGCGAAGCGCAGCGCCAGCGCGCGCAGCGAGCGCACCGGGCCGGTGACCAGGGGCGCAGCGCGTCGAGCTGGGCGATACGCCGCTTCAGCTCCATGGGCTGCCAGCGTTCGGTTCGGTGGTCGCCGCTGTAGAACTCGCGGTCGCCGCTCCACTGGCCGGCGAGCAGGCCGTGCGACAGCACCGAGCGCACCAGGACACCGGCGCCGGTGGAGGAGATCTCCGCCGCCAGCTCGTGCAGGTCACGGGCGGCGAAGACGTTGTACGCCAGCTCGAGCACGTCGGCGCCGCGGTCGAGCGCGGTGCGCGCCACCTCGACCGAGCCGACGCTCACGCCCCAGGCGCGGATCTGCTTCTGGTCGCGTAGCTCGGTGAAGAAGGCCACCGTCTCCGTGTTGAAGGCGGCGCGCGTCGGGTTGTGCATCAGGAGCACGTCCGGGGACCGGCCGAGGCGCTCGCTGCAGCGCTCGAACGCCTTGCGCAGGTAGGGCACGTCGAAGCGCTTGCGCCCCTCCTCCATGTCGGTGCCGATCTTCGTGATCACCAGCGCGTGCGTGGCGGGCACCGGCTTGGGCGGGTTCATGGCGGCCAGTCGCGCCGCGCGCCCTGCAGCGGCGGCCTCGGCCTTGTGGGCGGCTTCGGCGGCGAGCATCGCCGGAGTCGGGGCGCTGGAGCTCTTGTGGTCCGGTGCGGCGCCGGGCGCGCCGGGGGCACCTGGCGACGCTGCGCCGACCTCGACTGGCCGTTCGGCGACCGGTGGCGGTGCGGGCGTCACCGTGGGCGGAAGGCCGACGCCCGGCAGCGTCCCGCCGACAGGTGCGAGCAGCGCGAGGGTCGCCGCCTCGCTCACCGCCGGGGCGCCGGGGGTGGGCACGATGACCCCGCTGCCGTTCGGTTTGTCGGCGGGGCGCGGCAGGGCCGCCGGCAACGCCCTGCCGAGCGCCGTCTCCATCTGGCCGGCTCCGTAGACATCGGCGGTGTCGTAGACGGTGATCCCCAGCTGCAGCGCGCGGGCGATGACCTTCTCGGCCACCTCGTCGCTCACTTCGCCGTAGCCATCACCGGACAGGCCCCAGGTCCCGAGCGAGAGCTCCGAAACCTCCAGACCCGTCTTGCCGAGGGGACGCGTGCGCACGCACCGGAGATACACCACGGTCGGCGGGCGGTCGATGTCCGCCGGAGCGGGCGCGGCCGGGACATCGGCGCGCCGGCGCGCCGGGGCGCGACCTGCTGCGGGAAGGCATCGCACACCGCGAGGCGGCGCCAGCCTTGCAGGTGCGCCACGCGATGGTCCCGCTGCCGCTCCTGTCCAGCTCCATCGCGCTCGACCACCGCCCGGCCAACGACACGACCCGGGCGCACCACGCCCTCCCACCGCGCGCCCCGATCGCTCGCCCGGCGGGGGTGCGTCGCGTCTGCCTGGCGCTGGCGCTGGAGGCCCATCGCGGCGGCGCCTTGACGGCCACGCGCCACCTGTTCGAGGGCGCGAGGGCCACCATGGGGCGCGGTGCGGGCGTGCTGGTCTTCGCCGACGCCGAGGAGACCACCCTGGCCGAGATCGACCGTGGCCAGTTCGTGGTTCACGTCCCGGAAGGCGCGCGTGCGCGGGCGCACCGCCGCGCGGGGCGGGCCGAGCTTGCCGGCCCTGGTCGCCGCATCGTCCTCGAGCACGGCGACCGCGCGGTGCTCGAGCTGCGCGGCGCGGCCACCGTGCACGCGCGGGTGGTGGCCGTGGAGCACCACGTCCCCCTGGAGCTGGTGGCGGCGGACCGCCGCTCGACGCGGCGCACGCTCCTCGCCGCCTCGCTCTACCTGGCCCTGCTGGTGGCGGCAGTGGTCATCGGGCGTCCCGACGGCACCGAGGGCACCAGCGGCGGCCACGCCGTGGCGACCCGAGTGGCCATCTCCGCGCGCCAGTGAGCGTTCACTCGTAGAGCCAGTAGTGTGCGGCCGCGATGGGCGGCTCCTCGCCGGGCACATCGATCTCCAGTGCGCGTTCGGTGGCGCCGGCGGGTAGCTCGATGGTCGCCTCGGTCCAGCCCTCCGCGCCGATAGTCGCGCGTCCCACGAAGGCGCCGCCGGTGCGCACCTCGATGGAGGTCGGGAGGTCGCTGGCGGCGCGGATGACCAGACGCCCGGGCACGCCGGCCGTCCCGCGCAGGACGAAGCCCTCCTGGCGGCGGTTGCTGCGCGCCCCGTCGGCCACCGTGCCCTCTTCGCCTCGCAGCGTCAGCACCACGCTCTCGTGGTCCCAGGCTTCGAGCAGCTGATAGCGATGGGTGGCCTCCGAATCGAGATCGGCGACGTCGAGCTCGTCGACGAGCTTGCCCGGCGGCGGCGCGCCCGGAAGGTCCCCGCTGCCAATCAGGTCCCAGCGCGCCTCGTGCACGACCATGGTCGGCCCGCCGAGGATCGACTGCTCGGTGACGGTGGCCTGGGTGAGCTCGCGGCCGAGCACCGGCGGGCACGCCATCCAGTGCGGGTAGACGACGAAGTGCGTGGGCCGTCGCTCCGGCGGCAGGCGCTCGTAGTGCTCGAAGCGCGCGCCCGGCCCGGCCACCCAGTAGGGCGCCTCGCCCTCCGTCGTCAGACCCACCACGTCGAAGGTCGAGCGCTCGCCCAGGTAGGCGATGGCCCCGGTGTCGTTGACGCCCACCCGCGCGTCGTCGGGCAGGTTGGCGCGTACCCACTCGGCGAGCGTCACCTGCTGGCGATCGATGGCCCGCGCCGAGGTGGCCAGGTCGCGCAGCGCGACCGGCAGGCGCGTGAGCAGCGCCCCGACCACGCAGCCTCCGAGGACCGGCCCGAGGTGGGCGAGGCGCAGCCGCGAGCGGCGCGCCAGCTCGCCTGCCTCGCGCGCGAAGCAGGCGATGAGCACGAACCAGGCGCCGGCGAAGGGCCAGACGTAGCGGACGCGGTTCCAGAGGAAGCTCAGGTACGTGCAGGGCAGCAGGGTGCACAGCGCCACCACCGCCACCACACCCGCGTGCCACGGGGCGCGGGCGCGGGGCCGCGCCGCCAGGGGCCGCGCGGCCGCCCCGAGGAGCAGCGGCACCACGAAGCCCTCGGGGAGGAAGACGCTCGTCCAGTCGCCGCCGTCGAGCACGTCGCCGAAGAGCAGGCGCACGTTGCCCATCGTCGCCGTCAGCAGGCGCCCGGCGTCGTAGTACGGGTTCGCCGGCAGCCACTTCACCGCCGTCGTCGACGACGACGCGTGTCCCGCCAGGAGCAGGTTGAGCATGGGCTGCAAGACGGTGCCGAGGACGGGCAGCAGCGGCAGCAGCACCGCCCGCCCCGCCGCCGCCGTCCACGTCTGGCCGCGCCAGCAGCGCCGCGGCGGCGATCTGCGCCAGCACGGCACCCTCGGGGCGCAGCAGCGGCGCGACGGCCCCGAGCACGGCGAGCTCGATGGCCCGCGGGCGCGCCAGGGCGCCGGCGTCACCGGTTCGCGGCTCGAAGCGCTCGGCGGCGAGCCGCGCGGCGCGCATGATCACGAACGCGAACGGCACCGTCTCCATGCCGCTCCACGCGAACCAGGCGAAGGCGCCGCAGGCCAGGCAGCACGCGCCGGCCACCACGCCGCCCCAGCGTCCGGTGAGGCGCTCGGCGATGCGCGCCGTCTCCACGACCAGCCCCGCGTGCGCGACCAGCGCCAGCGCCCAGGCCACGAAGAGGAGCGACAGGCCGCGAACCCCGAGGAGGTGGAACGGCGCCAGCAGCACCGGCCAGAGCAAGCTGGTGGCGCCGGTGGTGTAGCCCTCACCGGCCACGAAGCTGAAGAAGCCGCCCTCGGCGAGGCGCCGCGCGTACTGCAGGTGGATGAAGCTGTCGTCGAGCGGCGCCGCCGGCCTTCCCGCCTGCGCGAGGATGGCGCGGACCGCCAGCGCGCCGACCGCGCTGCTGCCGAGCAGCGCTGGCAGATACGGCAGGGTCCGGCGCCAGCGGCGCGCGGCGCTCGTCTGCGGCGGCCCCACCGCCTCCGCGCGCGAGGCGTGCATCACGGGCCAGGGTTACCAGAGCAGGTGCGGCGGCGGAATTACGGAGGGCGAGTGCCCAGCGCAGCTGGGCACTCGGCCGACAATACGGCTCGACCGAGCCGCGGGCGAAGCGAACACGAACCGGACGTCTGCCCACCTGTGCGCACGCGCCTGCTCCACCGTGGCCGCCTCCGCCCCCAGCACCGCGCCTGTCGCTGGCGCCTGCCCGGTACCACCGCGCCCCGAACGGGCCTCCGCTCCCCGAACGGCAATGGGTCACTGAACTGGAGAGGAGGTGGGCGGGTCCGGGGAGCATTCGCCGCACCATGGCGACGTCCTTGCGGTGGCACCCTCCTTGCGAGGCGCGATCGTCAGACCGACCCGTGACAAGGAGCCGGTCGTCGGCGCGCGCTGAGCCTCGACCGCCAGAGGCGCTTGCTTCGAGCACGCGCCTCGGCCTAAGCGCCGCCCACGCATGGCGCTCCACATAAGCTCCAACCACCCCTACGCGCACGCGGAGACGTTCCCGGCCGAGGGCGCCGTCTCGCTGCCCGGTCTCCTCGAGGAGGGCGAAGGGCCGCTGGAGATCGAGATCGGCCCGGGCCGCGGCGCCTTCGCCATCGCGCGCTGCCAGGCGCGCCCGGACGTGCGCTTGCTCGGGCTCGAGATCCGCCTCAAGTGGGCGCACCTCGTCGACGAGCGCCTGAAGAAGCTCGGGCTCGGCGCCCGCGCCCGTGTGCTCGCCGCCGACGCCCGCGATGCGCTGGGCCGCCTCGGCCCGGACGCCTCGGTGGCCGTCTTCTACCTGCACTTCCCCGACCCCTGGTGGAAGAAGCGCCACGAGAAGCGGCTGGTGCTTGGCGAGCCGCTGCTCGACTCCATCGCGCGCCTGCTGGTGCCGGGCGGCGAGCTATTCGTGCAGACCGACGTCGAGGACCGCGCCGCGCAGTACCAGGCGCGGCTCGACGCCTTCGCAGCGCTGGAGCCCGCCGGCGACGCGGCGGGCGACGCGCGCCTCGCCGCCAACCCTACCAGGCGCGCAGCAACCGCGAGCGGCGCGCGGACGCCGACGGCCTCCCCGTGCACCGCTTCCGCTACCGCCGCCGCGCGCGCCGGCGCGCGGCAGGCCGGGCCTACGGAGCCTCGATCTTGAACGAGACGCGCCCCGTCTCGCCGGCGCCGACCTTGACGGCCTGCGACAGAGTCGCGCCCGTCTGTGGCTTGCAGCTCACCCGGACCGTGCCGGCGGGCACCACGGCCTCGACCGGCGTCGGACCGTACGAGGTGCCGTTGACCGTGACGTTGCAGAAGCCACCCTTGGCACCCACGCGCACCTTGGCGGAGCCTCCGGCGGCCGCCGGCGCCTCCCTGGTCGGTGGGTCTCCGGAGGGCGGCGTCTTGTCGCCGCCGGCCACGTCGCCTCCGAAGTTGCCCGCGTTGCCCTTGATCAGCTGGTCGGCGATGACCTTCGTCTCGCCGCGCCTGGCCGTGAAGACGAACGTCTTGGGGATGAAGCCGTTGGCGGCGGCGATGATCTTGTGCTCCTCGTCGGCCGACAGCCCCTCGATGCGGTTCTTGTCGCCCTTCCACGGCTTGCCGTCGATCCAGAGCGTGGGCGAGGGGATGATCTTCAGCTCCACCGTCACCGAGCCCGCCTTCATCTCGGCGGCGATGGCCCGGGAGGGCTGGGCGTCGGCCAGCGTGACCGTCTCGCGGTAGGCCTCGAGGCCGTCCTTGGTGAGCTTGACCTGGATCTCGCTCCCCAGCGGCAGGCCCTCGACCTTGGCCGGCGTGACCTCCTTGCGCAGGTCGCCGTTGATCCAGATGGCGCAGCCCTCCGGCTTGGTGCTGATCTCCAGCGTGCCCCTGGCGGCAGCGGGCGCGGCGGCGACCGCGGTCGGCGCCTGGCCGGCGGAGTCGGCGCGCGTGTCGCCGAGCGACTCGCTGCGCTTCATGTAGAAGAAGCCGCCCACGCCGATGCCCACCACCAGCAGGGCGAGAACGGCCGCACCCCACGAACCGCGCCGCGGCTGCGGGATGCTGCCCGTGCCAGTCGAGGACAGCGCGCCGGAGGAGGTGCTGGTGCCGGTGTTGGTGGTGATGGTGCCTTCGTAGAGGAGCCCCGCTCGGCCACCTGCGCGGCGATGACATCGGCGAGCTGCTTGATGTCCTGCAGCGCCTCCTTCTGCTGCGCGAGCTTCTCCTCGAAGAGGCTGCTCATCCACTTGGTCAAGCTGACCTGCGAGCAGGCGATGCGCTCTTCGCGGACGAAGGCCTCCAGATCGCCCTGCATCTCGCGCGCGCTCTGGTAGCGCTCGTCGCGGGACTTGGAGAGGGCCTTCATGACCACCGCCTCGAGCGCGGCCGGGTACCCGGGGCGCACCTGGCTCGGACGCGGGTACTCCTTGTCGCAGATGAGCTTCAGCGTCTCGTACTCGCTGGCGCCCTTGAAGAGGCGCTTGCCGGTGGTGAGCTCGAAGAGCATGACCCCGGCGGCGAAGATGTCGCTTCGCCAGTCGATCTGCTCACCGGCGGCCTGCTCCGGTGACATGTACGGCACCTTGCCCTTGAGCTGGCCGTCCTTGGTGTCCTCGCCCTGCTGCGAGCCGCTCTTGGCGATGCCGAAGTCGACGATCTTCACGTCACCGGTGAAGGTGATGACGATGTTCTGCGGGGAGATGTCGCGGTGGACGATGTCCAGGCTCTTGCCGTCGAGGTCGCGCTTGTCGTGCGCGTAGGCCAGGCCGGCGCACACGCCGAGGACGATGCTCAGCGTGTGCTCCAGCGGGAACTCGTTGACGCTCTTCTTCTTCATCGCCCGGACGATGGAGCGGATGTCCTCGCCGTGGATGTGCTCCATGGCGATGAAGTACTTCCCCTCGATCTGCCCGACGTCGAAGATCTGGACGATGTTCGGGTGCGACAGGGTGGCGGCGATGCGCGCCTCGTGCAGCAGCATGTCGATGAACCCCTGGTCGGAGTTCATCGAGGGCAGGATGCGCTTGATGACGATCAGCTTCTCGAAGCCTGCCACCGAGCGGTGCAGCGCCAGGAAGAGCTCGGCCATGCCGCCGGCGGCGAGCTTGCGCAGCAGCGTGTACTTGCCGAACTGACGAGGCAGCGTCTCGTCGATCAGGACGACCGCATCGCCTTGTCCGTCGTCGTACGGCCCCGCCGCCGCGCGCTGCGCAATCGCCACTTCTCGGTTCCCGTGGTGCGCGCCGTCCGAGGCGCCCTGCATGACAGATGACAGGGCGATGGGCGCCGCGATTCGGAGGATGACATGAGCGGGCGGGGTGTCGACAACTGTCGCCGCGCCGTCCAGAGCGTGCGTGGGAGCCGGTGCGGCTGCCCACGATGCGCTTCCACGCTAGACCCGCCTCGCCAGCGCGGTCAACGACAAGCCCGCGTGCGCGCGAGAGAAAGCGTGTCTCGCTGGCAGCGGAAATCCGCAACGCCACCATCGACCCGGCCCTCGTCACCTTGATCGGCGCGCCTGCGCACGGTTACCCTCCCCGCCCATGCTCGGTCGCTCCAGGCGGCGGTCCGCCCGCGTCACGCTCCCGCGACGCGCCGCGCTGTTGGGCGCGGTGCTGCTCGTCGAGGCCGCGGTGGCCGCGGGGTGCAACACCTACCGCCAGGATCTCGACCGCGCCGCGGCGCACTACGAGCGCAACCAGTACGAGTCGGCGCTGGCGCTGTTCCGCGTGCTCGAGCCGGACATGGACTCGCTCACGGTGGGCGATCAGGCGCGCTACGCGTACCTCCGCGGCATGACCGACTACCGCCTCAGCAGCGCCACGGCGAAAGGGACCGAGGTCTCCGACCCGCGCCAGAGCTACCGCGACAACGCACGCCACTGGCTGGCAGTGGCCTCGGCCATCGACAAGAAGTCGCCCGGGGGCCTGACGCCGGAGGAGAAGACGCGCCTCGACGAGACGCTCGCCGATCTGAACCGCGACGTCTTCGGCGGCGGCGACGCGCAGCCCGATGGCGGCGCGCCTGCCGTGGACGCGGGCGCCGCGGCGCCGGAGTCACCTCTGGAGACGGTTCCGGGCCCGGGCGCCGCCGTGCCCCATCGAGACGACGGGCGTACCGTCGTCGGCAACTGACCGATCGTCGCCCTGGCGACGCCGCGACTACAACATCACTCGGCGCAGCGAGGCGATCTCGTCCTTGGCCCTGAGCTTGAGCTTCTTCAGCTCGGCGGCCTCGCGCTGTTCGGTGGGCGTGAGATAGAGGTGTCGGCCGAGCTCGCTGAGGCGAGCATCGAGCTCGCGGTGCCTGGCTTCCATCTGGCTCAGGCGGTCGTTGCTGGGGCGGATACTTCGTTCGTTATCGCTACTGGAGAGAGACTGCAGGCTGCCCGCGCGGTCGGAACGATCACCTCTCGTCACGATTCGATTCATCGCACACTCCTCCACGATCGACTGCGGCTCGGCGCGCTGCGCCGCTCCTCCGCGAAGACGTGGCTCCGCGGCCCCCGCAAACTTGCGTCTTCAGGATCGAACGCCGTCATCGTCGGCGCGGCGACCGTGACCTCCCCTGACTCGCCGCGCGACCCACACCGTCGCAGAGCGTAGCGCAGCCAGGGCCTTTGGAAATGGGTGTTTGCCCCGGGGAAACGGAGGTCCATGTGGTTGGCGGGGTTGCCGCGGAACCTGGCGTGAGCTGGCATACTCTCTGCTGCCGATGCGACCCCTCCGCCTCCCCGCTTCGTTCGCGCTGCACCTGGCCGTCCCACTGTGGCTCGCCTCGAGCGGTTGCTCGGCCACGCCACAGCCGGAAGCGCCGTCCGGCGGGGCAAGCCGCCCCGGTGGGGTGGTGCAGGTCGCACCGATCACCGTCTCGCCCTACACCGACGCCGAGCTGGAGAAGCAGTTCGAGCAGGGGCGGTCGTTGCTGTTCGCCGACCGTTACCGCGATGCGGCAGAGGTCTTCGACAGGCTGGTGCGCCTGGCCCCGAACGGTGCGGTGGCGCCGCCGAGCCTCTACAACGCAGGGCTGGCCTACGAGCAGCTCGGCGAGCGTGCCACCGCCGTCGATCGCTACCGCGAACAGGTGCGCCGCTTCCCGGAGCTGGCCACCACCCGCGCTGCGCTGCTGCGCGTCACCCGCCTGCTGGCCTATCTGGAGCGCTGGCCCGAGGTGGTGGCCACGGCCGACCAGCTCCTGCCGCGCAGCGATCTCTCGGTGCTGGAGCTGGTGGAGGCGCACGGCATGCGTGCGCTCGGCCTGGTGGAGCAGGACAAGCTGGACGACGCGCAGAAGGCGGTGCTCACCGCGCGCGATCTCGTCGAGAAGCACCGGCTCGGCGAGGCCGGCAAGCCGCCGCTGGAGCTGGCGCCGGTGGCCTTCGCCCTCGGCGAGGTGCGCAAGAAGACGAGCGAGAAGATCGTCTTTTCGCCGATGCCGGCGAGCTTCGGCGACGCCTTCGAGCAGCGCGCCCAGGGGCTGCTCGATGCGCAGAACGCGTTCATGGACGCCATGCGCAGCATGGACGCGCACTGGTCGGCGATGGCCGGCTATCGCGTCGGGCAGCAATATCAGCAGCTGCACCGCGACGTGATGCGCGCTGCGGTGCCGCAGGGGTCGTCGACGGCGCGCCAGAAGCAGCTCTTCGAGGGCGCCATGCGCCTGCGCTACCGGGTGCTGCTGGAGAAGGGCCTGAAGATGATGGAGGCCACCGTGCGCCTCGGGGACCGCACCGGCGAGAAGTCGGACTGGGTGGGGCGCGCCACGGAGGCCAAGCGCGACCTGGAGCTGGCGCTGGAGGCCGAGAAGGCGGCGCTGGCCAAGCTGCCCTTCACCGAGGCGGAGCTCCAGGCCGGGCTCGACGCGTTGAAGGGCGGCGCCGCCAAGCCGGCCCCCGCCAAGAAGCCCTGACGATCACTCGACCGCGATGGTTGACCATGTAAGAACCAGGCCATGAAGCGGGTGGACATCGCCGAAGCGAAGGCCCGGCTTTCGGAGCTGATCGACGCCACTCTGCGAGGCGAGGAGGTCATCATCGCCCGGCGGGACAAGCCGCTGGCGAGGCTGGTGCCAATGGGGGAGGCCAGGACGGTTCCGCAGTTCGGGAAGTACCGCGGTCGCCTCGAGCTCGCAAACGACTTCGAGGCTGCCCTCGGCGACTTCTCGTCGCTCACTTTCGACACGCAGACTACGCGGTAGTCTCGGGCGATGCCCTTGGACGCGTGCAGCGTCGAGCGCATCTGGTGACCGGTAGAACGAAGAGAGCGGCCGCTGCCGCGAGGCAGGGCCGCTCTCCTGGTTGCCGGGCGCTCTGACACCCGTCAGAAGCGCCGTGCCGGCCGGCGCTCTAGCGACGGCTGAAGATGCGCAGCACGTACCAGAACATCATGGCCACCGAGGCGAACAGCTCGAGGGCGGCGCCCACGTAGCGGTCCTCGGGGTAGCGGTGCATGACGTTCGCCGTGTCGTAGAGGATGGAGGCGCCGGCCAGGCCGACCATGGCCACGCTGAAGAAGACGCCCAGCGAGAAGCCGAAGATGACGCCGGCGAGGATGGTCACCAGGGCCAGGATGCCAGCCCACTTGAGGAGGCCGCCGAGGAAGGAGAAGTCCTTCCGCGTCCAGAAGGCGATTCCGGTCAGGCCGCCGAAGCCGGCCATGGTCACCAGCGCCGCGCTCTGGATGGTGCCCGGCGCGGCCAGGTTGGCCATCACCAGCAGGGGCACGAAGATGATCGCCTCGGCCAGGACGAAGCCGCCGAGCGCGACGTACTGCGTGGTCTTCGACTGCGAGGTGTGCGCAGCGCGGGTGGCCAGCCAGCTCACCAGGATGAAGCCGCCGAGCACCAGCAGCCAGCTCGTCCCCAGCATCGCCTGGGCGATGTACATCGCGGCGCCCGTCTGGAAGAGGGCGATCTCGATGGCCGCAAAGGCGAGGATGGCCAGGAAGAGGTGGTTGTAGACGCGGACGATGAAACGCTCGCGCGAGTCGGTGACCGCCGGCGCGCCCGCTGCGCTGCCGCCGACGTACTGGGGGTAACGCTCAGCCATGATTCGGTTCTCCTCCCGCGGGCGGGTCGTCCGCCCGGTGCGTGCCGCCGCCCGGCGGGGCACACAACGTCGGACAATCTAACGCGGATCGTGCGGCCGTCGAGGCAGGAAGCGCGCCGGCGAGGTCGGCTGGATATTCCCGGAATCGCTGGATTCCAGTCGCCGGGCATCCCGGCAGGCCTCCCGAGGCGTCGCGCGGTGACCCCCGGCTCACTCGATCCGAAGCTCGTCGAGCTTCGAGAGGTCGAGCCGAAGGTAGCGCACGTACTCGCCGAGCGTCACCAGGTCCACCTCTCCGATGAGGACCTCGCTCGCGCTCATGGCCAGGACCTCCGAGCCGGTGCCTCGGGGGCTGGGGACGAACCACTGCTTGCTGCTGGCAGCATCGAAGATCAGTGTGCCGTTCGCCTTGTTGCCCGAGCTCGGATTCGCGGTCATCGCCATGCGCATGCCCTGCGTTGCACTGATGACCCCGCCACCTATCTGGCCGGTAACATCGGGGCCCAGCACCGCAGCGGCGCTGCCCGGGGAAGCATCGACCGGCATCCAGGCGAGACGCGCAGAGTCGAAGGCGCCGATCACCGAGTTGGTTCCGGTCGCGCTCACCCAGACGGCGAGCTGATCACCCAGCGCCAGCCCGGCGACGTTCGCAGGGGGATCGAGCAGCGTGTGCGTGCCGAGCGCGGAGGTCCACGCCCTGAGCGTGCTCGGCGTGGTTCCCCAGTCGACCCAGCAGACGCGGCCGCCCCGCGCCCTGCCATCCGACTTGTAGCTGCTGGTCGGCTCGACCACGGTCAGGGTGGCGTCGCCCGGCGTCAGCGCCAGACGGATCTGTTCGTTGGCGAGCACTCCCCAGCCGCCGTCGAACTGCCACCACTTCCGCCGCACCTCGGTGTCCAGCAGGTATGGCGTCGCGCTCATGGTCATCTTCATGCTCGCGGGGTCGAATACGCCGACCCAGTCGGCGTCTCCGTCCATCGCACCGAAGATCAGGGCCGCGTCGTCCTTGATGGCGCTCGCCAGGCACTTGTTCTTGTAGCGCACGACCGCGACGACCTCGTCGCCTGGCAACTGGCGGAGCTCGTCATAGGTCCAGTCACCGAGGCGGGTGTTGCTGCGGTAGTAGATGTGCTCGCCGAGACCGGTCGCGCCGGACACCAGGCGCTCGGTGATACCGCCCGTCAGGGTGCTTGCCGACGAGGCAGTGCAGCCGGGCCCGCAGCTCACCCACGATCGAGCCGGCCACTTCGCCAGCTCGCCCAGCGCCTGACCCTGGCAGGCTTCGTAGAAGCCCGATACCGCGACCCACCCCTCCTCGGGGGGCTGAAGCGGGCTACCCCCGTCGCCGCCCGCGTCGACGCCGGCGTCGTGTCCGCCCCCGGAAGCATCCGGCGGTGGTGCATCGACGCCCGCATCGACCGGCGCCGGGCCCGGCGTGCCGCTGTCCGCGTGGCACGCCAGAGCCGTCAGCGCACAGGTCGCCCCGGCGACGAGAAGAGCCCAGCGCATCGCCTCAGCCACGCCACACCTCCTGAAGCTAGAGTGTAGCCGGCGGCGTGGTGCCCGAGGCCAGATCGCCGAAGGCGTCACGCTCGATCTGTTCGTGCGCGCGACCGGGGCCGCGCTCTTCGGCGAGGGCACGCGCAACTACACGCTGGGGCTCAGCGCCGGCCTCCGCTTTCTCGTCTTCTGACGCCGCCTACCACCCGAGGCGCTCGCCGATGTAGTGGTCGAGCATCTTGCGCCACCACGGCCAGTCGTGGTCGACGTCGCGGCCCCACATGTCGAGGTTGTGCGGGATGCCCTTCTGCCGCAGCACCTCGGCGAGCTGCTCGGAGCGGTGTGGCGCCTCCCAGCGGCCGCGACCGGTGACGATGTGGATCTGCGAGTGCTGGAGCAGGTGCAGCTTCGCCGCGTCGTGCAGGTTGGCGAGGTAGGCCACGGGGTTGTTGAAGTAGACGTTGTCGTCCGCGTACCCGTGCGTGTAGTCCGGGTCGAGGTCGTAGAACCCGCTCATGGCGATGAGCGCATCGAACAGGTCCGGCCGGCGAAAGAACTGGTTGGCGGCGTGGAAGGCGCCGAAGCTTGCCCCGGTGACGGCGATGCGCGCCGCGTCGTTGCTCACCGCGTCGCGGATGAAGGGAACCACCTCCTCCTCTACATAGGAGGCGTAGAGCGCCTGCCGGCGCGCCGATTCGCGGATGGGCACCGAGCGGTTCATCCAGGCGTGCTTGTTGATGCTGTCGATGGAGAAGACCCGCACCTTGCCGGCGAGGATGTGCTTCTCGATGGCCTTGATCAGATAGAAGCGCTCGTTCTCCAGGAAGTCCGCCTGCGCCGTCGGGAAGACGAGGAGCGGGTGGCCCCAGTCCCCGTAGGAGACGATGGGCATGTCGATGCCTAGGCGGGACGAGTGCCAGCCGAACACGGTGCGCGGGAGGGCGGGATCGACGAACAAGGTGCCCGGCGGATAGCAGCGGAAGGGAGGCGGCGGCAACTGGGAAGCTCGACGCCTGACGCGTATGGAGTCGCGCTCCACGGACGCGACGTGGTGCGGGGGCAGCGGCTGCGAATCGCGGGGCGACCGTGCCGCGAAGCGCGCCCGACGCGCCGATGACGTCGCGCGTTGCTCTGCGGCCATACTTTTTCCAGGAGAGCAAGACGGTTTTGCGGTAGAGTCCGCGCGGATTTGTCGATGGACTGGGCCATCGAACGCTTCTCTTGAGTTGCTTGAGCAGTCGTCGCGAGGTGGATCGATGCGCCAGTCGCGTGCACGGACCCAACCACCATCTCGACGCCCCCTCGAACGCCACGTGAGCGTCCAACCGCGAGGTCTCGGTCTCGGTGTCCTGCCGGAGCCGGAGCCTCGCCGCGCAGGCTCGGTGGGAGCCGCGCGCCACGCCGGCAACCCGAACCCTCTGGTGGGCGAAACATGATCTCGATGCGCTTCGCGAATCTCGCGCTCTCGCTCTCCATCCTCGCGCTCGGCGCGTGCAGCACCGCGTCGAACGACGACGGCAGCGGCACAACCGGTCCCTCGAGCGCCTCCGCCGGAGGCAGCGGCGCCGAGGGCGGCGGCGGTGGCGGCGGCGAGGGGGCCACCGGCGGCGCCGTCAGCAGCACCGGCCAAGGCGGCGAGGGCAACGCCGGCCCTTGCGGGCAGGACTGCTCGGCGATCCAGGCGCCCGACTGCTACGAGGCCGTCTGCAACACCGGCGAGTACCCGGGCCCTGTCGGGGTGTGTACGGTGGTCCCGAGCAGCGGCACGGCCTGCGACGACGGCCTCTTCTGCACGGTCAGCGACACCTGCTCGGACGGCGTGTGCAGCGGCGGCCCGCAGAACACCTGCGGCCTGGAGCTCGAGCAGTGCACGACGATCACCTGCGACGAGACGCTGCAGGCGTGCAGCAACGCGCCCGCGGCCGACGGCGTGGCTTGCCTCGACGACGACCCGTGCATGGTCAACGCCAAGTGCCAGAACGGCCTGTGCGTCGGCGCGCCCAAGGACTGCACCTTCTCCCCGCTCTCGGCCTGCAACGCGGTGGCCTGCAACCCGGTGAGCGGGCAGTGCGAGGGCACGCCCGACCCGGCCAAGGACGGCAACTCTTGCGCCAGCGGCGACCTCTGTACCACCGGAGAAACGTGCTCGAACGGCGCCTGTGTGGGTGGCGCGCCCAAGAACTGCTCGAACCTGAGCGTCGGTTGCCAGAATGGAGTGTGCGACCCCGCCAACGGCTTCTGTGTGGCGCAGCCGCTCATGCAGGGCGACGCGTGCCTCGACGGCAACGACGAGTGCAACGTCGGTGTGTGCGACGGCGGCGGCACCTGCCAGCCCGTGCCCACACCGGGCGCCGCCTGCGGCAGCGCAACCGACGCCTGCAACAACGGCATCTGCAGCGCGGCCGGCTTCTGCCAGCCCGTTGCAGCCAACAACGGAGCGGCCTGCAGCGACGGCAACTCGTGCACCACCGGCGAGACCTGCAGCGCGGGCGCCTGCACCGGCGGCCAGGTCGGCCAGTACGTCTCGTACTTCTCGGACAGCTTCGCCAGCAACGCAGCCGGGTGGGTCTTCGACACCGACTGGCAGATCGGCCCGGCTGCGGCCTCGTCGGGCGGCACGCTCGGGCCCGACCCGGCGATGGACCACACGCCGACTGCGGACAACGGCGTCGCCGGCGTGCTCATCGGCGGCATCACCCTGCAGGTGGTGCACCCGTTCTACTACATCACCAGCCCGGTCATCGACGTCAGCGCGGCGCCTGGCCAGGTCTATCTCGAGTTCTGGCGCTGGCTGAACAGCGACTACACGCCGTACATGCAGAACACCGTCGACGTCTGGAACGGCGTGGCCTGGGTCAACATCTGGAGCAGCGGTCCCTCACCGGCCATCCAGGACACGGCGTGGACCAAGTTCACCTACGACCTGACCGCTCACAAGAACGCCGGGATGAAGGTGCGCTTCGGCTACACCGTCCTGCAGAGCGGGGTCTACGCCGTTTCCAGCTGGAACATCGATGATTTCGTGGTCGCCAACCAATCCTGCAACTGAAGCGTGCGGTCGGCGGTCGGCGGTCTGCGCCGCGCGGCCGGCGCGCGGCCGCGGGACCCGGCGCCGCAGCAGCGTATCCTTCGTACCCTAGGAGCCAGCCATGCCTCGTCGATCTTCCAAGCTCTTCATTCCCCCGGCGCTCGCGGTCATGGTCGGTCTGTCTGCCTGGGCGGGCTGCAGCGCCTCCACGGAGGGGGACGAGGCCGGCAGCGGGTTCGACAACCCGTCGAGCACCAGTGGCAGCGGCGCCAGCGGCGCCGCTGGCGGCAGCGGCGGCCGCGCCAGCAGCGACGGCGGCGCTGGTACCGGGGGCATTCCCTTCAACCCGAGCACGGGCGGGTCCGGCGGCGTCGAGACCTGCGCGGAGTCGGAGTCGCTGGCCGCCCAGAAGACGCTGGACATCATCGTGGTGCTCGATCGCTCGGGCAGCATGCTCGGCGCCAAGTGGGACGGCTCGGTGACGGCGCTGTCGACCTTCGTCAACGATCCGGCCTCGGCCGGGATCAACGTGGGCATCATCTACTTCCCGCAGGACGGAGCGAGCGACAGCTGCAACATCGAGCAGTACAAGAACGTCAACGCCTTCGGCCCGCTGCCGCAGAACGCGCCGGCCTTCATCAGCTCGCTCGACGAGCAGGATGCCGACGGGTCGGACACGCCGATCTCCGCCGCGCTCACCGGCAGCCTCTTCGCGGCCACCGCGCTGCAGGACGCCAACCCGGAGCACAAGGTCATCCTGGTGTTCGCCAGCGACGGCGACCCGTCGGCCTGCGACACGGTCATCGCCAACATCGCCAACATCGCCGAGCAGGCCTACAACTACAACGGCCTGCAGACGTACGTGGTCGCCATCCAGGGCGCCACCGTCACCAACCTCGACCAGATCGCCGCCAAGGGCGGGACCGGCCAGGCGTACGACGTCACCGCCAACATCCAGGCCTTCGCCGACAAGATGGCCGAGATCCGCGCCACCGCGGTGGGCTGCGAGATCACCATCCCCGAGCCGCCCCAGAGCGAGGTGTTCGACAAGGACCTGGTCAACGTCAACTACACGCCGGGCGGGATGGGTGAGGCCGTCAAGCTCCCCAAGAAGCTCGACAAGGCCGACTGCGGCGCCGGCCCGGGCTGGTACTACGACGACGAGAACAACCCGACCGAGATCATCTTCTGCCCTGCCAGCTGCCAGACGGTGCAGGCGGACACCAAGGCGAAGATCAACGTCGGCTTCGGCTGCGAGAGCGTCGAGACCTGATCCGCGCGGGCGTAGCGCTCGACCTCTCACTCGAGCGAGCATGAGCGACGCGGGGCGTCATGACACGCCCCCGCGCGCGGGGTCTCGTGCGCGCGATCGCCCGAGCGCGGCGAGGTGCACTGGTGTAAGATGTTCGCTCCGGTTTCGGCATGGGGCACCGTCGGCTTCGGCCCGCGATCCTTCTCCGCGCCGGGCCTCGCGACCCGTCCTTATCTCCGATCGCCCAGCCGTCGTCGTTCCATCCGCCCGCGTCCGGCGATCCGCGTCCCCACGAGGAGCAGTCCCATGAGCCTTCGCCTTTCCCAGCTTGTCTCCGTCCCTGTCCTGACCGCCGGCCTCCTCGGCTTCGCCATCTGGACCGGATGCTCCGCGGACCCCGACGACGACACGACCTCGAGCAGCTTCCAGCCCTCGACCTCGGCGTCGAGCAGCGGCGCCGGGGGTGAGGGGGCGAGCGGCGGCGCGGCCGGCACCGGCGGCGCCTCGATCAGCGTGGGCGTGGGCGGCGGCTCGGGGGTCGGCGGGGCCGACGTCTGCGACGAGACGGAGTCGCTGGCCACGCAGAAGCAGCTCGACGTCATCGTCCTTCAGGATCGCTCCGGCAGCATGAGCGGGCCGCGCTGGGACGGCTCGGTGAACGCGCTCAAGAGCTTCGCCAACGATCCGGCGTCGGCGGGCATCAACCTGGGCATCGTCTACTTCCCCGCGGTGAACGGCACCGACGAGTGCAACGTCCCCGACTACAAGGACGTCATCGCCTTCGGAACCCTTCCGCAAAACGCGCCGGCGTTCGTGCAATCGCTGGACGCCACCGAGCCGGGCGGCGGCACGCCCATGTCGGCCGGTCTGGAGGGCGCCCTCTACGCCGCCACCGCGATGCAGGACCAGAACCCCGAGCACAAGGTGATCGTGGTCCTGGCCAGCGACGGGGAGCCGGGCAGCTGCATCACCGACGTCGCGACCATCGCCAGCCTCGCCGAGAGCGCCTACAACTACAACGGCGTGCAGACGTACGGCATCTTCATCGCCGGCAACAAGGCGACCCTCGACGCCATCACCATGGCCGGTGGGACGGGCCCGGCCTTCGACGTCAGCGCCAACATCCAGGCCTTCGCCGACAAGATGGCGGGGATCCGCGCCGACGCCATCGGTTGCGAGGTCACCATCCCCGACCCGCCCCAGGGCGAGGAGTTCGACAAGGACCTGGTGAACGTCAAGTACACCGCGGGGGGCCAGGGCGCGCCCAGCACGCTGCCGAAGAAGACCAGCAAGGCCGACTGCGGCGCGGGCGCCGGCTGGTACTACGACAACGAGCAGAAGCCGACGGAGATCATCTTCTGCCCGGCGTCCTGCCAGACGGTGCAGGCGGACGTCGAGGCGAAGATCAACGTCGCCTTCGGCTGCCTGAGCGAGACGAACTGACCTAGCTCGCCGGCGCAGCTTCGCGAGGCCGCACGCGCCGGTGTGCGGCCTCGTTGCGTTCGGACACTGGTCGCGTCACCCCACTCGGCGCGACAGCGGGCGAACGCGTCAGCTGCCGAGCGGATCGCGATACACCGCATCGACGTCGAGCCGGCACCCGATCGCGGCCAGCTCGACGACTCCTCCAGTCGTCGCCGACTCCGACACCCAGCGGTCACCGGCGCGGCGGTGCACCTCGATACGTGTCTCGGCCTGGGCGACGAGGAGCACCACCTCGAGGGAAGGAACCTGACGGTAGTGCTCGAGCTTCTCGCCGCGGTCGTACTCCTCGGTGGACGGGCTCAGGACCTCCACGACAACCCGCGGGTTCACGATGGTGTGTCGCTTCGGATCCTCGGGATCGAGATCGAGCGCGCCGCAGACCACCGTGACATCGGGATAGGTACCGAGCCCGGTGGCCTTGACCCGCACCCGAAGGTCCGACCCGAAGACCGCGCAGCGCTTTCCAGCGAGCTGGTTTCCCAGTGCAGTCGAGATGTTGGTCGCGATGCGCGCGTGGTCGGGGGAGCCACCGGCCATGGCCCAGACGAGCCCGCGGAGGTACTCGTGCTTGACCGTGGAGCGTTCCTCGAGGGCGACGTAGTCCGCGAACTCGAAGTACTGCCGGGCCGGCTGGACCACTGCGCGACTCTACCACGCGATGCCGGACGCCTCGGGCCGCCCCCCCGGTGGCGATGTGCGCGGGAGCCCGCCAGGTCGCATCCAGCTCCTGGAATCTTCCACTTATCCTTCATCTTTCCGGACAACGACCGATACGCTGGCGACGATGGCCAGGATGTCGACTTCCCCCCGGTTCGCCGCTTTCCCCCTCCGCCCGCTCCCCTCCATCCCCCGCTCGCGGGGCGGGCTCGCCGCCGGCGCGGCGGCGCTGGCGGTGGCCCTGCTGGGCTGCGACCAGAAGACGGAGCTCGTCCTCGACGACGGCACCGGCGGCGCCGGCACCAGCTCGTCGTCGGGCGGGCCCTCCACCACCGGCGAGGGGGGCAGCCTCTTCCCGGTAGGCAGCGGTGGTCAGGGCGGCGACGGGGCGCAGGGCGGCAGCGGCGGCGTCGACACCACCGGCTGCGGCGACGGGCTCATCCAGTCGTCCGAGGTCTGCGACGACCACAACAGCATGCCCGGCGACGGCTGCGCCGCCGACTGCCAGAGCATCGAGAACGACTTCGCCTGCCCCACGCCCGGCGAGGACTGCGTGAGCACGGTGGTCTGCGGCAACGGCGTCATCAGCGGCACCGAGACCTGCGACGACGGCGACCAGGGCGCCGGCGACGGCTGCGACGCGAGCTGCATGGTGGAGCCGGGCTGGCAGTGCCCGCAGGCCAACAAGCCCTGCGTGGCCGCGCTCTGCGGTGATGGCATCCTCGCCGGCAACGAGGAGTGCGAGGACGACGACGGCGTGCCCGCCGCGTCCGGCGACGGTTGCTCGGACACCTGCCAGCGCGAGGCGGGCTGGGCGTGCGGCGCGCCCGGCGAGCCCTGCCATGTGACGGTGTGCAACGACGGCCTGGCGGAGGGCGACGAGCCCTGCGACGACGGCAACGACGACATCGGCGACGGGTGCAACCCCTTCTGCGAGGTGGAGCCGGAGTGCAGCGTCGGGCCGTGCACCTCGAACTGCGGCGACGGCCTCATCCTGCCCAGCGACAACGAGGACTGCGACGACGGCAACACCCAGGACGGCGACGGCTGCTCGGCGACGTGCACCGTCGAGGCCGGCTGGGAGTGCCAGAACGTGCTCTCGCAGCTGCCGGCCATCCTGGAGGTGCCCGTCGCCTTCCGCGACTTCATCCGCGCGCCGGCGGCCAGCAAGCACCCCGACTTCGAGCAGTTCAACGGAAGCCAGGCGACGCTCGGCCTCGTCGCCGACGACCTCAAGGCCAACGGCAAGCCGCAGTACACCGGGATCTGCGATGGCGTGGCGCCCGAGGGCATCTGCCCCTACGGGCTGCAGACGACCAACGAGACGAACTTCGACCAGTGGTACGAGGATGCGCCGCTGGTGAACGTCAAGCACGTCACCAAGATCGCGCTCGCCAACCAGGGCAACGGCACCTACTACTTCCCCGACGCCAGCTTCTTCCCGCTCGATGGCGTGGCCGGCACCTGGACGGATCAGGGCCTGGAGACGCTGTCCGACAACCACAACTTCGGGTTCACCTCCGAGATCCGCACCTGGTTCCAGTACGCGGGTGGCGAGTCGCTGGCCTTCTCCGGCGACGACGACGTGTGGGTGTTCATCAACGGCAAGCTGGCCCTCGACCTCGGCGGCCTGCACCCGCAGCGCAGCGGCTCCTTCGTCATCGACGCCGCCATGGAGGCGACGCTCGGGCTGGCGGTGGGCAACGTCTACGAGATCGCCCTCTTCCACGCCGAGCGCCACACCAACGCCTCGAACTTCAACCTCACCCTGGGCGGCTTCGTCTCCGCCAAGAGCTCCTGCGAGACGGAGTGCGGTGACGGCATCGTCGCCGGCGACGAGACCTGCGACGACGGCATCAACGACGGCAGCTACGGCGGCTGCATGCCGGACTGCACGCCCGGGCCGTTCTGCGGCGACCAGACGGTGCAGAGCCCGGACGAGACCTGCGACGACGGCGTGAACCTCGCCAACTACAGCCAGAGCGGCGTGCCCGGCTGCGCGCCTGGTTGCATGCTCGGCGCGTACTGCGGCGACGGGGCCATCGACAGCCTCTTCGGCGAGGAGTGCGACGACGGGGTGAACGCCGGCGGCTACAACGGCTGCGACATGGACTGCACCGCCGGGCCGCACTGCGGCGACGGCAAGGTGCAAGGCTCGGCGGGCGAGGAGTGCGACGACGGCAACACCGTCTCCGGCGACGGCTGCAGCTCGGCCTGCGACCAGGAGGGGCCGAAGTAGCGGACGGAGCCACGCGCCTGGGCTAGCCTTGGAGCATGGTGGTCGCCGTCGAGATGCCCGAGCTCGAGGACGATGACGATGACGAGGACTTCGGCGTGGACCACATCGTGCATCTGCACGGCGTGAGCTGGGAGGACTACGAGCGCATCCTGGCCATTCGTGGCGACCGCTCGGCCCCGCGTATCGCCTACCTCGAGGGGACGCTGGAGATCATGAGCCCGTCGCGCGACCACGAGGGGAAGAAGTCGTACATCGGGTGCCTCGTCGAGGCGTGGTGCCTGGATCGCGGCATCGAGTTCACTCCGTACGGTGCCTGGACGTTGAAGAACAAGCGCAAGAAGCGCGGGGTGGAGCCCGACGAGTGCTACGTGTTCGGCACCAGGAGAACGGCGCGCCCGCACCTGGCGATCGAGGTGGAATGGTCGCGCTCTGGCCTCGACAAGCTCGAGGTCTACCGCAAGCTCGGCGTCGGCGAGGTGTGGCGATGGCCTGGAGCATGCCGACCTCCTTCGCGGCGAGCAATACCAGCCGGCGCCACGCAGCAAGGTGCTACCGGACCTCGACCTCGAGCTGCTGACCAGCTTCCTGGATCGGCCCACTGCGAGCCAGGCCATCCGCGATTTCCGCGCCGCGCTGGCCGCGCGGTCCGGCTGAGCTCCGCCGCGCCCAGCCCCTTCCGACGACCAGACCCGATCAGCCCGGCTCGGGGCGGCCGCTGCGCGTCTCCACGAACGGCGCCAGGGCCGCGGCCACCGCGGCGGCCACCTCGTCGGGTGTGCCGTCGCCGTCGACATGCACCACGCGATCGCCGGGGACCAGCTCCTCGGCGCCGCGGTAGGCCTGCGCCAGGCGCGCTTGCAGGTCGGCGTCGTCGAAGAGCTCGCGCATGCCACCGCGCGCGCGCCGCCGTGCGTCGGCAACGCCGGGGCTGACGTCGAGGACCACGGTCACGTCGGGGCGCATGGCGTGCTTGTTGAGCTCACGGATCCAGCGCACCACCTCGTGCGAGCCGGCCGCTCCCTCGAGACCGAGCACCGTCGCCGACTGGTAGGCCAGGCTGGAGAGATCGTACCGATCGGAGAGGACCACCGAGCCGTCGCGGAGGTGCGGCGCGATGTCGACCTCGTTGTGGTCGAGGCGATCGGCGGCGAAGAGCAGGGCCATGGTCTCGGCGTTGTTGGCGGCCGGGAAGGTGAGGCGCTGGGTGAGGACCAGGCGGATGAGCGAGCCGACCGGGCCGCCACTGGGCTCGCGGGTGACGCGGACCATCCGCTTGCGGTTGCGCAGGTGCCCGGCGTAGCGCTCGGCCTGGGTGGTGGTGCCGGCGCCGTCGATGCCCTCGAAGACGATGAACACCCCGTCGTGCCCGTCGATGTTCCGCCAGCTCATCGTCCGACCTCCGCTCCTCCACCCACGGAGGGTGGTGCGTCCTCGCCGAGGACAGTGTTGTCGATGAGGCGCGCGCCGCCGAGGCGCAGCGCCAGCGCCAGCAAGGCGCGCTCGCCGGTGCGCTCGCCCGGGGCGACCGGCACCAGGGTCTCGGGGTCGGTGACCTCGACGTAGTCGATGGAGGTGGCCACCGGCTCGACCTCGGCGCGCACGCGGCCGGCCAGCACCCCCGCGTCCCGCTCGCCGGCGGCGAAGGCGGCCGCGGCGGCGGCCAGGCCGCGCGGGATGGCCAGCGCGTCGTGCCGTTGTTGCGCGGAGAGGTAGGCGTTGCGCGAGGACATGGCCAGGCCGTCCGGCTCGCGCAGGGTAGCGACGCCGACGACCTGCACCGGCAGCATCAGGTCGGCGGCCATGCGCTGCAGCACCTTGAGCTGCTGGTAGTCCTTGCGGCCGAAGACCGCCAGGCACGGCCCGGCCAGCGCGAACAGCTTGGCCACGATGGTCGTCACGCCCTCGAAGTGGCCGGGGCGGTGACGGCCGCACAGCGGCTCGGCGGTGCGGCCGACGCGCACACGCGTCTCCTCGGTCGCCGGGTACATGGCCTCCACCGGGGGCGCGAACACCGCCGCGGCGCCGGCCTGCTCGGCGCGGGCCCGGTCGGCGTCGAGCGTGCGCGGGTAGCGCGCGAAGTCCTCGGTGGGCCCGAACTGGGTGGGGTTGACGAAGACGGTGACCACCACGAAATCGCTGCGACGCGCGGCCTCCTCGACGAGGGAGACGTGTCCGGCGTGGAGCGCGCCCATGGTGGGCACCAGGCCCACGCGCCGGCCGCGGCGGCGCGCTGCGTCGCAGCCGCGTCGCAACGCCTCGGGATCCGTCCACAGCTCCACGGCCGCGCATCAAAGGGAGGGTGCGGCGAGAGGTCAAGGGCCTCACCGCCATCGGAGGGATCCCGCCCCTCCCGGGAGGCGGCGGAGGGCCGCGTGGCCACGCTGGCCGCTCGGTCACGATCGTGTGACGCCGCGGCGGTGATACAACCACGTCCGCGGCCTGGTCCGAACGGGTTCCAGGATAGGCTGCGAGGGTGAGGATGGAGACGACACCGACGACACCGGACGTGGAGCGCATCAGCGTTCCGCCGCACTCCACTTCGGGCGGGTACGAGCCGGCCGTCGACCCATCGCACTACCTGAACCGCGAGCTGTCCTGGCTGGAGTTCAACGCGCGGGTGCTGGCCGAGGGCTCGGCGCCGGAGGTGCCACTCTTCGAGCGCCTCAAGTTCCTGGGCATCTTCGCCGCCAACCTGGACGAGTTCTTCATGGTGCGCGTCGCCGGCCTGCAGGCCCAGACCCAGCGCACCATCACCGAGGTCGGCCCGGACGGGATGACGCCGAACGAGCAGCTGGTGGCCGTCTCCCAGCGCGCCCACTCGCTCCTCGACGCCACCTACCGCGTCTGGAACACGGAGATCGTCCCCGGGCTGCAGAAGGCGGGCATCCGCATCGTGCGCCCCGAGGAGCTGGCGCCGGTGGAGCTGGCGGCGCTCGACGAGCGCTTCCGCACCGAGATCTTCCCGGTGCTCACCCCGCTGGCCATCGACCCCGGCCACCCGTTCCCGCACCTGCGCAACAAGAGCATCAACCTGGGCATCATGTTCTCGCGCGAGCACGAGGGGCAGGAGCCGGGCTTCGGCGTCATCCAGGTGCCTCCCATGCTCAACCGGGTGATGCGCGTGCGGATCGAGGGCGCCGACCGGGCCTTCGTGCTGCTCGAGGACGTCATCGCCCGTCACGTGAAGGAGTTCTTCCCCTCCTCGCGGCTGCGCGGGACGTACCCGTTCCGGGTGACGCGCAACTGGGACCTGGAGATCGACGAGGAGGAGGGCGAGGACCTGCTCCAGGTCATCCAGACCGAGCTGCGCCGGCGCGACCGCGGCAACGCGGTGCGTGTGGAGATCGGCCTGGGCACCGTCTCCGACACCTCGGTGGTCCGCCTCTGCCGCGCGCTCGGCGTCGACCCCAACCTCGACGTCTACCGCGTCTCCGGGCCGCTCTACGTCGCCGACCTGATGAGCATCGTCGCCGACGACGAGCGCCGCGACATGCGCGACGAGCCCTTCGTCCCCCAGGTGCCGCCGCCGCTGCGCGAGGTGGACGACATCTTCGCCGTGGTGCGCGAGCGCGACGTGCTCCTGCACCACCCCTACGACTCGTTCGACCCGGTGGTGGAGTTCCTCTCGCGCGCCGCCGACGACCCGAACGTGCTGGCCATCAAGCAGACGCTCTACCGCACCGGCACCGGGGGCGACTCGTCGATCGTCAAGGCGCTGGCCCGCGCCGCCGAGAACGGCAAGCAGGTGACGGCCATCGTCGAGCTCAAGGCGCGCTTCGACGAGGCCAGCAACATCCAGTGGGCCCGCACCCTGGAGCAGAGCGGCGTGCAGGTCATCTATGGCCTCCTGGGGCTCAAGACCCACGTCAAGGCCATGCTCATCGTGCGCCGCGAGAAGGACAAGCTGCGCCGCTACGCGCACCTCTCGACCGGCAACTACAACCCGCTCACCTCGCGCATCTACACCGACCTGGCGCTCTTCACGGCCAACAAGGAGATCGGCGAGGACGTGACCTCGCTCTTCAACCTGCTCACCGGGTACAGCGCGCCGCCGAAGTGGAACCGCCTGGTGGTGGCGCCGCTCGGGCTGCACGAGGCCATCCTCGGGCTCATCGCCCGCGAGGCGGGGCACGCCCGCGCCGGGCGCAAGGCGCAGATCATGGGCAAGATGAACTCCCTGGTCGACGTCGACGTCATCGACGCGCTCTACGCCGCGTCGCAGGCCGGGGTGAAGATCAACCTGCGCGTGCGCGGCATCTGTTGCCTCCGCCCCGGCATCCCTGGCCTGTCCGACAACATCCAGGTCCACGCCATCATCGATCGGTTCCTGGAGCACGCGCGCGTATTCCGCTTCGCCAACGGCGGCAGCGACGAGGTGTTCTTCTCCAGCGCCGACTGGATGCCGCGCAACTTCCACCGCCGCGTCGAGGTGCTGGTGCCGGTGCTCGACCCGGCCATGCGCGAGCGCCTGGCGGAGATCGAGACCATCCTCTACGCCGACAACGTCAAGACCTGGGAGCTGGCCAGCGACGGCAGCTACAAGAAGGTGGCCCCCGCGCCCGGCGCGCCGCTGGTGCGCGCCCAGCAGCGGCTCGGGGAGATGGCGCGCGAGCGCGTCAAGCAGGGCGAGAGCATCGCCCGCGGCAACCGCTTCCACGTGCTGCGCGTGCCGACCGCCGGCGCCGATCGCGAGGAGGCGCGGCGCGTCAAGGACGGCAAGAAGAAGAAGCACATGTGACGGCGGGTCGCCCTCGGGGCGAACCTCCACAGGAACGAGGTCTCCTGCTGGAGACTCTCCTCAGAAGGTTCCGCGCAGGCCGGTGAGCGCCGGACCGACGACGATCTCCGCGCTCGTCTTCAGCGGAGTCGGCTCCGGCTGCTTCTCGTCCTTCGGCGCGTCGACGCGCACGCGCTTGCCGCCCACCACCCAGAGCGGGATGCCCACCGCCAGGCCGACGCCGCCGGCGATGAGCATGGTGATGCTGGCCGCGAGGCGGCCGGTGTCGTCCTTGTGGGCGCAGACACCGTTCGCGCCGGTGCTGTCCTCGCAGTAGACGTCGAACCGTTCGCTGGCGGTGCCGATCAGCGCCGACCCGGTGATCAGCGAGACCACGCCGGCGGTGGTCAGCAGGATGCCGCCGACCATCAGCGGCACGTTGGAGATGCGCCGCTTCGGGGGCGCAGGCTGGGGCTGGCCCTGCGGGTAGTAGTACGGGTAGCCGTACGGGTAGCCGTAGCGCGGATCGACCGGATAGCCGCTCGCGCCCGGGGCACCGGGCTGTGCGCCCCAGCCCGGGGGCGCGCCCCCCGGCTGCGCACCGCCCCAGCCAGCCGGCGGCGGCGTGCCGGGCGCGCCCGGCTGGGCCCCCGGCTGGGCCCCCGGTTGCGCGGCGGGCTGGGCGCTTGGCTGTGACACCGGGGCCGGGGCCGGGGCCGACGGCGGGGTCTGCGCGGCTGCGGGCGACACCACCGTCAGCAACGCGGCGAGCACGAGCGCGCCGGGCGCAGCGTGGTGTCGCGCGGGTCTCGCCAGGGCCGCGGTCTCTTTCGGGGCGCGCATCGTCGACAAGGACGACAGCGGGCGAACCGGGGTCGGTCAAGCGCGCCGCACGGTGGCGTCGCTCCAAGCCCAGATCAGTACGGCACCTCGGGGGGCTTCGGCGGCGGCGGCTTGGCCGGCGTGGCGGTGGCGGCCTTGGGTGCGGCGCTGGGCTTGGGGGCGACCGGCTTGGCCGTGGAGACCTTCGGCGGCGCGGTGGGCCTGGGTTCGTCCGAGGTGGCCCCCGGCTTCGGCTGCGAAGCCGGCGGAGGCGTGGGTGCGGTCGGCGGCGCGACCTTGGTCGAATCGTCCAGCCGCGTGTCCGGCGGCATGGGCGGCACGAAGGGGGCGTCGACCACGTTCACCCGGTCGCCGGGTCGGATGGTGTCCTTCGGGGGCCCCCCATGTCGACGGTGACCATGTTGTGGTCCGGCTCGGGGCCGCGGTTGAGCAGGAACCAGCCGGCCACGCCGCCGATGGCAAGAAGGGCCAGGAACCCAGCAAGAGCACGGTTGCGGCGGTCGTTGCGGGCCTTCGGGGAGCGCGCAACGGGCGCGGCCACCGGATCGTCCTGGCGCACCGGCGCGAAGGAGCGAGAGGCGGCGGCCGGCCGGCGCTCCCCGCGGCGCCGCTTGCCCCCTGCACGCGGGGCCGGCGCCGGCGCACTCGTGCGCTCGCCGTCGTCGGACCGCGCCGAGTCGGGGACCGGCGTCGGCGGGCGCCGGAGGTCATCCGGGCTCGATCGCGTCGCACCACGAGAGGCGCGCTCGCGCGTTTGCTTGCGCTGACTGCGGGACGGCTTGTTGGCCACGGCGATGTCCTAGCGAATCGGTGGCGCGGGCGGTAGGGCAAGGGCCGAAGAGCACGCCGATCGGCTCTGCCCGGCGCCGGATGTGCGCGAGGTGGTCGTGGACGAGCGCTGGTGTGGGCGAGCGCTCTGCCGCCGCGAGGTGGCGCGGGCTCGAGGTACCGCGGGCCTGTTCGGCCGCGTATAGTACGGCAACATGCACCGTTCTTCCTTGGCGCTGGCACTCATCGGGACCTTGGTCGTGTCTGGCATCGGGTTCGTGGGTTGCGGCGAGGACGAGACCGGGCCGGCACCGCCCGGGCCGATCAAGGTCGAGAACCTGGCGGCCGAGTACGAGAAGGCCGACTGCGAGGCCAAGGTGCGCTGCACAGTGATGCCCGACGCAGCCACCTGCGCCGACATCGACGGGGCCGACTACGTGCTGCTGCAGCTCATCGCCGACGTCACCGCCGAGAAGGTGACCTACGACGAGCAGGGCGGCCGCGACTGGGTGGAGGCCCTCCGCAAGGCGCCGTGCCAGAGCACGCTGGCCGTCGGCAAGTCCATCGAGACGGCCTACAAGAAGGTGTTCAAGGGCACCGTCGACGTCGGCGGCTCCTGCTTCGTCGACGGCGAGTGCGTCGATTTCGGCCTCTGCGACCGCACCGCCTGCGCGGGCGGGCCGGCGTGCTGCGTGGGCGTGTGCACGCCAGCTCCGCCGCAGGTCCCCGAGGGCGGCGATTGCTCCATGGGCACCTGCGTGGACTCCGCGTTCTGCGCCGGCCCCGAGGACCCCGACGGCGAGGGCGGCGCAGGGCCGACCGGACCCTCGACGTGTCAGCCGCGCGCCGACAACGGGCAGAACTGCGACGACACCTTCGGCTGCCAGGACGGGCAGCGCTGTGGAAACGGCAAGTGCTACAAGCTGTCGCCCACCGGCCAGGCCTGCAATCCGAACCTGCAGGTCTCGTGCATCGACTTCAGCAACTGGTGCGAGCCGACGGAGGGCAAGTGCGCGGCGCTGCCCGCGGCCGGCCAGCCATGCGGGACCAACGGGGCGCAGTGCGCGCTGTACGCCTTCTGCGACGGCGGGACATGCCAGCCGAGGCCTGGCGTGGGCGCAGGCTGCGGCGAGGAGGGTCAACCCGGGTGCATCGGCGATCTGCGCTGCCAGGACGGCTCGTGCCAGAAGCGGTCGCTGCAGGTGTGCGTCGGTGACGGCGAGCAGCCGCAGCCTGGAAGCGGAGGCGCCGGCGGCGGCGGCGGCGGCGGGTGAGCGGGCTTGGGGAGCC
>JBBJMR010000532.1:0-3162 GCA_037720395.1 Polyangiaceae bacterium
GGAACACCGCCGTCGCCCCCGACCGCGCGCCGACGGACACCGGCCCCCGCCCGGGGGAGACGGCGGGCGCACCGGCGCAGCAGGGCGATCGCAGCGTGACCGAGCCGCCCGCGGCGCACACCCAGGTCGGCGCCGAGTCCACGCGCCCGCCCGCGAGCGACCGACGCGCACCCGACCCGCGCACCGCACCGCCGGGCGCCGCGTTGCCGAGCGTGCCGCGCCCGCACGACACCGCGCCGGATCAGGCCCCGAAGTCGCCCTCGCCGCTGCCTCCGACGACGCCGCCGGAGAAGATGCCGCAGCAGCCGCCGCCGAGCTTCTC
Organism: Polyangiaceae bacterium; assembly: GCA_037720395.1. Lineage (GTDB taxonomy): Bacteria > Myxococcota_A > Polyangia > Polyangiales > Polyangiaceae > JBBJMR01. The sequence continues at coordinate 323 of JBBJMR010000532.1, forward strand.
GCCCCCGGAGCGCTCGCCCGCGCCGACCGATCCACCGAATCGGGTTCCCATCCCCGGCCAGATCCCGGACGCCGTCCCGCTCGGCGCGCGCTGAGCGTCGGCTCTCGGCGGCCCGCCCAGCCCGCGTCGGCAGTTGCGTGGCGGCGCCGGACGACGCTCGGCGGAGAGGGCGGGATTCGAACCCGCGGATCAGTTTCCCGATCGCACGCTTAGCAAGCGTGTGCCTTGAGCCACTCGGCCACCTCTCCAGACGCGGATTTTCAAATCCCCCGGCCCTGCGGCGGGGCCGGAACAAATGGCAGTAAACGGTCCCGGAAACAAGCCCGCTGCGCCGTTCAACCCCCGAGTAGCTCCGCCAGCGCATCGATGTCCACGCACATCCGCAGCTCGTCGCCGCGCACCACCGCCCCGGCGTAGGGACCGGCGCCGAGCACCAGCGGCGAGACGGCGAGCAGCGCCACGTCCTCGATCTCCCCGACATCATCGAAGCCGATGGGAGGCACCGGCGCGCCCGCCCTCTCCAGCTCCGCCGCGAACCGCGGCGGCTTCGCCGCGGGCCCGGGCGTGCCGCGCAGGCAGTCGACCAGCGGGTAGGCGAGCGCCGCCGCCGCGCCGCTGTGCAGGCGCCGTACCTGCTGCACCGGCAGGGCGAACGAGGTGCCGTCCGCCTCGACCCAGAGCACGCGCAACATCCCGCCCCGGAGCGGCACGTCGAGCACCGCCGAGAGGCCGATCCCGGGCTCGCTGCTGAGGCGGATGCTGCCGCCGAGGCGGCGCACCGCGTCCAGGGACAGGTCCAGCCCCACGCCACGACCTGCGAGCAAGTCCGCCGTGTCGCGCGTGCTGAAGCCCGGGACGAAGAGCAGGCCGAGCAGCGTCTGATCGTCGGCGGTCTCGGCGATGGCCGCGAACACCGCCCCGGCGCTGCGGGCCCGCTCGCGAACACGGGCCACGTCCACGCCCGCGCCGTCGTCCTCCACGCGCAGGCGCAGGCCGCCGCTGCGCGGCTCCGCGGCGAGCAGGATGGCCCCCGCCGCCGGCTTGCCGCGCGCCACGCGCTCCGCCGCTGACTCGAGGCCGTGGGCCACCGCGTTGCGAGCGAGCTGCAGCATGGGGTCGAGCAGGCCGTCCGCCACGCGCCGCTCGATCGGCGTCTCCCCACCACGCACCTCCACGCGCACGTCCACCCCGTCGCGACGCGCCTGGGCGGTCACCGCCGCGGCCACTCGCTCGAGGAGCACCGCCGCCGTGGTGGTGCGCATCTCCACCAGCTCGCCGTGCGCCAGCGCAGCCTCGTCGCGCACCCGATCCGCGGCCAGGCCCAGCCCCACCGCCTCGCGATCGAGGCCGTCGGCGAGCGCACCGAGGTCGCGGGCCGCAGCGTCGACGCGGGCGATGGCCGCCATCGGCGCACCCCACGGGCGCGGGGGGCCGATGAGGCGAAGGGCCTCGGTGAGCCGATCGCGCAGGCCGCGGCTCTTGCCGGCCACCGCGCGCAGGCCGCGCGCTCCGTCGTCGATGCGCGAACGCGTCTGCGACAGCCGGCGCACGCGCTCCAGCAGGCGCTCCAGCTTGCCGGCGCCCACGCGCAGGGTGGCCTCGCCGAGGACGCGGCCGAGGTCGGGATCGCTGTCCTGCGTGCGCCGCGGCGGCAGCATCTGCGCCGTCTCCGAGACCTCGTCGAGGGTGGCGCGCACCGGGGTCGCCGGGCGGATCTTGCGCATCGCTGGAGCGCCGCTCCGCCGTGGCGCATCGGTCGTCGCCCGCAGTGACTCCAGCGCGCCGGCGGGCGCGACCACCGCCTCGCCGAGGACACCGCGCCAGCGCGCCGCCTCGTCGAGCGCGCGCCGCGCCTCGGCCGGCCCGGCCTGGTTGCGCAGGCGCTCCTCGAGCCCATGGCAGAACCAGGCCGTGAACTCGTCCCCCACCGCCAGCGCTGCGCCCTTGAGCGCGTGCACCTCGCGGTAGGCGCTGCCCGCGGCGCCGACGTCGTCGTCGCCGCCGCCGGAGAGCGCGGCGTCCAGGCGGACCAGCCGGTCCTGCGCCTCGGCGAGGTAGCGCGCGCGCAGGGCGGGATCGATGCGCGATGTGTCCAGCTCCGGCGGCGGCATCGGCCACTCGGCGAGCGGGATGGGGACGCCCTCGTGCAGCGCGGTGCGTGCCAGCGCACAGAGGGCGCGCGCGTCGTCGAGCGCCGCCAGGTCGCCGCCGTCGAGGCGCCGCTCGATGCGCGATAGCGCGTCGGCCAGTGGTCGCTGCCCGGCCATCCCCGCCGATCCCTTGAGGGCGTGCAAGGCGCGCCGCTGCTGCTCCAGGGGCTGCTCCGGCGCCAGATGCAGCGCCCGCTTCTCCAGCTCCTCGAGCAGCAGAAAGCGCAGCTCGCTGGCGTCGCTGGTCACGTCTCGCCGCTGCTCGGAGGGTCGGAGCTCTGCCCGCCTGGCGGGCGCTCCTGCAGGTCCTCGCCGATCTCGCCGAGCAGGCGGGCCAGGGGCAGGACGATGGGCGCAGCGCCGCGGCCACCGGTCCGGGCGGACTGACCGTGGTCAGCGTGGAGAGCGCGGTCATCAGGCCGCGCGCGTGCTCCGAGGCCGCGGCCACCGCGCGCGCCACCTCCGGATCGATCCCGGTGGCGCGGCGCAGGCGCTGCGCGAGCTCGTCGAGCGCCACGCTGGCGGCGTCGGTGGCCGCGCGCAGGCGGGCCGCCTCGTTGCCGGCGTCGGCGGCGTCGCCGCGGAAGACCTCGAGCTGCCGGCGCACCTCTCCGGAGTCGGCGGCGATCTCCTCGAGGACGCGGGAGAGCTCGCGCGCCGCCTCGGCGCCGCGCACCACGTTGGCGCGGA
>JBBJMR010000248.1:0-13127 GCA_037720395.1 Polyangiaceae bacterium
TGACCTACGTCTTCGACGAGCCGACCATCGGGCTGCACCCGCACGACATCCAGCGGATGAACGAGCTGCTGCTGCGGCTGCGCGACAAGGGCAACACCGTCCTGGTGGTCGAGCACAAGCCGGAGATGATCGGCATCGCCGATCACGTGGTCGACCTCGGCCCCGGCGCCGGCACGGCCGGCGGCGAGGTGGTCTTCCAGGGCACCATCGAGGGGCTGCGGAAGAGCGGGACGCTCACCGGGCGTCACCTCAGCGATCGGGCCTCGCTCAAGCGGTCGGTGCGAAAGCCGTCGGGCGTGATGAAGGTGCGGGGCGCCCGCATGCACAACCTGAAGAACGTCGCCGTCGACATCCCGCTCGGCGTGCTGGTGGTGGTCACCGGCGTGGCCGGATCCGGCAAGAGCTCCCTGATCCGTGGCTCGGTCGCCAACCGGGAGGGCGTGGTGTCCGTCGACCAGAGCCCGATCCGGGGCTCGCGACGCAGCAACCCGGCGACGTACAGCGATCTGCTGGAGCCGATCCGCAAGGCCTTCGCCAAGGAGAACGGCGTCAAGCCGGCGCTCTTCAGCGCCAACTCGGAGGGCGCCTGTCCGACCTGCAATGGCGCCGGCGTGATCTACACCGACCTGGTGATGATGGCCGGCGTCAGCACGGTCTGCGAGGACTGCGAGGGGCGGCGCTTCCAGGCGGCGGTGCTGAAGTACAAGCTCGGCGGGCGCGACATCGCCGAGGTGCTCGACCTGTCCGTCGCCGGCGCGGTGGCCTTCTTCGGCGCCGGCAAGGGGAGCGTGCCGGCCGCGCACGCCATCCTCGAGCGGCTGGCCGACGTGGGGCTGGGCTACGTGCGCCTCGGTCAGCCGCTGACCACGCTCTCGGGCGGCGAGCGGCAACGCCTCAAGCTGGCCACGAACATGGGTGAGGAGGGCGGCGTCTACGTGCTCGACGAGCCGACCACCGGGCTGCACCTCGCCGACCTCGAGCAGCTGCTCGGCCTCCTCGACCGCCTCGTCGACGCCGGCAAATCGGTCATCGTCATCGAGCACCACCAAGCGGTGATGGCGCACGCCGACTGGATCATCGACCTCGGGCCAGGCGCGGGCCATGAGGGCGGGCGTGTGGTCTTCGAGGGCACGCCGGCCGATCTGGTATCGAAGAAGGCGACCCTGACCGGCGAGCACCTGGCTGCGTACGTCCGCTGATCGAGCTCGCTTCCGGCCGGTCGATGGTCGCGCGGTCCTTCGTGACCCGCCGGCTCACGCCTTGAAGGTGTCGTAGCGCTTGGCCGCCGGGGCGATGCGCGCCTCGAGCGCGAGCCGCTCGTCGTCCTGCATGGGCGTGAAGGCACGGCCGACGGCCAGGTTCTGGCGCACCTCGGCGATCGAGGAGCAGCCGATGATCACCGTGTCCGCCCAGCTGGCCGCGTAGCGCACCAGCTCCTCCGGGCTCGCGGCCTGGTCCTGGAGGAGACGGCCGGCGGCCATGACCTTCATGCCGATCACGCCGATCCCGCGGCGCCGGGCCTCGGGGACCACGGTGCGCAGGAACGGCAGCCTGCGCGGGTCGGCGGGGTTGATGGCGCAGAGCACCGTGTCGACGGGATGGCGGCGCATCGCCTCGACCAGGATCTCCGGATGGTGGTGGCCGGTGATCCCGACGTGACGGACGCGCCCGTCGGCGCGCGCGCGCTCCACCGCCTCGATGGCGCCGCCCTTGCCGAAGATGGCGTCGAGGTCGCCGCGGTCCCGCAGATCGTGGAGCTGCCAGAGATCGAGGTGGTCGGTGCCGAGGCGGCGCAGGCTGTCGTCGAGCAGGCGGAGCGCGCCGTCGGCGTCGCGCGCGTGTGTCTTGGAGGCCAGGAACACGCGCGCCCGCGACCCGGGGACGGCGCGGAAGGCCTCGCCGTAGTAGTCCTGGCTCTGCTCGTAGGCCGGGGCGGTGTCGCAGTAGCGCACGCCCAGGCGAAGGGCCTCGACGATCATCGGCACCGCCTCGTCGTGGCGCCCGGCCGTGCGGAGGATCCCCTCGCCGCCGAGAGAGACTGCCTCCACGTCGGCGCCGGTGCGTCCCAGCTTGCGGAGCGCCGCCGCCGGGCCGGGGGCGCTCGGTGCGGGCCCGAGATGCGCGGGCGCGGGCGCGCCGGCCGCTGGCGCCGCGGCGACGGCGCCGCCAGGGGCCGGCGTGCAGCTCGCCATCAGGCCGACGCCGGCCAGGCCTCCGAGAACGTCTCTGCGCGGCAGCTTCGATGCGGGCATTCGCGGATCCTAGCGCGGACGCCGTCGAGCGCGACCGGCGCGCGCGGAAACCGACGGTGAGCGCCAGCAGCGCCAGCCACATCGGCGCCCTCGCGCCAGCCCCTCCGGCGGGTCCGCGAAGCGAGCATGTGGACGCCTGCGCCACGCTGCTGTCCGATGTGGGCTCTTCGGCCAGGAAGGGTCGCAAGAACCCGTCGACGTGCATGTCGACACGCTCGTCGACGGCGCGCGTCTGGCAGTTGCTCAGCGTGTGCACACCGACCAGGACCTCCGCGCCGCTCTCGCCGGAGAGGCCGCGCCGCCCGAATCCCCGTCGCAGGTGCCGGACGGCGCGATGGCCGTGACGAGCTGGCGCGGCCGCGCCTCGAGGATGGTGGTGGTCGCGGTGCGCTTCACCCCGGCACCGGTGCCGGCGGCGTCCGAGACCCCGTAGCCCACCATCCGCACGGCCGCGTTCGGCTCGAGCTCGAGTTCTCCAGGGCGCGCGAAGGCCAACGGCGCGGCGGGGGCATCGGCGACGAGCACGACCACGCCGAGGTCGGCGTTGCCCTCCTCTCCCTCCTCGGTCTCCGGCGTCCATCCGGGGTGCGCTTCCATGCTAGCGACGGCCACGAAAGCGCCGTCGTCGGCGAGGTCGCTGCCGAAGAAGACGCTTGTAGACGTTGGCCTCGCTGGTGAACAGGCGCGCCGCGATCTCGTCGACGGCCGAAGCCGCACAGCGTCTTCAAGGCCAGCACCAGCTGCGACTCCCGCGGTATCTCCTCGTCGCAGCAGACGAAGAGCATGCGCAGCAGCTCGTCGCGCACCTCTGCGTCGAACGCCGGCGAGGTGGGGGCCTCGGCGCTGTCGAGGCCCGCATCCGCGGCGCCATCGAGGATGCGTCGATGCGCCTGGTCCTTGCGGAGCGCGCTCACCAGGTGGTTGTGCGCCACGCGGTAGAGCCAGGCGTCCGGCTGGCGGGGACCCCGTCCGCCACCCACGCGGTCAGTGCCGTGGCCAGGGCGTGCTGCACCGCATCCTCGACGACCTCCAGGCGATGGATCCCGGCGCGACGCACGAGCATGCCCACCAGCCGGCCATACTCGTGCCTCCTTGGTCTCCGCGAAAGGGCCCTCGGCCAGGCCCGCGGCGGTCACCACCCGCGGCGGTCACCACCCGACCGCTCGACCGGAGCTTGTCGCCCATGTCGAAGATCGCGTCCTCGAACTTCTCCTTCCATGCGCTGAAGGCGGCGAACATCTGCTGCATCTGCTCGGGCGAAGGGCCGGCGCGGTCGCCGCCGGGCGGATCCCCGGACGGCCCGCCGGCCCCACTCGCCGGCTGACTCCTCAGCAGGACGAGGTACTTGCGCTTGGACATGGGTGCGTCTCCTCGGTTCTGTCGGGCGATGGCCCGGTTGCGCCGTCACGACGCGCGAGGGGGCCGGGTTTGGACACCCGAGGCGCGCTGGTCGCGCCCGCCAGGGGAGTCACCCGCAGCGTAAGGGATCGAGGGTGCCCCCTGGCAGCTCGACGGGTCCGACACGGCGCGGAGCGCAGCCCCCGACCTCGGGCTCAGGGCAGCGCAGTGCACTGACCGCCGTTGAAGCCATCGGCGACGACCTGCCCGTAGGTCGCCGCGCCTACCTGGGTGCTCTTCACGAAGAAGAAGCCCTGCCCGGCGTCGTTGAGCACCGTGGCCGTCCAGGTCTGGTCGGGGTTCTGGACCACCGAGAGCACTTCCCAGTCGGCGGTGGCCAGCGCAGTCGCGGCCAGGCCGCCGCCGGGCCCGCAGCCGGCGGGGTCGAACATGCAGGGGTCGACGCAGCCTTCGTTGTTCAGGTCGTCGGCCAGCGTCTCGCCGGCGGCGCGCGCCTTCTTCTTCGTGTTGCGGGTGACCTCGGCCGTGTGCTGCCCGTCGTTCAGGCGCGCCGTCCACGTTCCATCGTCGTTCTTGTAAACGGCGACCACGTCCCAGTTGCCGGCGGCGGCCGCGTCGGGTGCGACCGTGTAGACGCCGAGCATCAGGGTCAGTGCCACGACGTGTGCGATGGTCCTCTTCATGTGAGCTCCTCGGGATGATGGGTCCGGCGAAGCCCTCTCGCGCTTCGCCCGACTCTCTCGTATGCGGCGGCGCGCGACGGGCTGACATGGCGCTGCCCGGCCCGGGTTCACTGCTACGGTGAGCCTGGTCGCCCAGTCGGCGAGGAGGCCCGCGATGACCGTCGAGCAGACCGCATGCATCCTGTGCTCCCGGAACTGCGGGCTGCGCGTGGAACGCCTTCCACCTGCGGCATCCGGTGTTCCCGCCGCGCGCCGAGGCGCTTCCGGAGCCCGAGATCTACACGCGCCTGCTCGAGGCCATGGGCGAGCTTCCGCACGACTTCCCGCTGCTGGCGCGGGTGGCGGCGAACGAGCCGGAGGCCACCGGCCACCTCGCGCTGCTCGGTGCGCTCGGTGCGCGCCTTGCCCTGGCGCCGCGTCTGCGGCCCGTCGCGGCGTCCATCCTCTACCGCACGCTGGGGCGCGCGCTCCGCACCGGTCGCGCCCGCGCGGAGCGCGTCTCGCCGGCCGCCGCGGCTCCGCTGTTGGCGCTGGCCATCGACCTCGCCCGGCGAGAGCCGACCGCGGTGCGGCGTGCCGGGCATCGCGGAGTCGGCTCCGGCTGGGAGCTTCCCTGTTCCGCGCCATCCTCGATCGACCCGAGGGCACCCTGGTCACCCGGCACGAGCTCGCGGACACCTGGTCGTTCCTGCGCCACGACGACCGACGGGTCCACCTCGAGATCCCGGAGATGCTCGCCGCCCTGCGGGCGCTCCGCGACGAGCCCGTCGACACGCACGAGCTGGTGCTGCTCGCCGGCGAGCGGCGCGGGTACAACGCCAACCAGATCTACCGCGATCCTGCCTGGCGCCGGGTCGATCCCGATGGCGCGATGCGCATGCACCCCAGCGATGCGCGCGCGCGCGGTCTGGACGACGGCGCTCGCGCCATCTGCAGCTCCGACACGGGGGAGGTGGAGGTGACCATCGAGGTCGACCAGGCGCTGCGCCCGGGGATGGTGACGCTGCCCCATGGATACGGGATGCGCTACGCCGGCGGCGATGCGGTGGGTCCGCAGATCAATCGCCTCACCGCCAGCGAGCACTGCGACCGCTGGCGCGGACGCCGTACCAAAAGCACGTGCCGGTCCGCGTACGCCCGGCGATCGCCCCTGCGCCCCGCGCGTCCTGACATCCCTCGGCCTGGACTCGGTCACCACGATCCCGCGGTTGGCCGGCAAGCAGCGGAAACAACAGGCGGCCCCGGGCGTACTAGTGACATGCGCCGCGCATCGACGGTGGCCCGCCCGAGCTGACCTCCGCCCGACCTTGCCATGCGTCCCACCCGCACCAGCGGCACCCGACCACGCGTCGTCGCCCCGGTCGCCGATCCGGCCAGCCCCGCGTCCCACGGCGCCACGACCGCCGCGAGCCAGGAGGGAACACGGGCGCGCCGCGTCACGCTGTTCGGCGCGGACGGAGTGCGTCACATCGCTCTTCCGGAGAGCGGTGAGATGGTCCTCGGGCGCGGCCCGGGTGCCGACGTGCGCGTCAGCGACGCCCGTGTCTCGCGAAGGCATCTGCGGCTGCGGGTGACGGCGGAGCGCGTCGAGGTGGAAGATCTCGGCAGCACCAACGGTACGAGGCTCGGCGCGGACGCGCTCGCCCCGGCGAGCCGCGGACCCTGGAAGCCAGGATGCCGGTATCCATCGGCGATGCGCTGCTGCTGCTGGAGACGCCGGACGGCGTTCGCGCCTCCAGCCTGGCCGCGCCGTCGCGCGAGGCGCCGGGCGAGGCCATGGGCGCGCTGCGCCTGCTGCTTCGGCGCGTGGCCAGGAGCAAGATCAGCGTCATCCTCTTCGGCGAGACAGGCGTCGGCAAGGAGCTGTTCGCCGAGAGCATCCACCGCGCCTCGGCGCGGAGCGAGGCGGCGTTCGTACGCCTGAACTGCGCCGCCCTGCCCGAAGCGCTGCTGGAGAGCGAGCTCTTCGGCTACGAGCGGGGCGCGTTCACCGGCGCGGTGAAGAGCAAGCCGGGGCTGCTGGAGTGGGCGGACGGCGGCAGCCTCTTCCTGGACGAGATCGGCGACATGACGCCGGCCACCCAGGCCAAGCTGCTGCGCGTGCTGGAGAACGGCGAGCTCACCCGCCTCGGCGGGCTTCGCGCGAAGCGCATCGATGTCCGCGTGGTGTGCGCGACGCACCGCAACCTGCTGGAGCTGGTGGGGGCGCGCTCGTTCCGGGAGGACCTCTACTTCCGCCTCAACGGCATCACCATCACCGTGCCGCCGCTGCGCGAGCGCACCGACGAGATCCTGCCGCTCGCGGAGGGCTTCCTGCGCGAGGCGTCGCGGGCGCTGGGAGAGGCGGCGCCACTGCTCACCCCCGCCGCCCGCGACAAGCTGCTCCGTCACCGCTGGCCCGGCAACGTGCGCGAGCTGCGCAACACCATCGATCGCGCCGTCGTGCTCGCCTCGGGACAGCCGCTCATGCCCGACCACCTGGCGCTCGGTGCGGTGGGGGCCGCGGAGGGCAGGCCTGCGCTTCGGCCCGGCGATGCGCCGGCCGGCGGACTGGAGCTCAAGGACGAGGTGCGCGCGCTGGAGCGGCACCGCATCCTGGAGGCCCTGGAGGCCACCGGCGGGAACCAGACGCGCGCCGCGCAGTCGCTCAACATCCCGCGCCGGACGCTGCTCAATCGCCTCGACGCGTACGGCATCCTCCGACCGCGGAAGCGCGCCAGCTGAGAACGTGTCGGTGAACGCACGGGTGCGATGGGTGGCTTGCTGCGTGGTCGCGGTGCTGGCCTTGTTCGGGTGCGGCGGCGACGGGGACGCGGTCGAGCTCTCCCGCTGGTCGCTGGTCGCCGGCGGCCGCACGACGCAGGTCACCTTGCCCGCACACCTGGACGCGCTGGAGGGTGAGTACGCGCTGCGGACGCGGGTCACGCTTCCCGCGCACCTCGCCGGCCGCCCCGTGGCGCTGGCGGTGCCGCTGTTCCACGGTCGCGCCGCGCTCTTCGCGGATGGCGTGGAGGCGCAGGCCACCATGGAGGACGCGCAGGGGTACCGCGCCACCGGGCCCCAGCTCTGGAGGATCCCGCGCGGGGCGACCGAGGACGGGCAGCTGGAGCTGGAGCTGCGCGTCGAGCACCGCTGGACGCAGAGCGCCTGGCTCGGCGCCGTGCCGCGGCTGACCGGCGATCTCCGCGGAGACCGCGGGTTCCGCCTGCGCAGCGCCGTCTCCTTGCTGGGCTCCTGGGGCGCGCTGGCCACGCTGCTCACCGTCGGGCTCACCTACTTTGCGGTGTTCCTCTTCGACCGGCGCCACCGGGCGCACGGCTGGTTCGCGCTGGCCACGCTGGCCGCCACCGTCTATCCGCTCTTCAACCTCGGCCTGACCCAGGCGGTGGGCACGCTGGACGTCCCCATCCTCGGGACGGCGCTGGCCGCGGCCGTGGTGGCCACCATCCGCTTCACGCACGCGGAGTTCGGGCTCGGCCGCGCGCCGGCCTTCATCCTGGCGCTCCCGCTGCTGGTCGTCCTGCCTGCGCCGTTCTTCGCCGACCCGTTCCTGGCCAGCCAGCGGCTGGCGCCGCTGGCGCTGGGCACGGTGGCCTTCGCCCTCTGCTACGAGCTCGTCTGGTTGTGGCGCTTGATCCGGCGCACCCCTTCGGATGTCAACGCGCGCATCGTCTTCGCGTGCTGGGTGTTGCTCGGCGCCTCGATCGTCAACGACGCCATCGCCTGGCTGGGCTTCGGGGAGTGGCTCGGCGGCGTCCGCACCGGCGGCATCGGGCTGCTGCTCTTCGCGCTGTTGCAATCGATCGCGCTCAGCCGCCAGCACATCCTCGCCTTCCGGCGCGTCGATGCGCTGAACGCGGAGCTCGCGGCGCGCGTGGTCCAGCTCGAGGGCCGCCAGCGCGAGGTGGCGGTGCTCGGAGACGAGCTGCGCCGGCAGCTCGGCGAGCGCTCCCGCGACCTGGCCGCACTGCTCTCTTCGTTCGGCCGCGGGTCCGGGCCGCGCACCGAGCTGGTGGCCGGCGCCGTGGTCGCCGGCCGCTATCGGGTGGAGCGCGAGCTCGGTGCCGGAGGCATGGGCAAGGTCTACGAGGTGCAGCGCCTGGCCGACGGCCGGCGGCTGGCGATGAAGATCATGACCGGACGCGTGAACGCCGCCCAGGCGGCGCGCTTCGCACGCGAGGCGCAACTGGTCAGCGAGCTCGACCACCCCAACGTGGTCGGCATCGCCGACGTCGGGGTGGCGCCGGAGGGCTTCCTCTTCCTGGTGATGGCCTTCGTCGACGGCTGCTCGTTGCGGCAGGCGGCGGACCGCTTCGGGGACGTCGACTGGGCCATGCCCGTGCTCTGCCAGCTGGCCGACGCGCTGGCGGCCATTCACCGGCACGGCATCGTCCACCGCGACGTGAAGCCGGGCAACGTGCTCATCAGCGGCAGCGACGAGGCACCCCTGGTGCAGCTCACCGACTTCGGCATCGCCACCGTCGCCGGCGACGACGGCGGCGAGCCGGCGGTCACCGAGCGTGGCGCGACCGTGGATGCGGCAGATGGCGCCACCGGCGAGACATCGGCGCGCCCGCGCACGGAGACCGGTGTGGTCCTCGGCACGCCGCTCTATATGGCGCCGGAGCTGTCCTTCGGCGCGCGCGACGCGACGCCGGCCGCCGACGTCTTCGCGTTCGGGGTCATGGCCTACGAGCTCCTCTCCGGCCTGCGGCCGTTCTTCGAGCCGCCGGTGACCGCGCTCTACCGCGGCGGCTACGCGCCGCCGCCGCGTCCTTGCCCGGGCGTGCCGGCGCGCATGGCGGAGGCGCTGCGGCGCTGCCTGGCCACCGCCCCGGCCCCGCGGGCCCCCGCCCCCCCCCTGACCGAGCTCCTCCGCGGCGACTGCGAAGGTCTGGCGCAATCCGCGCGCTGACGCGGAGCGCACCTCCTGCGCAACCGTCGGGTCGCGCCCCGACAAACGCGCGGATCTCGGCTGGTGTGCGTCTTGCGATGTGCGCTCTCCACGGAGGCGCGAATGTATCGACGACAAGGATCTCTTCAACGTGTGTTGCGACGGGGATGGAAGCACGGTGCGGGAATCGCCGCCGTGCTCGCCGGGAGCGGGCTGTTGTTCGGCGTGGCCTGCAGCGCCGAGCGCGAGCCCGAGTCCACGCCGGCGGCGGAGACCAAGACCTCGCTGAGCCAGCGTGTCCCGGCGGGAGAGCTGTCGCAGCAGCTGCTCGGCGCCAGCATGCTCGACGTCAGCTACGAGCAGCTCGCCGGCGGCGCGCCGCTGGTGCGCGTCGTCGCCCTGGACGCGACCGGCGGGCAGCTCGGCGAGCTGGTGATCGACGGGCAGGACCCGGCGGCGCCCATCCGCTTCACGGCCCGGGATGGCAGCAAGGCCTCGGCCGTCGGCAGCATCGAGGAGCACGGCGACCTGGTCGTCGAGGCGGTGACCTATCGAACCAACGGCGCCCACTTCACCATGGGGAGCGAGCACCGCGCCGGGCACCTGGTAGGGGTCGTCTACGCCACCGGGCGCGACGGAGCGCAGGAGAACCGCAAGCACCTGCCGAGCCCCGAGGCGGAGGGCTTCTCCGACCAGGTGAAGGCCTGGACCTCCACCAACACCGACTTCGCGGTGCTCGATTCCACGCACGCGCTGCGCGAGATGTACGTGCTCGGCAGCGACGCCGCCTGGCAGACCGCGCTGGCCGAGATGATGGGTGCCTCGGAGAAGATGCCGCACCAGCACCCGGGGGACGGCAACATCGGACAGAGCCAGGAGGCGCTCCACAAGAGCGCGGCTTGCAGCCAGTTCCTGGCGGTCATCGCCTCCGGGGGAATCGCCGCCGCCGCCTGCACCATCTGCGGGCCGGCCGGCGTGGCCATCTTCTTCAGCGAAGGGCTGGCGGCGTTCGTGGCCATTCCCGCCTGCCTGACCTGCGTCGTCGCCGTCGGGCTGGGTGTGGTCGACCTGGCGCTGTGCATGACGTCGTACTTCAACGCGTTCACCCTGCAGCAATGCCAGGACGAGGCGCCGCCCTGGGCCGACGGAACGCTCGACCCGAGCGAGCACACCTGCGCCAACAACTGCAACATCCAGAAGTGCAACGCGTACTGCACCGCGCAGGGTCAGACCAACAACAGCTGCCTCAAGAACCGGTGCTCCTGCGTCCCCCCGCCGGATCCCACCGGCCCCGGCGGCGGTCCCGGTCCGAGCTCGGCCACGGCCAGCACCGGCGGGCCACCGGAGTACTGCTTCACCTGCACCAGCGGGCAATGCATGGTCGACTCCCACTGCGGCGTCACCGTGTACTGCTCCGGGTCCTGCCCGCCCGAGTACGACTGCCAGTACGGCGGCTGCGTCAGGACGACGGTCACCATCTGCAACTGCGATGGGACCGATCCGCCCGGCACCTGTCTGAACTGCGGCTACTGAGGCAGCCAGGTGGCAACGCATCGAACGCGGGTGGCGCTCTGCATCCCGTGCTTGAACGAGGAGCCGACCATCGCCGGCGTCGTCCGCGACTTCCGTGCCGCCCTGCCGGAGGCGCACGTCTACGTGCTCGACAACGCGTCCACGGACGCCACCGCGCGGGTCGCCGCCGCCGCGGGCGCCACGGTCCTCTCCGTGGCCGCCCGCGGCAAGGGCCGGGTGGTGCGCGAGATGTTCCGCAGAATCTCGGCCGACGTGTACCTGATGGTCGACGGTGACGGGACCTATCCGGCCAGCGCCGCCGGCGACCTGGTGGCGCCGGTGCTGGCCGGGTGCGCCGACATGGTGGTCGGGTCGCGCTTGCACCAGCGCTCCACCAGTCGCTTCCGCTTCCTCAACTGGTGCGGCAACATCGGCTTCATGGGTTGCGTGAACCTGCTCTTCGGGGCACGGCTCACCGACCTGCTCTCCGGCTACCGCGCCTTCTCGCGCGCCTTCGCGGAGCGCACGCCGCTCTCCAGCGACGGCTTCGAGATCGAGACCGAGCTCACCGTGCGCGCGCTCCTGCAACGCGAACGCGTGCTCGAGCTGCCGGTCGACCTCGGGGTGCGGCCTCCGGGGAGCACCTCGAAGATCCGCGTGCTCCGCGATGGGCTGCGCATCCTGGGGACCATCGTCCGTCTTGCGGCCCGTGGTCGCCCGGCTGCGGTGCCGCTCCTCGGCACCGATCGCGCCCGGGCATGAGCCCTCGGCCGCGCGCCCTCTTCGCTGGGCGGGGGGCGCGTGGCGGGCGCGTCCTCGCCGCGGCGCTGGCGCTGTTCGCGGTGCACGCGGCGCTGGTGGTGTGGGGCATCCAGCGGACGTACGTGACCTTCGACGAGCCGGGCTACCTGCAGTCGGGGCTCAGCCACTGGCAGACCGGCACCTTCCACATGTATCGGGTCAACCCGCCGCTGCCGCGCATGGTGGCCACGCTGCCGGTCCTGGCCGCCAGCCCGAGGACGGACTGGAGCACGCTCGCGCACTGGCGCGCGCGCCCCGCGGCGCGGCCCGAGTTCCGGATGGCCGAAGGGTTCATTCGCAACAACGGCAAGCGCCTCTTCGATCTGGTCAAGATCGCCCGCTACCCGAACCTCCTGTGGTCGCTGCTCGGGGCCGCGGTGGTGTTCGCCTGGGCGCGCCGGCGCTTCGGCGACGGCGCCGCCCTGCTGGCGCTGGGCTGCTGGTGCTTCGAGCCGAACATCCTCGCCCACGCGGCGGTGTGCACGCCGGACCTGCCGGCGACGGCCATGGCGGTGACGGCGCTCTTCGCACTCGACCGTTACCTGCGCGCGCCCGGGTGGCGCGGCGCGCTCGGATTCGGCGCACTGCTCGGCTTGGCCCTGCTCACCAAGCTGACGCTCCTGGTGCTCCTGCCCATCGGCGCCGTCCTGGTGTGGCGCGCGTCGGGTCGCGGTGCGCGGGCGCGCCTGGCGGGCCCGCTGCTGGCCGCGCTGGCGCTCTCGCTGGCCGTCGTCCACGCGGGCTACGGCTTCCGCGGCGTGCTGCCGCGCCTCGGCGACATCCCCTTCGTGAGCTCGACTTTCTCGGGGATCGAGGTCGGTGACCGCCCCGAGGACGGCGGCCTCTCCGCGAATCGCTTCGCCGGCACCGCGCTCCGGCGTGCGCCTGCCGCTGCCGGAGGACATGGTGCGCGGCATCGACGTGCAGCGGCGCGACTTCCAGGTCGGCCTGCGTTCGTACCTGCGCGGAGAGTGGCGCAACGAGGGCTGGTGGTACTACTACCTCTACGGCCTGGCGCTGAAGGTCCCGCTCGGCCTCTGGGGGCTGGTCGCTCTGGCCGGTGTCGTCGCGGTGCGGCGGCCGGTTGCCGGCGAGCTCGGCGTGCTCCTGCCGCCGGCGGTGATCCTGGCCTTCGTCAGCTCGCAGACCGGGTTCTCGCACCACCTGCGCTACGTGCTGCCGGTCTTCCCGTTCCTGTTCATCCACGTCGCGCGTCTGGTGCCCTGGGCTCGCTGCCAGGGCCGCGCCCGCACGGCGCTGGTGGGCGCGCTGGCGCTGTCGGCGGCGGCCGCGTCGCTGGCGGTGGTGCCGCACTCGCTCAGCTACTTCAACGCACTGGCCGGCGGGACGCGCGGCGGGCCCCGGCACCTGCTCGACAGCAACGTCGACTGGGGGCAGGACCTGCTCGAGCTCCAGGACTGGATGGCGCGGCACCCCGACGCGCGCCCCATGCACCTGGCCTACTTCGGGCAGGTCAACCCCTCGGTGGAGGGCATCGTCTACGAGCCGGTGCTGGCGCAGCCCAGCTTCAGCTCCGAGCAGATCTCGCTGTGGTCCGAGGCATTCGGGCCGCGGCCGGGGCTGCACGCCATCAGCGTCGGCTACGTCCATGGCGCCACGTTTCCG